>JAIROW010000262.1 GCA_031257315.1 Prevotellaceae bacterium
TATTTGAGTATATACTGGCTTTCAGCCAGTATTTTCATAACCGTATGTCGTTTGACATACGGACAAACATAATCCCAAAAAACTGGCTGAAAGCCAGAACTTGAATATTTTCTGATACATAGGGTTCTGCCTTTACAGGCAGCATTATCGTCTTACTGTTTCTTCCGACGGTCAACGACCGTCGGTTATGAAAATTCTGGCTTTCAGCCAGATATATGCTTTCAAATATCATATTTAATTTTACATAAACTCTATTAATAAACCTTCTAATTTGATTCATAAACCATTCTTTATCGTCAAACATTATGAAATGTAATCCTTTACCTGCATATTTTATCTGTGCGACGGACAAATTTTTATACTACTCTTTTACAGGCGTTTATATGTTTTTGAACTGCTGTAAGTTGTTTGTTTCGCATTACCTCATTTCTACTGTAAAACAGGCTATATTTCATGCGCTTGCAATGAGGCTGTTTACTGTGTCAATTTTGTTGATACCGATTAAAATAATATTTTTGCACTCCCAAAAACAGTATGAATATGAGAGGAGTGATTTTAATATTTATCTTTATGTACAGCTGCCTGTCGTTACAGGCGCAAAAACCGGAAATTAACAGAAATAACTGTGAGAAATGGAAATATCTTAACGATGTGGCGTTAGAAGCAGGAAAATTCTTTACTGCGGACAATAACGAATATTTCGACGGTTCAACCGTCAGTTTGTCAACCGGTTATTTTCCCAATGCCGTTGCCGGATTCCGTTCCGGTATTTCCTGTATTACAGGAATATACGGAAGCGAAATATACCTTAAAGCGCCTTTGCTGTTTGCGTTAAGAACAGGACATGTCCTGCACGACTGGCTTGACGTATATGGCAGAGATGTATATAGCCTTGATTTTCTGTTTGCAAATATTCTCTATGCACTTATTCCCACTGCTTTGGAGTTCAATGCCGGTACTTCGCTGGGATACATAACGCCCGACAGCGAGATATCGAAAGTAAGTCTGACTCGGCGCTTTGCTTCATCATTAGATTTAAATCTGAGAATCAACTATCAGATTTGGAGATTTTGCCTGACCGGAAACATGGGCGTTAATTATTTGTGGACAAAAAATTACCGGTACAAGCCTGTTTTCCCGCACGAAACGGCAATTCCAGTCTGGTTTGTAAATATCAGCGCAGGATGTTCGTTCCGGTTTTAAAATTTTGTCCGTGCGTCCTGTTTTTTTGTCGGAATCAGGATTTTTGATTACTTTTGTCGATTATAAATATCAAATATAAATAGAAAAATTTAAGTCTTTATGTACACAAAATTATCATTATTGCTATTTGCCATTGGATTTGCGTTTCAATTGGACGCTGCTCCTGAGAATATCGACATGCAAAAGGCAAAACCCGTATGGGCTGCCGGACGCGAAAAAGAAATGAATGTAAATCTGGGCTTTCGGACGGTTTTTCAGACCTCCGGCGAAGGGCGTACAAAAGTTAAAATCGCCGCCTCGACCATCTATCGCGCGTTTCTGAACGGCGCTTTTATCGGCTCCGGTCCGGCGCGGGCGGCGCACGGGTATTTCCGCGTCGATGAATACGATTTGAGCGACATGCTTGGCGCGGGCGAAAATGTGCTTGCCATCGAGGTCGCCGGATATAATGTCAACAGTTTTTATACGCTCGACCAGCCCTCGTTTCTGCTCGCCGAAGTCGAAGCGAACGGAAAAATTATACGCGCTACCGGAAACGGAAAAGATTTCGAAGCGTCTGTCATCAAAGAGCGACTGCAAAAAACGGAACGCTACAGTTATCAGCGTCCGTTCACCGAATATTACCGCATGAAAGCCGGTTACGACCGGTGGCGCTCGGAGTCGAAACCGTTTGCCGACAAGGTGAAACTTGCCGTTTTCCCCGCCGTGAAACTTTTGCCGCGAGGCGTGGCTATGCCGCCGTTCAACATCGTCAATCCCGCGACGGTCTATTCCAAAGGAACGGTAAAACGTATCAAACCGGAAAAATATCATAAAGACCGTTCGTTGACCGCTATCAGCGCCAAATTGAAAGGATATGCCGAAACGGAACTCGAAGCTGTGCCGCCTTCGCAGGAAATACAGGAAATCGTCAACGCATCGAGCGAAATTGTTAACAAACCCGTACATTCGTCCGGAACGGTTAATTTAAAAAATAATGAATTTTGTATTCTCGACTTTGGAACAAACCTTTCCGGCTTTATCGGCGCAAAACTGCATTGCGACAAACCGACGCGCCTGTATTTATATTTCGACGAGATGCTGACCGACGGCGACGTGCAAACCCGCCGACGCATGAACGACGTCTGCAATCAGATTGTATATGAACTCGACGCCGGCGATTACAACATCGAAACGTTAGAATCATATACTTTTAAGTTTATGAAAGTTATCGTTTTGGAAGGCGAGTGCAGGGTTGACAATTTTTATCTTCGCGAATTTGCGTATCCCGAAAACCCGCGTGCAACGTTCGCCAGCAGCAACTATAAGTTGAACGCCATATTTGCCGCCGCCAAACAGAGTTCCCGTCAAAACGCCATCGACGTATTTATGGATTGCCCCTCGCGAGAACGCGCCGGCTGGTTGTGCGACAGCTATTTTGCATCGGTCATGGAAAGAGAATTTACAGGCAAATCGGACGTGGCGCACAATTTTATCGAAAACTACGCCCTTCCCGACTCGTTTCGCTATCTGCCGAAAGGTATGATTCCGATGTGCTATCCTGCCGATTTCTACGACGGACAGTTTATTCCAAACTACTCGTTATGGTTTATTATACAGGTTAACGATTACGCGACCAAAGTTGGCGACGCGGCGCTGGTTGCCCGATTGAAGCAGCGCGTCGAAGGTATTCTGAAATATTTTGAAGCCTTTGAAAACGAAGACGGCTTGCTCGAAAATCTCAAAGGCTGGATATTTATCGAATGGTCGAGAGCGGGCGACTTTGTTCAGGACGTTAACTACCCGACAAACATGCTTTACAGCGCCGCGCTCAAAGCCGCAGCTCAAACATTTAACCGCGCCGACTGGTCTGACAAAGCGGAACGTATCAGGCAAACAATAATCAGGCAATCGTATAACGGCAAATTCTTTATCGACAACGCCAACCGCAAAGACGGAAAGCTGACGCCTACGCAAAACATGACGGAGGTATGCCAATACTACGCATTTTATTTCAACATTGCCACTCCAGAAACGCACCGCGAACTGTGGCGTCGTTTGGTTAACGAATTTGGTCCCAATCGCGACGACAAAAATGTATATCCCGACGTATTTCGCGCCGCCGCTTTCATGGGCAACTATATGCGTATGGATTTGCTTTCGCGCTACGGTTTGCAAAGTCAGATGCTGCTCGAAATACAGGATTATTTCTTTTATATGGCAGACAGAACCGGCACTTTGTGGGAACACGCCAACAATCGGGCAAGTTGCAATCACGGTTTCGCTTCCTACATTGGGCATGTCCTGTATCGCGATATTTTGGGCATTGCAAATATCGACTATCAGAAAAAGGAAATCACAGTTTGTTTCACCGACGCGCCTCTCGCAAGCTGTTCGGGTTCAATTCCCGTTGGCGACGAGCAGGTCAGTCTGCAATGGCAGCGCTCTGGCAACGAAATCGCCTATTCGCTGAAAACGCCCGCCGGTTACAGAGTGAAAATCGAAAACCGCAGCGCCTCAAAACTGCGGGAATTGTAACATTCCTCATTTCTGTAATTGTAGAGACGCGATTAATCGCGTCTCTACAATTAACTACATTGACTCAATAAATGCACCCCAGACAAAATGTCCGCGTCCGAAAAAAACACTTCGTTAAAATCCTTATAATAAGAGCGAAGCGTATGCCGATTAATCTGTAAAATATTGTATATCACGCAATTATTCAATCTGCAACTTTTAAAATAAAGCGCCATCAGTTTTTTGTAACTCTGAGATGCAGCGATTTAAACTGTTCCTAAAACAATTCTTCTCTCTCTTTTTCCGAAATTTCTATCTGTATCATAATTTTTTTGCCTGCAAAAATACAGTTCAACGTTTTTAATATCTGCCGAGCTTTACTGTTTTAAGAGTTTTGTGATTTCCTAATAATTTGATTTGTATCTGTTTATAAAAAATATTTGCATATCAGAATCAATTGAATTACTTTTGCCGGATATTTAGCTATGTGTTCTGTGATAGAGATATACGCTGAAAGAGTTTACTTTGATTGCTGCCTAAGCATGATTTTCAGAATGTTAACCGTTCTGATGACCCCAAGAATTTATCATTTTTTTACATAGAAAAACATAATGAGTTTAAAGCAAAAAGCCCTGTCAGGGATTTTTTGGAGCAGTATTGAAAGCGGAGCGCTTGTTTGCCGCGACGCCGAAACGAAAAAACGTATTGACTATCTGAAAAATTTCGGTTTTGCCGGCGAAACAACCGTCGTTGCACCCGGCACAACGGAAAAATGGACGAAATCCACTCTGCTTACGGACTTCTGTCTTTGAAAAAGGTGGACGGGGCAATTTTATCGCGTAAAAAAATTGCCGAGCTATACCGCAAAGGTTTAGAAGACGTGGAAGGTATAAGTTTTAACCTTAGCTTGAACAGATAAATGCAACATATTTGTAGAAACATGAAAAAAAGATTACCTTTGCACAATTTTCGTTCCGATTATGTGATAAAAATCACATAATCGGAACGAAAAAGTGCAAAACATGAAATTAGAAAGGAATATTGTACAGCAGTTAGTAGCGTGGAAAATGAAAAAAAAACGCAAGCCGCTTATTTTGCATGGTGCGCGACAAATCGGCAAAACCTGGATAATGCAAACTTTCGGCAAGCGTTATTTTGAGCATACTGCATATTTTAATTTTGATGAAACAACAGAATTAAAACAGGAATTTGAAAAGACAAAAGACATAAAACGTCTGCTTGGACAGTTGTCGCTATACACTTCGTCGCCAATTATTCCCGATAAAACGTTAATTGTTCTCGACGAAATTCAGGAATGTAACGCGGCTCTCAATTGTCTGAAATATTTTTGCGAAAATGCGCCTGAATATCATGTTATTACAGCAGGTTCGCTTCTGGGCGTATCGCTTGCAAAAGGCAATTCGTTTCCCGTTGGCAAAGTTGATTTTATGAAAATGTTCCCTGTTACATTCGAGGAATTTTTGATTGCAGCCGCTCCCGATTTATTCACTTTTGTTGAGAAAATAACTGATTTAACGGAAATACCGTTAATCGTTTTTAATCGCATGACAGAAGAATTTCGAAAATATCAGATAACCGGAGGAATGCCCGAAGTTATTGCCAATTTCCTGAATAATGGTGGGACAGGACAGGTAGAAACCGATTTACAGGCAATTTTAAACGCATACGCTCTCGATTTTTCAAAACACGCCGAAAATAAAGAGATTCCGAAAATTACGGCGATTTGGAATTCCCTGCCTTCGCAACTTGCACGCGAAAATCGCAAATTTATATATCGACTGGTAAAATCAGGCGCACGGGCGCGGGAATACGAAGACGCTTTACTCTGGCTCGAACATGCCGGTCTGGTTCACCGAATCTTTGCAAACACAAAACCATGTCTGCCAATGAGCGGTTATGACGATTTGTCGGCGTTCAAACTGTATGCTTCCGACATTGGACTTTTGCGCCGACTGGCAAAACTTCCAGCAGAAGTAATACTGTCCGGCAATCCGTTATATGTGGAATTTAAGGGGGCTATGACTGAAAACTACATATTGCAGTCGTTATCGGCTCAATTTGACGCGCCTTTGAGATACTGGACTTCCGAAGGTAAAGCCGAAGTAGATTTCTTGCTGCAAAATTCAACCGGTATAATTCCTGTTGAAGTAAAATCGGCGCACAGCATTACAGGAAAGAGTCTTACCGTTTATGACAGTCTTTTTTCACCGGCTTTGCGTATTCGCTTTTCTCTAAATAATTTAAAGAAAAATGGAAATTTAATTAACATTCCTGTTTTTTTAGCAGACTGGACAAAAAAACTGCTGGAAATTATTGATAAATGAGCAGTTTTTGAACAGAATTGAAACTTTTTGAGTGATTTTTTATCTGTTATTTTTTATAGCTTTTAGCAGGTTATCTCTGAATATTATCTGCTAAATGTCGGTTTTTTTTAGTGCTTTTAGCAGGTTATCTGTCAGTATTGTTTGCTGAATAAAAAGATTGTTGTATTTTTGCAGACAAAATTATGCTAAATGAAATTAATTGGACGTAAAAAAGAACAGTCTGATTTTAAGAATTTTTATGAAATGCAGCAACCTGAGTTTGTAGTTGTG
>JAIROW010000007.1 GCA_031257315.1 Prevotellaceae bacterium
AAATTGCTTATAAAATTAAGATTAACGAAAAAACATGATAAACATTCCACGCATATCAATTGTAACCGTAGTTTACAATGCTGCTGACTGTCTCGAAAAAACAGTGCTTTCAGTCGTGAATCAGACGTACAGGAATATTGAATATATTATTATTGACGGAGGAAGTACTGACGGCACTGTTGATATTATAAAAAAGTACGAAAAACATCTCGCATACTGGGTAAGCGAGCCTGACAAAGGTATTTACGACGCTATGAATAAAAGCATGGAGAAAGCTACCGGCGATTGGTTACACTTTATAAATGCCGGCGACTGGTTCTATGATTTAAATACTGTTGACAAAATGGTATCAAAAATGGACTGTATTAACAGTCTGTACTATGGAAATGTTTTTATGAGAAATATAAAAAAGAAGTATTGGGGAAAATTCTCTTCAATCAAACTTGCAATAAAAAATATCTGTCATCAATCCATATTTTATCCCAAGTGTATTTATAAAAAATACAGTTACAGTTTGGAGTTTAAAGTTTTTGCCGATTATCATTATAATATATCCATTTATCCGCTGCTAAGGTTTGAATATATAGATATTATTGTATGCAATTATGACAATCAGGGTTTTAGCTCCTTTACTAAAGATGAAAAATTTAATAAAACGGTTAATAAATTATTATATGACAAAATAGGTTTATTTCCTCTAATCTGTCGAATAATCCATAGGAAATTGGGATATATAAAACGCTTTTTTTATAATTTATGAATAAAAATGATTTAAAATTAAATATGCGGTTGGCAATATTGCTGGCAACATTCAACGGCGAAAAATATCTGCGCGAACAGCTGGATTCTCTGTTTGCTCAAACATATAAAGACTGGATATTATACATTCGCGACGATGGTTCTGTTGATAAAACGCCTGATATATTAAATGAGTATAAAAATAAATACAAAAATATTTATTTATTCAAAGATGATATAAAAAGAGGCGCAAAAAACAGTTTTATGTGGATGCTGGACAAGGTTGATTCCGAATATTATATGTTTTGCGATCAGGACGATGTCTGGCTGCCGTTTAAAGTAGAAAAAACACTGGAAAAAATGTTGTCTATGGAAGTTAAAAATAAAGGGAAAGCTATACTGGTTAATACCGATTTGACGGTAGTTGACAGTGATTTGAAAATAATAATGCCGTCAATGTGGAAATACAGTAAATTAAATCCGTATATATTACAGCATACAGAGTATCTATGCGTTTGCAATTTTGTTACTGGATGTACAGTGATGATAAACAATAAGGTAAAACAGTTAGCATTACCAGTTGCAGACGAAGCTGTTATGCACGATGCGTGGATAGCGTTGAAAGTAATTGCCAATTCCGGTATAATAAGCAGTATTGATACTCCAACTATTTTGTACCGGCAACATGCAGTAAATGTTTTTGGCGCTGAAAGGCTGAGCAGTGTCTGTATGTATGTTTTCAAGAGAATACGAGCGTTAAAAACAGTAATAAGTAAAAATAAAGCTCAATTCTTAATGGTAAATAAAATAATACCTTTTCCATTTATAAAATATGTAAAATTTAAAATCCTCTTTTTTTTAAGACGATGATTTCAGTTTGTCTTGCAGCGTACAATGGCGAAAAATATATAAAAGAACAGTTGGATTCAATTCTGTGTCAATTAAGTACAAATGACGAAGTAATTGTTTCTGACGACGGTTCAACGGATAATACTCTTAGCATTATAGCCGCTTATAATGACTCTCGTATAAAAATTTTTCACAATGAAATTAAAAAAGGTATTATTGGCAATTTTGAAAATGCACTGAATCAGGCACAGGGTGATTATATTATCCTTTCCGACCATGACGATGTATGGTTGCCGCATAAGGTCGAAAAGTGTCTGTCAGTTTTGCAGCATGCTGTTTTAGTGTTTTCAAACGTAATAGTAGTTGATGAAAATCTCAACAAAATTCGCCTGATATATGAAAAAGAAAATCGAAATGGTTTTATTAGAAATATAATAAAGAATAATTTTATAGGTGCTACAATAGCATTTAATAAATCATTATTATACAAAATTTTACCTATTCCTTCATGTATTCACATGCACGACCATTGGATAGGACTAATCGCAGAGCTTACTGGGACTGTTGTATATATTTCAGAGCCTTTAATATTGTATCGCAGACATTCTGATAATGCTTCTTTGACAGGTGAGAAAAGTAAATATAATTTTTATATGAAATTAAAAATTAGAATAAATATTGTCAGAGCTTTATTAATACGGTATTTTAATATATATAAATGTTGTTTTAAATCTCAAATGGTTAAAAATTTATTTGAAAAATAGCATATTTTGCGGAATATCTATCTGGTAGTGTGTCTCAAATGACAGTCATTATTCTGTACCTTTTGACATTTGGGACAATAAAGAAGCATTTTTATTTTCATGACACAAAATTACCACTTTATTTCATGATTGCCAAATTTTTATAACCACATACTTTTTACGTCACTGTCAGAAAAAGATTTCTCAAATCCGATTATTTTTTGTAATTTTGCAGTGTTAGAAATCATTGCCGTATGACAAAAAAGATAAATATAGCGCTTGATTTTGAAATAGATGGGTTAACAAATTCTATTCGTAATGCTATTTCCGGCGACAGTTTTGAAACGGAAGTAAGTCGTTTGAAAAAAACAGATTTATCACAGGTTTCAAAAAAAAATAAATGGCTGTTTGACTGGAAATCGGAATTGTCGGATAACAGCAGGGAAATCAGTAAATTAACCACATTAAACAGTCCGGATATAATTCATGGACTTATGAGTATATCGTTGAAAACAGGATATGTTTATATAAATCTGCTGGAAAGTGCGCCGTTTAACCTTGGAATAAATAAATTGTACGAAGGAGTAGCAGGAAATCTGGTTGCTTATGCTTGCCGGATTTCGTTTCAACATGGTTTTGACGGATACGTTTCTTTTACTGCCAAAACAAGATTGATAACTCACTATCAAAAAACACTGGGAGCAAGTCTGTATGGCACACAGACAATGATTATTAACACACTGGCAGCAAATAAATTAATAGACAAATATTTTAAAAACAGATAGTTATGGGATATGTTAAAGAACCGGAAGGAATAGATTTCATTATTGAAAGCAAACCGTTAACAGCCGAAGATGACAGGATTATCAGTGAATATATCAGGGCTGAAAAAGCTAAATTAATTCATTCCCAATCTGTTATGCAGACAAACGGTAAATCCTGTGTTGTATTAATGGAATAGAAAAAAATAAATTTTAAAATTCGGAAAACTCATATTAGAGTTTATGTAGATTTATTTTGTATATATCTGCTGAAAGCCAGTGCTTTTAAGCCATATGTACCCGAAATGCAGGGAAGTACATACGTATGTTGCAGCGAAAAGCAATGCCTTTTCTCTAACAAGGTAAAACCATATTTCAGGCATATCTATCTGCCAGCGGACATTTCTGTGCGGTGGCAATTTAAATTGCAAAATCTCTCCGATACATTGCCGTAAGGGGGAAAATAATTTTATTTTTTAACTTTGCACAAAATAAACTTGTATTAATTTTAACAGTTTAAGACAAGGTATATTACTTATACTGGCTATCTTTCGCATATCTCCGATATACGGTTGTAAGAATTTTGACTGAAAGTCTGACAAATGCTTTCAGACATCGAATATTGTAACTGTTTTTATCTCAAAATACATGGAAAATCCTGTACTGTCCATCGTAACAGTTGGAATGAATCATTATAAATATATTAAAGATTTATACAGATCTTTATATAAAGAAAACCGTCCTTTAATTTCGTTTGAAACGGTTTATGTTGATAACTGTTCTTCCGACGAAAGCGTCAATCATATTCGAGAAAATTACCCTCAAACTGTTATTATCCAGAATAAAACAATAAAAGGATTTGGAGAAAACAATAATCTGGGAGTCTCAGTGTCAAAAGGTAAATATATTGCAATAATAAATCCCGACATTGTAGTTTTGCCGAAGAGTATTGATGTTTTATATGAATATATGATTGAAAACCCTGCAACGGGTATTCTCGCGCCTCAATTACTGAATCCTGACTGTTCGATTCAGTATTCGGTTCGCAGATTTATTACTTTAAAAACATTTGTGTACAGATTAATTTCACGTGGAAAAGATACTTCAAAAAATAAAATCGTTGGGCATTATCTGCAAAAAGATATTGATAACGGAAAGACACAGACTGTTGACTGGGCAATTGGTGCAGCAATGTTTATTGACAGGGAATTTTTTATACATCTGAACGGTTTTGACGAAGATTATTTTTTATATCTGGAAGATGAAGATATATGTCTGCGTTCATGGAAAAATGGAAAACCGGTCATCTATCTTCCAGATGCAAAAATGATACATAATCATATAAGAGAAAGTTCAAAAACAGGTAAAAAAACAATACATCACATCAAGAGTTTAATTACCTTTTTTAGAAAACATGGATACTGTGTTCATCGTTCCTTATTGTTGAATAATTATAATAAAACAGACAATCCTGAAATGAAATCATAATATAAATACAATATTTTAATCTCCAATTCCCGATAGACATCTTGCAACTCACCCCGTTGTCTCATTTTTTCAATTGAGGCAACGGGGTGGGTTTTCAAAATGATGTTCTCAAAAATGAGACAATAAAAAGATGTATTTCACCGGCACGATATACCGATATACCATTCCAGCGCCAGTTGTAGTACTCATACATACTGAACACTTTACCTTTCGGGGCTGCGTTTTTGCGGTTGTACCTATTTCTGCACAACACACCCCGCGCTGTTTTACAAGGGCTGAAAGATTTTGTAAAACAGCCTCTTACGAAAATATTGTTCAGCCAATTGCTGCGACGGCAAATTTACGTAAACTCTAATTTTTAATGCTTCAAGAAACTATTTTTTAGGTTCCCAGAGACATCTCTGAGGAGACACAATAGCTCCCGATTCTTTCAGCGATTTCATTGCCTTGTCAACTTCCTTTTTGTCTAAACCCGTAAGTTCCACAATTTTACCTGCGCCAAGTGGTTTTCCTGCATTTTTCATTGCTTCCAGTACCTGTTCTTCTGTATTCATGACTAATAACTTTAAACTTTTTATTCTTATAATAAATTAATTATTTTATGCTACCGATAATCTTTTTGGAATTTTCTCAATCTGCTCTTTAGCATATTGAAGCGTTACGCTGAATGTCTTTTTATTTTCCGATGGAGCTTTAAACATTGCGTCCACCATCAGAGTTTCAAAAATCGAACGTAAACCTCTGGCTCCAAGTTTAAATTCCATTGCTTTATCTACAATATAATCCATAACTCCGTCTTCAAATTCAAGAGTTACTCCATCAATTTCAAACAGACGTATATATTGTTTAATTATTGCGTTTTTGGGCTGTGTAAGAATTTTGAGCAAGGCGTCTCTGTCCAGAGGCAGTAGATATGTCAGCACGGGCAGGCGACCGATTATTTCGGGAATCAAGCCGAATGATTTCAAGTCAGATGGCGCAATATATTGTAGAATATTTTCTTTGTCTATGGAGTTTTTGTCCTGCAATGCTTTATAACCTAATTTTTGAGTATTGATTCTGCGCGAAATTATGCTTTCCATGCCGTTGAAAGCGCCTCCGCAAATAAACAGGATATTTTTTGTATCAACTACGCTGTACTGTTGTTCAGGATGTTTTCTTCCGCCTTTTGGAGGAACATTAACCTGAGAACCTTCCAGAAGTTTCAACAATCCCTGCTGTACGCCTTCACCCGATACGTCGCGCGTAATTGAGGGGTTGTCGCCCTTGCGTGCAATTTTGTCTATTTCATCAATAAAAACAATGCCTCTTTCGGCCTCTTCCACGTTGTAGTCGGCAGCCTGTAACAGCCGTGACAAAATGCTTTCCACGTCTTCGCCAACATATCCGGCTTCGGTAAACACCGTTGCATCGACAATTGCAAACGGAACATCAAGCAGTTTTGCGATGCTGCGGGCAAGCAGGGTTTTTCCTGTGCCGGTATCGCCAATCATCAATATATTCGATTTTTCCAGTTCCACGTCGCCGGTATTGTCGTATCCTATTCTTTTGTAGTGATTATATACGGCAACGGAGAGGTATTTTTTTGCAGCGTCCTGACCTATAACATATTCATCAAGAAATTCTTTGATTTTTTCGGGAGACGGAATATTATTTTTTTCGGCGACAACTGTCTTTTTCTTTTTTTTCTTTCTTTCCGGTTCTATTCCTGCCGCAATCATTGATTCCTCTACAAGACTATGTATCTGGTCGATGCATCTGTCGCATATACAGGCATTTAAGCCTCCAACCAGCATTTTTACTTCATTTTCGTCGTATCCGCAAAATGAACATGCTTTCGATTTTTTATTTGCCATCGTTTTTCTCCTGTTTTTTCATGATTTCATCAATCATGTGATATTCAAGCGCTTCGTCGGCAGTCATCCAGTAATCTCTGTCCGAATCTTTTTCGATTTTTTTAATCGAATGTCCAGTGTGATGCGACAAAATGCTGTACAGTTCATGTTTTGTTTTAACAATCTCTTTTGCAACAATTTCGATGTCGCTTGCCTGCCCTTCGGCGCCTCCCATCGGCTGATGAATCATGATTTTAGAGTGAGGCAGTGCAGAGCGTTTTCCGTTTTTGCCTGCGGCGAGAAGTACTGCACCCATCGAGGCTGCCATTCCTGTGCAAATTGTTGCCACATCGGACGATATGATTTGCATGGTATCGTAAATTCCCAAACCTGCTGATACTGAGCCGCCGGGAGAATTTAGATATATCTGTATATCCTTGCCAGATTCGATAGCATCAAGGTAAAGCAGCTGAGCCTGAATAATATTGGCTATTTCGTCATATATGGGCATGCCCAGAAATATGATGCGTTCCATCATCAGACGTGAAAAAACATCTAAGGGCTGAACGTTTAACTGTCTTTCTTCCAGTATATAAGGAGTAATTGAATTTGTAACGGCAGACGTGTATCTGTAAACGTTCATGCTGCTTATGCCTGCATGTTTTATAGCATATTTATCAAAATCTCTCATCATGTTTTTTAATTGATTTTTTCTGTCTGTTCAACATTTTCGACTGTTTCTGCTGTTTCGCCGTTTTCAGCTTTCCCGTCCTGCGATTTTTGATTACGGGATATTTTCTGAAATTCGTCATAATAAACGTCTTTAACATCCAGTTTTATTTTCTCCTTTAAAAGCGCTGTCAATTTTGCGTTTTTTATTTTGTCCAGAATAATGTGACCGTCTTTTTCAATTATATATGATACATATTTATTAAACAGTTCTTTACCGAAACTTGCACCATGTATGGACATCATGTTTAATGTTTCAAATTCAGCCTCTTTAACTATTTCTTCCTCAGATACGGTTATATCATTCTGTTGCAGCAGAGAATTAACAATATGACTCCATTTTTTTGATGTAATCAAAAATTCAAAATCTTTTTCTGTAAATTTTTTGTCTTTATCCTCATTTTGCATGTTGAAAGCTACCGCTTTTTTCAAAAATTCTTCGGGAAATGGTATTTCAATTTTTTCCATCGCCATTTTTTTGAAATCGACAAAAAGTTGCTCCGAAGATTTTTCATTATATTCCTCATTTAGTTTTTTGGAAATAAAATTTCGAAATTCTTCTTCACTGTGTACAGTATCTTTTTCTGGCACAATCCGGTTAAAAAAATCCTGATTCAGTTCTGCCGGTTTTACTCCGTGTATTCCATCAATTCTGAGTTTAACCATTACTGAAACTGTTTCAAGCTGTTCTTTTGATATGTTCAGCATTGCACGCAAATCGACTTCGTTTGGAAAAACTTTTCTCAATTCAACATCAATAACCGTACCGACGGTTGCGCCAATAAACAGAGGTTTATATTCGTCGGGTATATTTGGGACAAATATTTGCACACTTTTTTCAAGTTTCTGTATATTTTCCGCTTTTACTTCCGATTCGTCAGCGCCGGCATTTTCATTTGAATCAGAGATAAATACAGTTACAGAGTCTCTTTCGCCAATTGTGTCCGGATTGTAATCGGTACCGTATATTTTACGGTAGTACAGCAGGCTGCCGTCAATGTCTTCGGGTTTTGAAATGATATTATAAAATGGCAGTACAGTTTCTTCGTTCAAGCTATATTCCAGTTCGGGAAAAAATCCGGCTTCGTAAACAAATTCAAAATCATCTTGATTTAAATTTATTTTCGTATCTTTGTCAAGCGGAATGATACCGCCGACAAGTGAACGGTCTTTCAGATATTCGTTCAGTTTTTCCGACAATATTTTATTTATTTCTTCAACTCGAACCGTCGGTTCATGTAGTTTTTTCACAATTGACATTGGAACTGCTCCCTGACGGAATCCTTTAAGTTGAGTTGTCTGTCTGATTTTTTTCAACGCTCTTTCGACAGGAAGAAAATAATCTTCCTTTGAAATTTTTACAGTCAATACAGAAACGAGGTTTTCTTTATTCTCTATTATTTCCATTAATACCTTAGTATAGTAAAATTTTTAAATGTTCAGGCAATAAAACCGTTTTCACCTGATTTTGTGCGGATAGAGGGACTCGAACCCACACACCTTACGGCACCAGATCCTAAGTCTGGCGCGGCTACCAATTACGCCATATCCGCTATATAATTTTGCAAAGGTATAACTTTTTTTCTTTTCTGCAAAATCTTTGCTTTTATTACTGTATTTCAGGTTGTTTTTTCGACGGTCGAATTGATTGTCGAAAACCGTTTTCATTCAAAAATATCAAATACTTCAAATAGAAAACATTGCGGCACAACAAACCCGTTTACATGGAAAAAAGGCTGTCCAAAAAGTCATTCAGCACGCAGACAACTCTGGTTCTAATGATTATCGCAGAGTTTATTCTTCTGATAGTTTGTACTTTACATATTCATGCTTCTTTTATATGCAAATCCGTATAGTCTGCATTTTCAGAGCGCTTTTTAGACAGTATCCTGTCCTGTTTTAAATACACTTTTTTTGCAAATGTTCACACTTGCATCACTCAGTCTGTTCTTTTCCGTGACAGTTTTTGTATTTTTTGCCGCTTCCGCATGGACACATATCGTTTCGACCGGGCTTTTTGTCAACTTTTACGGGCGCGGTCGAGCGCGATTCGTCGCCTCCTCCAGCAGCGACCAAATCGTCGCGACGGGTTTGAAGTTTGCTCATGTCTGTCCGTTTGGGCGGTTCGCTGCGTCGAACGTCGTTTTCGTTTCGCAGAGGTATCCGCGCATTAAGCAGCATTTCGAGCATTACATGCGTAATTTTGTCGAGCATCTCCTTAAACAGGTTGTATGATTCAAATTTGTATATCAGCAACGGGTCTTTTTGCTCGTAAGTTGCATTCTGTACCGACTGTTTAAGGTCGTCCATTTCGCGCAGATGTTCTTTCCAGTGTTCGTCGATAGTAATCAGCATGAGCGTTTTGCTGAGCGCTTTTCCGATTGCTTTTCCGTTTGTTTCATACGCTTCTTTGAGGTTTGTCGAAACGTTCAGCATTTTATGTCCGTCGCCGACAGGCACCAGTATATTTTCATACAGGTTTCTGTGGTTTTCATATACGTTTTTGATAACGGGCATTGCGCTTTCTGCCAGTGCGTTCATGCGGCGCACGTAAGCCTCGCTTACGGCTTCGGAAAGTTTTTCGGCTATTTCTGCTCTGCTCAAATCAGGATATTTGTCTTCTTTAAACGGAGGTTCGATGCACAGGTTTTTAATAATTTCACTGTAAAACGAATTCCAGTCCAGTCCTGTCAGCTGCTCGACCAGCGAATCGCAGTAATCAGAAATCATGTTAAAAATGTCAACGTCAACACGTTCGCCGTGCAGGGCATGATTTCGCCGCGAATAAATCACTTTGCGCTGCGAGTTCATTACGTCGTCGTATTCGAGCAGGCGTTTGCGTATTCCGAAGTTGTTTTCTTCGACTTTGCGCTGCGCTCTTTCTATCGAGCGTGAAATCATCGAATGTTGGATAACTTCGTCTTCCTTTAATCCGAGCGTATCCATTATACGGGCGAGCCTTTCGGAGCCGAAAAGCCGCATCAGTTTGTCTTCGAGCGATACGTAAAACTGCGAAGTACCTGGGTCTCCCTGCCGTCCTGAGCGTCCGCGCAGCTGCCGGTCAACGCGCCGCGATTCGTGCCTTTCAGTGCCGATAATCGCCAGTCCTCCTGCGTTTTTCACGCCTTCTCCGAGTTTTATGTCGGTACCGCGTCCCGCCATGTTTGTTGCAATGGTAACGGTTCCGGCGATACCGGCTTCTGCAACGATTTCAGCTTCGCGCTGGTGCTGTTTTGCGTTGAGTACGTTGTGTTTGATTCCGCGCATTGTCAGCATTTTGCTCAGCAGTTCCGAAATTTCGACGGAAGTGGTTCCTACAAGTACTGGACGTTTGTCTTTTTTGCTGAGTTTTTCGATTTCAGCAACAACGGCTTTATATTTTTCCTTTACAGTTTTATAAACGAGATCCTGATGGTCGATGCGTATAACCGGTTTGTTTGTCGGTATAACGATAACGTCCAGATAATAGATTTTCCATAATTCGCCGGCTTCGGTTTCCGCTGTACCTGTCATTCCTGCAAGTTTGTGGTACATGCGGAAGTAGTTTTGGAGCGTTATGGTTGCGAAAGTCTGCGTAGCGGCTTCGATTTTAACGTTTTCCTTTGCTTCGATTGCCTGATGCAAGCCGTCGGAATATCTGCGTCCTTCGAGAATACGTCCCGTCTGTTCGTCCACTATTTTCACTTTATTGTCCATCACAACATAATCGACTTCGCGTTCAAACATTGCGTATGCTTTTAAAAGCTGGTGAATGGTGTGAAGACGTTCGGCTTTTATCGAATAGTCGCTGAGGAGATTGTCTTTGGCGATTTGTTTTTCGACGTCGGAGAGTTCGCTTTTTTCTATTTCCGCTATTTTGTTGCCTACATCTGGCAGTACAAAAAAGGAACTGTCGTTTACCAGCCCCGAAATATATTCCACTCCTTTGTCGGTCAGTTCAACCGAGTTTTGTTTTTCTTCAATTACAAAATACAGTTCGTCCGTAACTTTGAACATGTTGCGGCTGTTGTCCTGCATGTAAAAGTTTTCGGTTTTTTGCATCATGGTTTTAACGCCCGGTTCGCTCAAAAATTTTATTATTGGTTTATATTTGGGCAAACCTTTGTGTGCGCGGTAAAGACGCAGCGAGCCGTCTTCTTCGGTTTTTTCGTTTGCAATAAGTCTTTTAGCGTCGGTAAGCAGCTGTATTACAAGACTTTTCTGTACGGAATACAGTTTATCGACAAAGCGTTTGTATTCGTCGAACATCTGGTCGTCGCCGCGCGGTACGGGACCGGCAATAATAAGCGGAGTTCTGGCGTCGTCGATCAGCACCGAGTCAACTTCGTCCACAATGGCGTAGTGATGTTTGCGCTGCACAAGTTCGTCGGGCGAAAACACCATATTGTCGCGGAGATAGTCGAAACCAAATTCGTTGTTTGTACCGAAAGTTATATCGGCGGCATAAGCCTTGCGTCTTGCCGGCGAATGAGGTTCGTGCCTGTCGATACAGTCAACCGAAAGTCCGTGAAATTCATATATCGGACCCATCCATTCGGAGTCGCGCTGCGACAGATAGTTATTGACGGTAACAACGTGAACGCCTTTACCTGCAAGTGCGTTTAGAAATACGGGCAGGGTTGCAACAAGGGTTTTTCCTTCGCCGGTTCCCATTTCGGCAATTGCTCCGACAAGTTTTCTTTTGCCGTCGGCAGTATTTTCGTATTGGAGTTTGGGCGAGTGCAGGACGATGCCGCCGGCAAGCTGTACGTCGTAATGCACCATGTCCCATGTAATCATGTTTCCGCCGGCAATCCATCTGTTTGACCACACGGCTTTGTCGTCTTTGATTGTAACATTGGCTTTTCTGGTGGCGAGTTCGCGGTCAAAATCCGTTGCCGTAACAACGAGTTCTGTATTTTCCTTAAAACGCTGAGCCGTATTTTTTACGATTGCAAAGGCGACAGGCAAAATTTCCTGCAAAATTTCTTCAATCCTGTGGTCAAGCTCCTCAGTCAGGGCGTCAATTTCTGTATAAATATTTTCCTTTTCCTTGAGGCTAAGGTCAGGATCGTCCATTTTTGCTTTGAGTTCGGCAATGGCGGCTTCGTTGTCGGCGCAGTGTTCGCGTACTTTTTTCTTCAATTCCATTGATGCTTCTCTCAGTCTGTCATTGTCAAGCGCAGCAATTTCAGGATATATTTCGTTGATTTTATCTACGCGAGGCATAATCAACTTTAAATCTTTTTCTGATTTCGTTCCGAAAATCTTTGCTAAAATCGAATTAATAATGCTCATAAAACATAAAAAATAATCGGCAAAGATATGACTTTTGACTGTAATTAAAAAATAAAAAATATCAAAACCCTAAATTTACCAGATTTACATGCAATAAATCTGAAACTGCTCCTTATCGTTTTCCCTGAACTTACAAAGAATTTGAGTTTATTTGTTACGTAGTTCGCGATGAAGGTACGGAGCGTGAAACGGAGCATAAATACTGGTAATACATATTAGAGTTTATGTAAAATTAAATATGATAGAGTTTATGTAAATTTAATTGAGTATATATTGGCTGAAAGCACAGTGATTTTCATAACAAAGTTATTTACAGTAATTTAAGTTGATATGTTTTTTAATTGAGTAACAAACTGGTAACAAAAATGGTTTTTTTTAATGTTTTTTAACATTGTTCAGGCTATTGTTTTTCAAGCAGATTATTATGCAAAAGTAATAAAATTTTTTTATCTGCAAAAATTTCATGGTATTAGGACGGCTCAATTTTGAGCTGTCCCCTACCATCAAAGAATGTTACAAGCCCTTGCACGCCGGACAAATAGACTTGCTACGTTTAGCTAACTGATATTCATATCTCTAATCTTTTATTGCTTAAAAATAAGAGTTTAAAGATTATTAATGCTCATTATCAGACGATTGTCAAAATCGTTTGCTGCAATCTGCTCCAAAGCCGCATCAGAGGCTGTATTAAGCAGTTTTTCAAGGGCTGCATATTCAGCCTGTATTTGTGCCTCAACGCTTATGGATTGTTGCTTTGGTATGCAGTACTGCATTAATTTTTCAAGTATTATCAATCTATCTTTTGGCTCTGCCGTAAAACGCTTCTAATATTTGTTTTAATAAGGACTATTTGCTTGTTGATATTAAGAAATATCCAAACATTTTTACAGATGAGGGTTTATGTAACATTAATGAGGGTTTATGTAACAAAAACCCCGATAAATGTAACATTAATGCTATAAATAAAAATAAAAATAAAAATAAAAATAAAGAAAAAGAAGAAAATATAGATATAAAGGGAAATTTGAAAAATTTTTCAGATTTAAATCTTCTTTCAAATTCAAAATAATACCGACAAATCCCGCTGGATTACCGGCATGTTTTTTTCAATCAGAGTTTCAATAAACTGTTTAAGCTCCGATGTAATCCTGTTAGACGTCCCCTTTGTACGTCCACCAGTCTTTTTTAAACCTGCTTTTCTACTCATACTGTTTCTACTTTATTCTGTTTTAGATTAAAGTATATCAACAATTTATCTTTGTCGTTATTAAGCACAAAATTAATAATTAAATCTATAAAAATGTATAAAAAATCCATGTTTATTATTAATAGATTGAATATAAGACTTTTAAGACTGAATTGTTGGAAAAATCTTACAACAAATTCATGTTATTATTAATAGAACGTTCCAATCCGCTTAAAACTGGATACACATTCAGAAACCATGTCGTTATTAAGCTCAAAATTAATAATCAAATCTATAAAAATGTATAAAAAATCCATGTTTATTATTAATAAACTGAATATAAGACTTTTAAGACTGAATTGTTGTAAGATTCTTACAACAAATTCATGTTATTATTAATAGAGCGTTCCAATCCGCTTAAAACTGGATACACATTCAGAAACCATATTTGGCAGCGATGTACACTTTTTTTCCAAGTTCCTGCATCAAACCGTCCGGTCGTTCTTTTGGGTCGGATATAAGACTTTCCAGACTGCTTTTGGCACGGCTGTAATCCGACCTGTCTTTAAAACAGTTATTTGCTTTTAATTTAACTAAAACGTCATCAATGTACTCCTGACCCTTCTCTTGTAATAAAGTGGCTAAAATAGCCTCTTTTAAGCCTCTGGGGGTGTTTATGCTACTGTAATCCATCTCTGATTTTTTGATTTTCCTTATTGTTTTAAATTCACGATGCCAGTTATCCGCTATTAAACGGCAAAAAGAGCCGTCGGTAAGGGTCGCACCGGTTACACGGTATTTGAGCTGTCTGTCTAAATATTTTGTGTATCTTAATTCATATCTTAAAAGATTGTTGTTCCTGAATATTTCAGGCATTGCAACCTTGTTGTTTTTACTTTCCAGTATTTTGTCATAAAAGACAATCTGTTTTTTATGGTTGTCGTAGCACAGCGTGTCTGGCGCGGTTTGCAGCCTTGAAAAATGGGGTTTGTCTCCTAACAGATTATAGTAATCCTGTGGCGTTTTTTCTGTCTGTATTACAGCAGAAACGTCCAGTCGCACTACCTTTGAGGCAGCAATGTCCAGATGCAAACAGTCGCTCAATTTTTCAATTGCTATTTTTGCCGTGTGCCGGTTAAGTGTTTCAAGGTTATTGTCCAAATGAAATTTTGCCAAACTTCCTTTTAGCGATATGCCTCTCTCATAAATTCTTACACTGTAATTTTTGAGTTTGCCGCTGCAACGGAACAGTCTCCCGTCCTTGTGTGTTTCTGATATTTCAGATAAACAGGGTAAAATGTCAAATGGACTGTTTCCTGATAGCTCCGCTCTGTCTATCCAAAAATTTACTGTGTCATACATATTTCTGTATCTTTTTTTGTTAAAAATCTTTTGACAAAATACCCTGTTATTTGTTGGAAAATTCTTACAACAAATTCATCTTATTATTAATCAGAACATTTATTTTCAGAGGTTGCTTTTCCCTTTAAATCTGCTACATCAAAATCCAGTTCTCCGGCTACAAAATTTTGCCAGATATTAAGCCTGTTATTTTTTTGCCCGCGTGCTATAAAAATATCAAACTCTGTATAATTAGCGTTACCGACAATAACGAGCGCGTCCAATGTACCCCAAATGTCTCC
This sequence comes from Prevotellaceae bacterium, assembly GCA_031257315.1. GTDB lineage: Bacteria > Bacteroidota > Bacteroidia > Bacteroidales > UBA932 > JAIRLF01. The sequence goes on from JAIROW010000007.1 coordinate 15,250, forward strand.
AAATCCAATGGTTTTAAAGTCTAAATCAGGATAATAGAGACTGCTAATGTTTTTTTGGTTGGTAAGACATTTGTCAGCCTTTTTATGCACGTCCCCGCCATATTTTGCAGGAACGTCCCCCAAGTAAAGAAACAGTTTGCCTTTTCTGTTTCTCAAACATTCAAAATCAGGATAACCGACGGTCGATGCGACGCAGTCTATTCTGTGTTTGCTTTTGCTCTCCGGCAAATGCCGGAACTTGTAATAATCAGTTAAAAGCATTTTTCACCCCCTTTTTTGAACGGTTGCCCGTTACAGCATAATTTGCCACTTCTGTCTCAATTTCCGACGCTGGTTTAACGCGGGTATGCAAAAGCCATTCCTGAATTTCATCTTTGTTGAAGTAGGTAAGTTTACCCCCCTGACCTTTGTAGTACGGTATTTTTTTTGTACATACCAGCTTGTACAGACAGCTTTTTGAAAGTCCCGTCAAAAGGCTTGCATCGTTCATTGTCAAAACCTTTTTTGCCCCCAATAAAGTCAGAGATTCAAGTTTTTTAAAGCCTTTCTCTGTCAGGTTTTTGAGTTCCTGAAACTCATTATTGTTTGTTATCATACCTTATAAAATAAAATTAAAAATTCATTAAAAATTTATTTGCAAAAACACAATGTCATGTTTTACAATTATTCAACATTGATATTCTAATACACAATAAAATTTTTGCTAAGTTAGTGAAAACAGGGAATGTGAAATCAAAAATTGGCATAATATTTATTAACAAGTTATTAACAATTCTGATAATGAATATGTTAGGACAGGGAAAAATTGTGAAACGGAGATAATTGTTTTCAATTATTAGGCGCTATTTGGCATTTTAAGCCTTAAACAATCTGTTTTAAGGCTTAAAATTCACTCAGGCAGAATTTGTAACTTAAAACGGTTTTAACTGCGTTTAACGGCTTAAAAAGCTGCATGGTTTACCGTCTCGAACCGTTTGAACATGATTTTTTGATGAAATAAAATTATTACTCAGTTAAGCCGTTTAATTTATCGACAGCATCGCGCTTGTTTTTGTCAATAACTTTGGCATAAATTTGTGTTGTTTTTATTGCCGAATGTCCCAAAAGTTTTGATACCGTTTCAATTGGAACGCCCAGCGATAAAAGCAAAGTCGCGTTTGTGTGCCGTCCGACGTGGAATGTTACATGTTTCTTTATTCCTGCCGACAGTATCCAGCTTTTTAATACTACGTTGGTGTACCAGTTTGTGGATAAAATAAAAATCGTGTCGCTGTCCGGTTTTTCCGTTCTGTCCGGTAAAAATTTCATGGCTTCATCGGACAGCTGTAAATATTCATCTTTTTTTGTTTTTTTCTGTCTATACCTGATAACGCCCTTACCGTCGCTGTCTGTCCTAATATCGCTCCATTTCAGGGCTTTAACGTCTGAAAATCTTAATCCGGTAAAACAGCTGAATAGAAACGCCTGCTTTACCTGTTTCATTGTACACTCCGTTTTTACTAACTGTTTGACTTCTGCAACGGTTAAATATTCCCTGTTTTGCTGCGGACACTGCGGACACTCAAAGCGGGTTAATTCCTTCATCGGATTGCTCTGTAATATTCCGTCCTGTACGGCACAATTCAAAGCAACAGACAATGTACGGCAGTATTTGTACTGGGTCGATTTTGCCAAAAGTCCAGTAGGGTAATTTTCTGAAAAACCACGTCTGTACATGCCATTTACAGCCGTTTTAAGATACTCGTTAAAACCAATGCAGTATTCCCTTGTAATATGCTTAAAAGTAAGTTTATCGCCTCTGTAACTGATTAAATGCTTTAATAATCCCTGATAGTTGGCATCAATTCCTTCTATTCCGTTTTCTCGCCTTTTCTCTGCTAACTTCCGAATGTAATCAATAAAATTTGCCTTCTGTTTCAATCCAATATTTACAAAGCCGTTTTCACTGTCGGTTATTTCATCTATCCTTTGGGCTTTGATTTTGATTGCCTTTTCAAGCATTTGCCGGTTTTGTTCTTTGTCCTGCTGCGTCCGCTCAGGCACAAGGTAAAGTTTGGGGAACTCATACATGCGCTTGCCGTTTCTGTAAATGTCAAAATAAATGGACTGGCTGCCGTCTGACAGTTTTTTATACCTGATTTTTACCGGCTCTTTTGCCTTTGGCTGTTTTTGTTTTCTGTTACTCATATCCTGAAAAACTGTTTTTATTATAGACGGCAAAAGTACAGCTAAAAAATGACATAACAAAGGCAAATACACTTTTAATATTTTGTTATTAATTTACTGAAATACAGAATTAACAAATTTCAGGTAACAATTATTTCATGCAAAAAGATACAGAGTAACAATTTATCAAAGTATCGGGTAACAAATTGGTAACAAAAATATGATAAATAAAAAATGATTAAATGAAAACAGGACGCTGTTTTTATCTGTTTATTTATACCGCTAAATACCTTGTTTTGTGGTTGTTTTATGTCTTTTTTATGTCTTTTTTTACTTTTGTTTTTTTGGTCATTTTGCTACTGTGCTTTCACGGCTTGAAAAGCCAAATTTTCATAACCGCAGGCGAGCGCAGCGTTGCCTGCGGTTACGAAAATCAAGCCCATTCGGGCTAAAAGTCAGGTAGTTCAGAACAGCGGCTTGAAAAGCCGAACCTTCATAACCGCAGGCGAGCGTAGCGTTGCCTGCGGACAACGAAACGTACAAGTAC
>JAIROW010000032.1 GCA_031257315.1 Prevotellaceae bacterium
CAGTCTGATTTTGAATTTTTTGACGCTGACAAACAGCAAAAAAGCGGTTGTTGCGGCAAGAATCAGCGTCTCTTTCAGGATTGCCGAAAATCCAAGTCCTTTTATCATAATCGATTTTATGATAATATAATACCATTTTGAAGGAAAAATGTTGGCAAATGCTTGCAGCGCGACCGGCATGTTTTCGAGTGGAAACATAAATCCGGTGAAAATTATTGTCGGCAGCATCATTACAAACGCCGAAATCAGCATAGCCGTTTGTTGCGAGTCGGTAGAGTTTGAAATGAGTAAGCCGAGCGATAAAGAGCAGATTATCAGCAATCCGCTTTCGGCGTACAGGAGCGCGATGCTGCCGTTTACCGGCATTTCGAGCAGCGTAACGCTCAGCGACAGAATGACGGTAAGATTGAGCAGCGACAGCGCAAAATACGGAATCGCTTTTGAAATGATAATCAAAAACGGATTCATCGGCGAGGCGAGCAAAACTTCCATCGTGCCTGTTTCTTTTTCTTTTACAATGGAAACGGCGGTCATCAGGACGCAAATCAGCGTAAGCACCAGCGCCATGACGCCCGGAACAAAGTTTGTCGCGCCTTTGAGTTCGGGGTTGTACAACATTCGCGTTTCGGGCGTAATGGCGTATGGTATTTGGCTGTTTTGCCGCAATTCTTGCAGGTATTCCATAATCGTCGAGCGGGCGTAATTGACAAGCGTCGTTGCGGTATTAGGGTCGGAGGCGTCGGCAATAATCAGGATTTGTGCGCTGTTCAGATGCAGTAAATCGTTGTTGAAATTTTCGGGGAAAACGATGGCAAGTTTTATATTGTCGCGTCGAAATTCTTCTTCAATCTGATTTTGATTGAGCAGCATTTTTTCGAGTTTGAAGGTTTTATTTGCTTTCAATTTTTCGATAATCTGTTGCGAAGCGCCGTCGCGAGCATAATCGCAAATCACGATTTTCGCATTTTTTATTTCATTTGTCAAAGCAAAACCGAAAAGCAAAATCATCACTATCGGCATACCAAAAAGCATCAGCAGTGATTTTCCGTCTCTGAAAACGTGGAAAAATTCTTTTTTTACAAGCGCCGTAAACTGTTTCATCTTTTTTTATGTTTTATTATTTAATTGTCAATCGCCCGTTCTTTTTGCCGTTCGCGCCAGGGCGTAAAAAACTTCGTCCATCGAAGCCGCATTGTAACGGAGTTTAAGGTTTTGCGGCGTGTCTAAAGCGCGGATAACTCCGTCTACCATAATTGAAAGTCGGTTGCAATATTCGGCTTCGTCCATGTAATGTGTTGTAACAAAAACTGTTATGCCTCTGTCAGTGGCGTCGTAAATCAAATCCCAGAACTGACGTCGCGTAACGGGGTCGACGCCTCCTGTCGGTTCGTCGAGGAAAACTATTTTCGGTTCGTGCAAAATAGCGATGGAAAAAGCAAGTTTCTGTTTTCGTCCCGGCGGGAGCGAGCCGACCAATTTTTTCGCGTCGTTTTTAAGTCCTAACATTTCCGGCAGCGTTTCGCTTTTTTCTTTCAGCTGTCTGTCGGTTAAGCCGTAAATTCCTCCGAAGAATTCGATATTTTCAAGAATGTTCAAATCTTCGTAAAGCGAAAATTTCTGGCTCATGTATCCGATATGTTTTTTGATATTTTCCGTTTGGCTGTATATGTCGAACCCTGCAACCGTAGCCTTTCCTGCCGATGGTTTAGAAAGTCCGCAAAGCATTTTGATAGCGGTAGTTTTTCCTGCGCCGTTTGCGCCGAGGAAGCCAAAAATTTCGCCTGCATGAACATCGAAAGTTATGGCGTCTACGGCAGTAAAATTGCCAAATCGTTTAGTTAAATTTTCTACTTGTATTACCGGCATGTTTTTTGTTTTTTGATTTAATTGTTTATTTAAATTATGGGTAAATTTTTTATGTTTCGCAAATCACAATATATTCCCACAACATGGTGTTTACAGTTTTCCCTACCTCATTTGTAGGCGAGTTTTTGCTCGGCATTGACTTATTGCTTAATGCTCGCTCGTATGTAATTATATGCTTAAATCCGTTCTGTTCAAATTTTTCGGCAATAAACTGGTCGGTAGGAAGTTGTACATTCTTAACTATGCGATTACCAACAATATAAATTGATTTTCCGCCTTTTTTCACGCTTTTTGCTACTTGATTTATTGAATTTCCCAAATCATTGTAGAATGCCGAAACTTCCAATGCTCGCTTGTTATCAACTTTATTGATTTCGGCAATATAATCGGCAATTATTCCGTTTTGGATATTTTGTTTTGGTTTTACTCCGCCCATTAACATTCCGTCAATTTTTCTTGCATAATTAATTCCTAACCACTCGTTTGAAAGAGTAGAAAATTGTCCGTAAGCAACAGTTGTCCGACTGTCGCCATACGGCGGACTCGTTAAAACTATATCGAAATATTCGTTTTGCGGTTTAAACGTAGAATATTTTACGTCAACATTTACTGTATCGTCTAATTTTGGAAAATAAAAATTGCTGTACAAAAAAATTGTATCTTCCAATTTTTTAAGATAAACGCCGATTACGTCGGGATTAAAATTTAAAATATCTTCAGATTTCATACGAAATAACTTAAATTCATTGTTGCGGGTATATGAACATTCCCGCACTGTTTCCGAAAAAGGGATTAAGAAAAATCTGCGAATATTTTTATCTTCAATTTGTTCTATAAAATGTTTAATAACAATAAGATTATCAATTACTGCTTTTGAAAACCAAAAATCAATATTTGTAATTTGCGGTCGCTGTAAAGTTTTAATATTTTTTTCGTCTTTCAAAAATTCATATATATTATTTCTTAATTCTTTTTTTATGTCAATTAATTTATTTACAGATACTTTTGTGAATTTAACTTTTGATATTAACACTGCTAAAGGATTAATATCAAATCCGTGCATTTCTGTTAAACTACACTCCAAACCGCATGCAAAAGATGAGCCGGAGCCACAATAAGGGTCAAGCAAACGCCCCGATTTTACATTTAATTCTTTCAGAATCTCAATACCTATTTGAGGCAACATTGTTGCTGGATATTTGTGCAAATTTGGATAAACTGTTGAGTATGATTGTCCAATAAAATCATATTTAGTATTCCTAATAACTTGATACATAATTATAAATTTTGATTTACATATTCCGGTAAGGTGGACATTCTTGCGATAAAATCGGTATCTACCGGTTTGGCTATAAATGATTTGTCGAAAAATTTGAACATTCCTCTATGTTGCGGATTGTTGATTTCGTTGTAAAAATTAACTGTTGCAAACGCCACAAGCGGCATTTTTTCCGGATTATATTCAATATTATATTTCTCTTTTATAGAATTTTCGGAACTTGCAATTTCCATTAAAAGTTTCCATTTGTAAGTTTGTCCGGCGCGTTCCCGCAATGAAGTTTTGAGCGACAAAATCATACATTTTTTCAACGATTTATTTTCATTTAACGAGTAAATAACTAAGTCGCAATCAGGCTTTTGCGTTTCGCCGTCAACATTGATAACCGAAACTTCTTTGAACGATGGAACTTTTGAGATTTGGCTTGTTATAAAAATATCTTGACGGATATTTCCCGTTTCTTTATTTTTCAAAAAAATATAAACCAAAGCGAGTGAAAACGAATTTCCTGCAATGGATTTCAATGCTTGTTTTTCGTCTTTTATTTCACCACTTGTTTTTCGTTCATTCAAATATTCATCTACATAAGATTTTGCCTCGTTTAAAATTCTGAAAATCTCGTCAAAAACCGTCAAATAATTGCTGTTATTTTGCGCGACAAACTCCTCAACCAAAGCAATAGTTTTTGCCATATAAGGCGTTGCCTTGATGTTGTATAACGTGTTAATTTCTTTCTTGTTTAGCATTATCAAAAATTTACTCTATTCCGTTTCAACCGCAAAATTACACATTTTTTCCCAATTCATCATTGAGCGCCATAAAGCAATCCTCAACCGTTGGCGCAATTTGACGTATGTCAATGTTTTGATGCCTATTTTCCGCTAAAAACGCGCGTAATTTTTGATGCTCGCTTTCGCTTTCGCCATAAAAAGTAAAGTGGTGAACGTCGCCAAAAGAATAGCAGCTTTTTATGCCTTCAAAAGTTCGCAAATCGCGCAAAAGTCGGCTCATATCGGCGGTTTTTGCTGCAAAAAGTTTTTGTGGAAAACGGCTGACAATTGCCGTCGGCGTATCGATAGACATTATTTTCCCATTCTGAATCAGGGCTATACGCTCGCAAAGCGTCGCTTCGTCCATATACGGAGTCGAAACCATAATCGTAATTCCCTGTTGTTTAAGTCGTTTTAGCATTTCCCAAAATTCTTTTCGCGAAACGGCATCCACGCCTGTTGTCGGCTCGTCTAAAAACAGCGCTACCGGACGGTGAATCAACGCGCAGCACAGGGCGAGTTTTTGTTTCATTCCACCCGACAGTTTTCCTGCGCGGCGGTTCTTAAACGGCTCTAACTGAACATAAATGTCTTTTATCAGATCGTAGTTTTCGCGTATGCCGGTTTTGAATATTGTGGCAAAAAAGTTAAGGTTTTCTTCGACCGACAAATCTTGATACAGCGAAAATTTGCCCGGCATATAGCCAATGTTGCGACGAATTGATTTATAGTCCTTTACCACGTCAAAACCGGCAACGGAAGCCTTTCCGCCGTCAGGTAAAAGTAGGGTAGTCAGTACGCGAAACAAACTCGTTTTGCCTGCTCCGTCGGGACCTATCAAACCAAAAAGTTCGCCTTTTTCTACCGAAAACGAAACATCTTGCAGCGCCTGTATGTCAGCATAATTTTTGCTGATTAATTGGCAATCAATAATTGGTAATTGACAATTAGTAATTGACAATTGATAATTATTTTTTACTTCCATACGATTCTTTTGTGGTTTTGACTATGGCAATCAACAATTTAACAATTTCGGCGCAATCTTCTTGAATTGACAGGAACGACTTTTCGTCAATATAATTACTGTCTTTGAGAAGCATTAGCCAATATTCTGTCTCATTTGCCTCTTTCAGCGCAATATTCATTTTGTTTACAAAATCTGCTTTCGACTGCGCATGTTCTGCCTCCCTAACCAAAGCGCCTATCGAAGTTCCACTCCGCAGCATTTGTTTAGACAGTACAAATTCTTTCTGCTCGCTGCGCAAAAAATTATACGCTTTTATTGCTTGCTGCGCAAACGCATAGGATTTTTTCTTAATGACATTTTCTTTCATAAATTGTAATATTTTAGTCAATTATCAATTATCAATTGTCAATTATCAATTGTCAATTAAAATCTGTCCGTACATTCCAATTTTAAGGTAGCCTTCGTTTCGTACTTTTACTTTGACGGCATAAACCAGATTTGCCCTTTCGTTTTTGGTTTGAATGGTTTTGGGCGTAAATTCCGACTTGCTGCTTATCCATGTTATTACGCCTTCGGTTTCGGTATAGCCGCCGTTGCCGTTGTCGGTAAATACTTTAACTTTTTGATTAATTTTTACTTTCGGAAGCTGGTCGCCTGTTATGTAAACGCGCAAAATCATTTCCGACAGGTCGGCAATTTTGTAAAGCGGTTTGCCGTCGGCAGTCAATTCGTTAGCTCGCGCATATTTTGCAATTACCGTTCCGTTGAGCGGACTTGTTAGTTTGCACCGCAAAAGCCGGTCGTCGAGTTGTTCAATTTGCGCCTGCAACGGCTCTGCGTCTCTGCTAAATCCGTCGCTTGAAATTTTCAATTGCGATTTTTGCGCGTCGATTTGTTTTTTCAGCAATTCGATTTGCGCGTTGATGTCATCTAACTGTTTGGTTGTTGCAGCGTTACCTTCTACGAGGTTTGAAATTCTGATTTTTTCAGTTTCGGCGGTTTTCAGTTGCTCGCGCAAGGCTGAAAGTTGCACGGTAATATCCGGTTTTTTGCCCAGCAGAGCGACAACTTGCTTTTCTAATTGTTTCTTTTTCAGAAACAACTGCGTACTGTCGATATATCCTATCGGTTGCCCCGCGTACAGGATTTGTCCCTCTTCGATGTCGAATTGACGTATCACGCCCGTCGCTTCGGCAGAAATGATTGTTTCCTCCGTCTCAAAACTTCCCGTAGCGTCAAACGGTTTTTTGCCGTCGCTGCAAGCCGACAGCGCAATTGACAAAATGATAAGCCATTTTGCCGTTTCTGTTTTTTTTAATGAGATATTCTTTGCCATTTTTCTATAATTTTTTTTAATTAATTTCTACAATAAAATTTTAATATTCAGAATAATGTAAAATCCTGCCTTTCAGACAACATTATTCCATTTTTATTATTTCATATAATTTTTTTGTTGTATTCCAGTTCCGTACCGTTAGTTTTGAATATATTTTTGATTCGATTATTTTTGAAATACGGCTTTTAGACAATTCTTCTTTTAATCTCGACATATACAAAACATTTTTGCCAATATATATTTTATCAACATTTTCCCTTGTATCAAATTCTTTTACAGCTTCTTCCGTCGTCAATGGCTCTATTGGATAAAATACGTCATATTTATAATTTTCACTGTCTTCGCCAAAACTGTCAGGTTTTCTGTCTATTATTTCATTCATTTCAGCCGACGTTAATAATACGGTACTTACTTCATTTTTTAATTCATCAAATAATTTTCTCTCAACAGTTTTTTTTATTTTTGATTTGTTATTTTCAATATCATTAAAAATCACATTTCCGCTTTGAATATACGTTTTTACGCCGGAAAAATTCATTTCCTCAAATAATATTTTTAATCTGTCCATTTTTATAACATTATTTCCGCCTACATTGATTCCACGCAATAATGCTACATATTTAATTTTCTTCATATTCTGCTTTTTTTGCCATAATTTTTTTTCGATACATAAATTATTCCGGCGACAAAGGTAGTAGTAATATTTTTATTAAACAAATTTTTTAATCAAATGAATAAAATGTTTGGAGAATATAAATGTAAATTTTTTCAACAAGTATGTTTTTTAACATAAAAATATACTGTTAAAATATATGTGTATAAGCATATTTTAATTCAAAAAATATCCGTTTCAAAATCCAGCAGAGAAATTTCAGTTCCAAGAGCAGAAAACCTAAAGCTGAAAATATTAAATTTGCATTTAAACAGTATTGTGTAACAGTAAATTACGGTAAAGTTTGCATAAAAGACATAAAATCTTTACTTTTGTGCCGGTTTGCACATAATACGGCAAATCGTGATGATATATAAAAATAATATTATGAAATTATTATCGGGAAAAACCGCCCTGATTACGGGGGCTGCCAGAGGAATTGGAAAAGCTATAGCTTTGAAACTCGCGAAAGAAGGCGCAAATATTGCATTTACAGACCTTTCACTGTCCGACGCTACGGAACAGCTGGAAAAAGAACTTGAACAAAACGGAGTCAAAGCCAGGGGATATGCGTCAAATGCGGCGAATTTCAACGATACGCAAAAAGTTGTCGAAGAAATTGCCCGCGAATTTGAACGCATAGACATACTTGTAAATAACGCGGGAATCACAAAAGACGGAGCCGTAAAACGCATGACCGAAGACCAGTGGGACGCTGTTATTGCAGTGAACCTCAAATCGGTATTCAACTTTACAAAAGCCGTGCAGCCGGTAATGTGGAAACAGGCAGGCGGCAGTATTATCAATATGAGTTCGGTAGTAGGCGTGTCGGGAAACGCAAATCAGGCGAATTACTCAGCGTCGAAAGCCGGAATCATAGGCTTTACAAAATCCGTAGCCATAGAATTTGGAATACGCGGAATACGCAGTAACGCAATCGCCCCCGGATTTATAGAAACCGAAATGACAGCCGCTTTACCCGAAGAAGTACGCAAGGACTGGATAGAAAAAATTCCCCTGCACCGCGGCGGAACTCCCGACGATGTGGCAGGCGTGGTACTGTTTCTTGCTTCCGACCTGTCGTCGTATGTCAGCGGACAGGTAATTCAGGTGTGCGGCGCAATGAATACCTGACAAATCGGGAAACTGTAAATTGAGAATCGACGTAATAAGCGTATTGCCGGAAATGCTTGAAGGCTTTGTGCATAATTCAATAGTGAAACGTGCGCAGAATAAGAATATTGTAGAAATCAGACTCCATTCTTTGAGAGACTACGGCAGAGGAAATTACAGACAGGTTGACGATTATGCCTTTGGTGGAGGCGCAGGCATGGTTATGAAAATCGAACCGATATACGAACTGATTACCGCTCTGAAATCGGAACGGCAATACGATGAAATCATATACATGTCGCCCGACGGCGAAACATTTACGCAAAAGGAAGCAAACAGACTGTCAATCCTCGAAAATATCGTCATTCTGTGCGGACACTACAAAGGCGTTGACCACAGAGTACGGGAACATTTGATTACAAAGGAAATATCGGTAGGCGACTATGTACTGTCGGGTGGCGAACTTGCCGCTGCCATAATTATTGATGCGGTAACAAGAATAATTCCGGGAGCAATAGGCAACGAAATGTCAGCGCTGACAGATTCATTTCAGGACAATCTTCTTTCGCCGCCGGTATATACGCGCCCGCCGGAATTTAACGGCTGGAAAGTGCCGGAAATTCTCCTGTCGGGCGACCACGAAAAAATTGACAGATGGAAAGAAGACCAGTCTTATGAACGCACAAAACGTCTTCGCCCCGATTTGCTTGAATAGCAACTGATTGCATCAATTTGTCCTGAACCGCGATTTTTGCAAAATTTACAGGATTGGCGAGATTTAATCCCTCCAATCCTGTAAAAACGCGATTCACAAGACACTTAGCTGTTTAGCCATGTATCCCGAAAACGCGGTTCGAGTATTTTCCTGACTTCGTCGTACAGTTTTGAATCGAAATCTTTTTCAAGCCATTCAATATTACGTATAACGGCGTCGGGGCGCGTGGTGCTGAACAGTGTCGTTGCAATCCGATTGTTCATTGTCGAATATTTGAGCGCCAGCTGCTCTATTGATTTGCCTTGCAAACGACAGTGTTCTACTGCTTTGCGGCATAAATCCTTAAGTCTTTCCGTCGCCGGATGCCATGCGGGAGCGCCGCGTTCGGTGAGCAGCCCCATTGCAAACGGCGATGCGTTTATTACTCCAACACTGTATTTTTCAAACAAATCCAAACTGTCTTCGAGCGAATTGTCGTTCAGGCAGTAATGACAGAACGACATGACAGTATCAATTGTTCCGGCAGGCACATGTTTTATAACATATTCGAGATGCCGCAGAGTGAGATTTGTAATACCCACATATTTTACAATTTTTTGACTTTTGAGTTCAACCAGCGCAGGAATGGTTTCGTTGCAAACGAGTTCGAGGTCGGCAAATTCTATATCGTGAACATTTATGAGGTCAATATAGTCAATATTAAGACGCTCCATGCTTTCATATACGCTTTCGACAGCTCGTTTGGCAGAATAGTCCCACGTATTTACTCCGTCTTTGCCATATCGTCCCACTTTGGTAGAGATGTAGTATTTTCCTTCGTGCGGTATGTCTTTCAAAGCCTTTCCCAAAACTGTTTCAGCCTTGTAATGACCGTAATACGGCGATACGTCTATAAAATTTATTCCGCAGTCAACAGCAGTGTGAACTGCTTTGACGCCCTCTTTTTCGTCGAGCGAATGAAACACTCCGCCAAGCGACGACGCTCCAAAACCAATGGCGGATACTGTCATTGATGTGTTGCCCAATTTGCGATATTCCATATTTTTTATGATTTTAAACTGTGTAATTTATCTGGTAAATGTTGATTCTATATCTATAAATTCTATTAAAATCTGACAAATATTATTATTCCTGTCATATCCGAAATATACGGGATATATGCCGTCTCCCCAGCCGCTTTGAAACATTGGTATTGCCAAATCTGTTCCGGGTATTTTATAATTAATCCAATCTCCGCCCTTTCTTTGATATTCGGGATTTTCTCTGTAATTCTTTTCAAATTCTTTTGCAAAAAGATCGTCGTAGGTATTTCCGTCGGGATTTTCATTTTCCCATTTTTCAATAAAATCGCAATATGCATCTCTTGTTTTCACGTCGATAATTGTTCCCAGTCCTGCGTCAACGGCAAATCCAAAAAAACTGTCATCTGCCAGATTGTCAATATCTTCGTTTCCATGTAATGCCTCTGTCAGATATTCCGCCCTATTGTCGTTGAAACTTACTTTAACAGCCGCATATCTGAAAAAATTTTTATCAATTTCAACAACAGCCGTTGTCAGCGGGAATACGCCTGTGGGAACTTTTGTAAAAAACGGTATTTCACCTCTCGTTACGCCCACCAGCGGATCAAGAACCATAATATTGCCCGTCGGAAAATACACGTTGCCCATGCTGATAAGATGAATTTTTTTTCCGCAAATTTCGTTTTTTGTAAAATATTCGTCTATTTTTGAACACGGTTTTAATTTTAATTTAATCTGTTCATATTTTTCAAGCCAGTCTTTATCTGGATAATTTTCCATAACTATTTCTCCTTTAAATACAGTTTCACCTGTCTATTTATATGTCTATTTATAAATAATAATATTTCACGATTTTGTGTTTATTCAGATATTTTTAACAATTAACTAAAATCAAAAAATATATTTTACAAACGGTTAATACAGCGCACAGAACCTCTGACATCTGTGTTTTGCCTTCAAAGCTGTTTTTCATTTCGGGGAACTTTGCTGCTAACCCTTTCTTAATCTTGTTGTTTGCGCTCATAAATATTTATATTTAATGTTTTATAAAATGCAAAGATACGATTTTTTTTGATTTCCTTACCGCCGATCCACAAATTTTGTATAACAAGTCATGACAGGCGTTAGTCGTCAGGCGTCAGTCGATAATTTGACATGTAACTTTGTGTGCAATATTTAAACTCTAAACCCTAATATCTAATATCTAATATTTAAACTCTAAAACCCAAGCTCTGCATAAAAATAATCTTTTTGTATTTCAATTTTTAAGATTAACTTTGCAGCAAATAATTTATTAAAATTTAAATATTATTTTTATGATTTTCAATTCAATATTGCTTTTACAGGCAGAGCCTGCACAGGGACAATCCAACTACTTCATTTACTTTATTATCCTGATTTTTATCGTGATGTATGTATTTATGATTCTACCACAACACAAGAAACAGAAAAAACTGAGAGAAATGAGAAAAGCTCTTGCAAAAGGAGATAAAATAATCACTCAGGGAGGAATTTTCGGAACAATAGTCGAAGTAAAAGACGATTATTTTCTTGTGGAAATTGATAACAATGTAAAAATACGTGTTGTTAAAGATTTGGTTTTCAAGGATCTTTCTGAAATTCAGAAAAACTGATTATTTACGGTAATGGACAGACACAGGGTATTGGGAAACAGTAATACGGTAAAAAAATATCTTGTGTTTGTCGTTTTTCTAATTCTCGCCCTGATATTGTGGCTTATGAGCAAACTGGAACAGAATTATGTTACTGTTTTGCAAATGACGCCGGAAATAAATCACTCAGCTGCAATTTATTCCGACATGGCAAACAATACTCTGTACGTTCAGGTCAGCGCATCGGGTTTTTTTATATTGAGAAAAAAATTTTCCGACAAAAATGTATTTTTTATAAATCCAGAAAATATCATAAATCAAAATCAGTCGCTTTTAAAAATTCCGACTGCCTCATTGAAAGATAATATAGGAGAAAGTTTCGACAAAAATATTCAGATACTTTCCATCGACCCCGATACAATTTATTTCAAAATATCGAAATATGCGTCGAAAAAAGTTCCTGTAACAGCAAATTTCAAAATCACATTTAAAGACGATTTCAGACAGTGCGCTCCCATAATTTTTTCGCCCGACAGCATTACCGTTACAGGTTCGACTAACGAAGTTGATAAAATCGAAAACTATACGCTGCCGTTCAAAAAATACGAAAATGTAGAACATTCTATCGAAGATATTTCTACTTTACCGACTGTTCCGAACATTCTTGCAAATCCGTCGAAAGTACGTTACAGGATTCCAATAGAGCGTTGCACCGAAGGAACTGTTTCTGCGCCGGTTACAATTGTCAATTTGCCAAAAAACGTCAAAATGATTCTTTTGCCGGCAGTTGTCAGTATAAAATATACGGTACCCATAAAAGACTATAAATCAGTTTCGAGCAAAGATTTCTTGGTCGAAGCCGATTATAACGAAGCGACAACGGCTTTTAACAGACAGATTGCAGTAAAAATTGTCCGAAAACCGGATTTTGCTTTCAATCTGCGAATAGACCAGCCGTTTGTAGAATTTTTAATTCAAAAATAAAATCATTTACAAACATGTTAAAAATAGGACTTACTGGCGGCGTCGGCAACGGAAAAAGTTTGGTATGCAGGATTTTTCATTTGTTTGGAGCGCCTGTTTTCAACGCAGACCTTGCCGCAAAACGACTGTACGATACCGACAGCAATTTGCGTAACCGTATTATATCGGCTTTTGGCTCTGATATTTACGATTCGTCAAACAGAATTGACAGAGCAAAACTTGCCAAACTGATTTTTTCTGACAGAGACAGTCTGCAAAAAATCAACGAACTTGTTCATCCTGCCGTAATTAATGATTTCAACAGATACGCGGCGTCGCTGCCCGACGGTACTCCATACGTAATTCACGAAACGGCAATACTTTACGAAGCAAAAATGCAAAATATGTTCGATGCAATAATAAATGTCTGCGCTCCCGAAAATCTTAAAATCATTAGAGCCGTATCGAGAGGAGACGATGAAAATGACATAAAGAAACGGATAGCAAGCCAGTTACCCGATAATTTCAAAAAAGAGGCTGCGGATTTCAATATTGTAAACGATGATAAAACGCTGATACTGCCGCAGATAGTTGCTATCCACAATGAATTGTCAAAATCTTGTTTAATTTTGCGCAGATAGATTTGTTTATAACATGCAGAAAAATAGAAAAACAGTCGTAGCCATAACCGGAGCAAGCGGTTCGTACTATGCCTTCAAACTGCTGGAAAAAATGGAGGAAGCCAGTATTCGGAATGAGGATATTGCGTTGATAATAAGCAGAAACGGGAAACGGGTCTGCGAATATGAAATCGGAGAAAATTCTCTCGATAAAATTGTCGGCAAATACAGAGTGTTTGACAATGACGATTTTATGGCGCCTTTTGCATCGGGGTCTTCATCGTTTGATACTCTGATTGTTGTGCCATGTTCAATGGGCGCTCTTGCCCGCATTGCTTCGGGAATCGCTTCCGATTTGATTTCGAGAACCGCCGACGTTATGCTAAAAGAACGTCGGCGACTTATACTCGTTGTCAGAGAAATGCCCTTAAATTTAATTCACATTGAAAACATGCTTAAAATCACGCAAGCAGGAGGAATAATCTGTCCTGCTTCTCCGTCGTTCTATTTTAAACCGGACAGTATTGATTCACTGCTTTCGACTGTTACAGAACGAATTATGACTATTGCAGGAATAGACTGTCAAACTAAACGATTTTTGGAAACTTTTGAAAATTAAGATGATATGGATTTAAAATTAAACATTAAGCAAATACGAAAAAAAATACCTTTAAGAACAGTTTTTTTCATTATTCTGTCAATTTTTATTCTGTTGAAATATTTTTATCCGGAAGCTTCGGAAAAAGCGATTGATATTTATACCCTGCTGTTTAAACTGCTGACGGTTGTAATTTCCGCAATAATTCTGTTTTCAATTTCAACAATACTGATTTCGTATCTGCCATATATAAAAAGGTGTGAAGTTCCGGAAGTGAAATTCTTTTATAGTTCTGACAACAATGTAATTTGCAAAATAAATCTGTATAAATTATGTTTTCCTTTTGCGGGAATAATGAAAGCTGAATTGACTTTTAATGCCCGTTATGATATTTCGATTATTCTGAAAAGGAAAAAAGGAAAGCAGGCTTCGGGCTTGAAAGAGTTGTTTTTGCCTGATATTAAAAATTATGACATTGAAAATGTTACAGTATATTTTCAGGATTTTTTCAGACTTTTTTCTCTTTACAAAACTTTCCGTTTCAAATCGTCAGTATTCATACTTCCCGTTTCAAAAAATGAATATAAGATTGAAAATATGGCAGTTAATCTGGACGAAGACGATGTCAAAACCGATACCGTTCACCGAAAGGAAGGAGAACTTATACATTTCAAGCATTTTGAATCGTCCGACGATATAAGGCGTATTGTATGGTCGGTTTACGCACGGTCTAAAGAACTGATTGTACGTACAGTAGAAATGATGAACATGTACGCTTCGCAAATAGACGTATATGCTTCGTTCAGCAACAAATATATTAATGCGATAGACAGAAATGTCTCCGATAAATTTTTGAACTGTTACAAAACGGCAATTTGGGAAATTTATCTGTCGCTTAAAAATAAAGATGAAGTTTCGGTAAATTTCATTCAGGATCAGAAACTGAAAATTACAGCCGATTACAGGCACGGAGTACAGGGACTGATTTCGGGAATGGAATGGCACGCCGATAGTATTGTCAACTGTTTGCATGGTAACAGAGTTTCGATTTGCTGCATTTCGTCGCTGGTTGACAGTAAGGATATTGAAAAAATAGTGGATACATTTTCTGAAAATACTTTTGTCGTTTTTGTTACTTTAAAATCAATATTTGGAAAAATTGACGCTAACAGAGTAATCAGGGAAATATTTACGATTTCCGACAGCGGAAAATACTGGAAATGGTTTTTTTCAAATATTCGCAAACGGGTAAAAGTCAATGAAGCGGAAATACGCAACGCGCTTAAATCGAGAGATCTAAAATATATGGAGCTTTAAACCGGAATATATTCTGGCTGGCTAAATTGATTGATATTAATATTAAATCATATCAATAGAAAAACACGTCTCTCGACAAATCACAGTAGCACTTCATATCAGTCAATCTGAATTATCTGCGCTGATTTGACGCTGTGTTTTTCTATTGACATAAAAAATGCTACGAATTTATTTCAACAAATTTTTTGAATGAGCGCAACGCTTTTCCGCTTTCGACAGATTCGCGGGCTATTGACATACAGTCTGAAATTTCAAATTCGGGATTTATGACTTTTATAGCAAATGCGGCATTGACTGTTACCACATTTTTTTGAGCTTCGGTCGCTTTGTCGGCAAGCACGTTATCGAATATTTTCGACGCTTCTTCAATTGTTGCTCCGCCATGCAGTTCGTCAGCTTTTATACGTTTAAAACCAAGCTGTTCGGGCGTATATATTGCTTCGCCTCTTCTGTCGAAACATTTAAATTCGGAAGTGAGAGAAATTTCGTCGTAGCCGTCTAAAGAGTTTACTACGGCAAAATCAATTCCTGCAAGTTGATAGAGATAATAATAAAGCCGTGCAAGTTTAAGATTGTAAACTCCAAGCATTTGTCGTCTGGGCATGGTCGGATTAACCAGCGGACCGAGCATGTTGAAAAAAGTTCTTACTGCCAGATTTTTGCGTACAGGCGCGACTATTTTCATTGCAGGATTGAAGAACTGCGCATGTAAATATGCCATATTACATTCGTCCAGCGAGCGGCGCATCAAATCGACGTCTTTTGTGAATTTTATTCCGTGATATTCAATAACATTCGATGCTCCGCTGACCGAAGACGCGCCGTAATTACCGTGTTTTACAACGTTGTAACCTGCTCCGGCAACAACAAAACAGGCTGCGGTTGATATGTTGAAAGTATTTTTGTTGTCGCCGCCCGTACCAACAATATCAATCGCATTGTATTCGGACAAATCGACGGGGACGCGCATTTCGAGAAGAGCGTCGCGAAAACCGGTAAGCTCGTCGATAGTTATGCTGCGCATCAGAAAAACGGTTATAAATGCCGCTATCTGGCTTTCGTTATACTCGCCTTTTGCCATACGAATCAATGTATCGCGCGATTCGTCATGGTCAAGGTTGTGGTGTTCAAACAGTCTGTACAATAAATTTTTCATACACGTTTTAAAATATTAACGGCGCAAAAGTAATGAATTTTTTCGTACTGTAAAACCGGCGTCGCTTCAAACTGGCGTATTGCCTTCTGTTTTAAGGCATACGATATAAACAGAATACAACAGATTCCGAATGAAACGAATTTGTGTTATTAAATATTTTTTTTCGATATTTTTAAACATTTTCATCATGGCGACGTTTAAAATATAAGGAATTTTGATTGATAATCGGTGAAAAGTTTAAAGTAAATAAAATATTGTTTTTTCAGTTTTGATGTTTTCCATTTTACAAAAAAAACAAAAATCGAAAAACACAGACAAAAGGAAACCGTCAGGCGATGGTTTCTTTTGTTTTGGGGCTAAATCTTTTTGCATGGAGAATGTTAAGCTAACTGAAAGTATCCCGCAATTTTCACAATTTACGTGTATTTAACCTGAAAATTATGTAATTATGCGGAAAAACTATTAAAGACTGTTAATTGTTTTCGATATACCGCAATTAGGTATTATATTTGCATCTTGAAACGTTAGAATTATTTGATAAAAATTGTAGCATATATAATTACGTTAATATTTCTGTTTAACTCTGACGGCGCGTATGCGCAGATATGCAGGAAAAAACAGAAACCATACGTTTCGGTATGGGGATATCCGCGCAGCATAAAAATGAATCTGCTCGACAGAGAATATTCGCGGCAGCTGCATTTCGGTTTCGGGATTGGCGTCAATGCGTTCGATTTTTCAAGCATCGAACCTTCGGGCAACACGGTTAATGTTCAGGGACAGGGCAACGTGATTCTTTATGCCGATCTGGTTAACGTAAAACCCGGATTTAATCTCAATGCCATTGCAGACTGCCGGCTGGTAGGCAATTTGAACCTGAGATTTACGCCCGGCATATTTTTCGGAAACAGAAAACTTGACTTTTACCGCAGCGATACTTACGGGCAAATACAGTCGATGCCGATTACCTCAAATTATCTCGAATTTCCGCTGACCTTCAAATACAGCGCCGGAAGATACTCAAATTTCCGTCCGTACATACTGGCGGGAGCAAATATGAGAATCAATCTGAACAGCGGACTGAATGTGGACGTAAGCCGCTATATTGCGATGCAAAAATTTGAACCGTTTGCAGAAACAGGACTTGGATTCGACTTCTATCTCAATTATTTCAGGCTCAGTACCGAGTTTAAAATTTCGATAGGACTGATAAACTGTCTCTCGCCGGAACTGCCTACCGGATACGAATATTACAGACAGTCGCTGAAATCGATGCGCTCGAATACAATATCATTCACCATAAATTTTGAACTGTAAATTTTATCATGAACGAAAAAAAAATATTCATAGCAATCCCTGCCCGATACGGCTCGTCGCGACTTCAGGGGAAACCTCTGCTGAAAATCAGGGGAACGGAAATGATACGGCGCGTTGCCGCAATTGCCGAAAACGTTTGCACCAACAACCTGCAATGCTCGTATTCGGTTGCTACCGACGACGACCGCATTATGCAGTTTTGCTGCGAACACGGCATAAACGCTGCAATGACTTCAAAAGACTGCCGAAACGGAGCCGAACGCTGCTGCGATTTAATGACAAGGCTGAATATCAAACCCGACCTCGTAATAAACTTGCAGGGCGATAACCCGCTGTGTCCGCCATGGGTAATACAGTCGCTCATCGACGAATGGCGCGTAACCGAAGCCGACGTATATACGCCCGCCACAGCGCTGAGCTGGGACGAATATGACCGACTTGCGGAATCGAAACGCGAAACCCCATTCTCCGGCACAACCGTTATTACCGACAAAAACGGCTTTGCTCTGGCGTTTTCAAAAAACATTATTCCCGCAATACGTAAGCCCGACAAAGCCCGCGAGCTGCTGACAGCAAGTCCCGTAATGCGCCACATCGGACTTTATGCCTACTCTTACGACACGCTCGTCAAATATGTGGAATACGACGAATCGCCCCTCGAAAAAGACTTTATCGAAGGTCTCGAACAGATGCGATTCCTCTATAACGGACTGAGAATAAAAACAGTTTTAACCGACTTTCGTGGACGCGAAACTTGCAGCGGAGTCGATTCCTTGCAGGATTTGAAACGTGTGGAAGAAATAATCGACAAATTTGGCGAATTATTGTAGAAATTGACAATTGATAATTGACAATTGACAAAAGCAGGCGAGCTTTTATCAAAAAGCAGGCGAGCTTTTACTAAAAAGCAGGCGAGCTTTTACTAAAAAGCAGGCGAGCTTTTACTAAAAAGCAGGCGAGCTTTTATCAAAAAGCAGGCGAGCTTTTACTGAAAAGCAGGCGAGCTTTT
The DNA here is from genome assembly GCA_031257315.1 of Prevotellaceae bacterium. Taxonomy (GTDB): domain Bacteria; phylum Bacteroidota; class Bacteroidia; order Bacteroidales; family UBA932; genus JAIRLF01. The sequence continues at coordinate 18,314 of JAIROW010000032.1, forward strand.
ACTAAAAAGCAGGCGTGCTTTTTCAAAAAGCAGGCGAGCTTTTCAAAATTGCAGGCGAGCTTTTACTAAAAAGCAGGCGAGCT
>JAIROW010000063.1 GCA_031257315.1 Prevotellaceae bacterium
GTTTGCGACGAAGCCCGCAAACCGCGCGTTATTCCCGACCGTCAGATGCAAAACTTTATGATTCTGCACAATTTTGCAGACCGTACATTCCCGCTTCCCGAACCGGAAAAACTTCGCGGCGGTGAGCGTGTCCGAGTAACAGGTGGCGATTTCGCCGGCATCGAAGGCGAACTTTATCGCATAAAAGGACACAAGCGTGTGGTTGTGCGTCTTGGAAATCTGACTTCGATTGCAACTGACTATATTCCAAAAGAATATTTGGAGAAAATAATGTCTGAACTGTGATTTCTGTGATTTTCAACCAAATCATGAAAATTACAGTTCAGACGGATTCCCCGAAACAAACAGTTTTCAGAAATGTATTTGGTCATTCAAAATATTTTCTGTATTTTTGCATAACGTAACAGCGGTTACGGTAACAGCGGTTACGTTATGAATTGAAATATTTATGAAGTTTTACGACAGAATAAATGAGATTAAAACATTGCAGGACATTGAAAAGCGTTCAGAAAAAAATGCCCAGATGACCGTTATTACGGGACGGTGAAGAGTTGGCAAAACATCATTGCTGAAACATGCTTTTACGACAACGCCTGTAATTTATTTCTTTGTGGAAAAGAAAACAGAATCGTTACTTTGCGAAGAATTTGTTCAGGAAATTCAGTCAATGAAATTGAAAAACGCCTTGTTTTCTGTGAAGTGAAACGGAATAAAAACCGGATTTCGATTCCTCTGCTTGCAAAGAAATCGGCAGAAACAGCAAAAAAATATCCGGACTTTACAGTTGAATATAGGGGGCTATCAATGGACGACATGTAATATAATACATCTCAAATCGACTGAATTTGCCAATAAAGGCAAACATGACAATAAAAAACAGACCTTCTGCAATGGATTTTGCGTTTGCAGAAAGACGTGATTTCTATTAATATGATTTCCCCATTCGGAAAATTCTGAAACGGTTATCTCTTAATGTGTTGCATTTATTTGCAGCCATACTTACGCTAACATTCAGTCAATTCGAGTCATTATGGTTCAGACAAAAAACAACAGTGTTACAGTATTAACAAATGGCTTTTTATAAACAAATATTATCAAAAAATACATATTATCAATTTCTTATGTATTTTTTTCCGCTTGCTTCATTTCTGTTTTACGAGTATTTTAAATTCAATATAAGTATATTGTATTCAATATATTATGTCTCGTTATTGCTCGTTATCATAGCTACGGTAAGCGAATTTGGAAAAAAATATACAGATATGCTTTATGGAAACACAATCAGAATTATATTATTTTTACTGTTAATTTCAATATGCTGGTCTGCAATATTTTGGGAACAAAATCCGTTACAGAGTATTCGCGCTACCGCTCCATATCTTACATTTATATATTTCATATTTCTGTTAAAAGCAAAACCTGTAATTAAATCCGTCGAAAAATTAATATGGTTTTTTTGTATTCTATATATAATAATATGGAGTTTAAGTGCATATTATGCGCCGGATGTTATTTTTGGAGACTATAACATGAATGACGGTAGAGGTTTTTATCGAATTTTTATTCGTGGAATAGGATTTTTGGAACTGGCTTTTTTTGTAGCAGTAAACAAATATGTAGAAACGCGAAAACCGCTATGGATACCAATATTTGTCGGATTATTTACTCTTATTGTATTTCATCTTACAAGACAGTACATTATATTTGCATTTCTGGTTGCAGTAGGATACCTTTTAAAAACTACCCGTTTATGGATATGGCTGTGCATCGTCGCTGTTTTTCTCGTTTTTATTCCAAACAAATCGAAATTAGAACCGGATAAGGATACAATTATTGGAACATTATATTATCTGACAGAATCTCAAATAGAAGACCAGCAATCGGGAAATACAAATACGCGATTAGAAGAGTATGTATTTTATTTCACGGAATATTCCAAAAATTTTTTCACTAATCTGTTCGGTAACGGGTTTCCACGCAAAGAAAGCGCTTTGGGAGTAGAAGAAGCCCTGCAAAGACAATTGAAAGGTTTATTCTGGGAAGATGTCGGTTATGCAGCCATATTTATACGTATCGGATTAACAGGACTGATATTGTTCTGTTATATTTTTTACAGGATTGCAACAAAACAGGTTTCTGTCAATTATATGTATGCAAAACTGTTTATGATTTATTTTATATTTATCAATATCGGTTCAAGCAAAGTTTTCTACAGTATTATAGAAATGTGCGTATGTCTGTATATACTCGAATACGATAAATTAAACAGAGAAAATCTGAATAAGGCGCTGAATTTAAATGACGGATAAAAATAAAATCCGCTACTGGATAAAACTGATAAGCGTAACCGGTATTGCTCAAGTAACTGTGCAGTTAATCGGTTTCATCTGCGGAATTTTAGTCATTCGTATTTTACCGGTCAATGAATATGCATTTTATACAATTGCTAATACAATACTGGGAACAATGACTGTTTTGTCTGACGGAGGAATATCAACCGGCGTAATGGCGCAGGGAGGCAAGGTCTGGCAAAACAGACAGAAATTGGGCGCAGTATTGGCAACCGGACTGTATTTGCGACGCAAATTTGCCGTTTTCAGTTTAATAATTTCCTTGCCGGTACTGTCTTATCTACTTCTTTATCATGGAGCAACATGGATAACAACTGCTTTAATTTCAGCATCTTTAATGTTTTCGTTTTATGCTGCACTGTCCGATAATCTTCTGCAAATTCCGGTTAAACTGCATCAGGCAATAAAACCATTGCAAAAAAATCAGGTTGAAGTAAGCGCCGGACGATTAATTTTAACAGGGTTAACTTTGTTTATTTTCCCCTGTGCGTTTGTAGCAATAATTACGAGTGGACTGCCAAGAATTTGGGGAAATTTTAAACTTGGAAAGATTGCAAACAGGTTTGCCGCTAAAAATGCAGAAATCAGTGCAGAGGATAAATATGAAATTAGAAAAATAATAAAAAAAGGATTTCCAGCAACTGTGTACTATGCCTTTTCGGGACAGATAGCGACATGGATAATTTCAATTTTCGGCAACACAGAATCTGTCTCCAAACTGGGTGCGCTGGGAAGAATTGCAGTTTTATTTGCTGTCGTTTCTACTTTAACTGCAACATTGATTGTTCCAAGATTTGCACGCCTGAAAAACAGTGAAAATTTATTTAAACGTTATATAAAAATTGTATCTTTTTTTTCAGCGCTTATACTGGCGCTGGCAGTATGCGCTTATTTTTTCGCCGGTCAAATACTGTGGATTTTAGGAAAAAATTATGCAGGATTAAAATATGAATTGTGTTTAAACATTATCTGTTCGTGCTTGATGGCTATTATGGGAATTGCTTTTAATTTGTATGCCTCAAAAGGGATTGTTTTATCTCCTGTGTTTTCCATTGCTTCAAATATCATTCCGCTTATCGCAGGATGTTTAGTTTTTAACGTCAGTACTTTGAGGGGAGTTTTGTATATGAATCTGCTTGTTGCAACAGTTTTACTTCTTGTACAGTTTAGTTTTGGAATTTACAGTATTAAACAAATCGTAAAATATGAAAAAACTGATTAGAATAATATTGTCATGCTTTCTGTTTCCTTATGCAGTTAAAGAATACGGCGTGATAATCAAAAAATCAAAAATATCCAGAACAGGCGTATATCTGTATAAAAATGTTATAATAGTTAAATCTGTTATAAAAGATTACGTAAAGATATATCCAGACGTAAAACTGAACAGTGTAATTCTTAACGGATACAACAGAATCGGTAAAAATTGCAGTATAGGAAACAGTAATATTGGAATGTTTTCATACATAGGCAACAACTCTTTTGTAAATAATTGTGAAACAGGTAAATACTGTTCGATAGGAGTTGATTTTAAAATTGGAATTGGGAGACATCCCGTAAATTACCTGAGTACTTCTCCGGTTTTTTACATTAAAGATAATGTATTAAATTACAGTTATGCCGATGAGAATCATTTTGATGAATATAAAAAAAGTTATATAGGAAACGACGTATGGATAGGCGCTTCAGTTTTTGTGGCAGAAGGCGTTAAAATTGGAGACGGGGCTGTTATCGGCGCCGGCGCCGTTGTAACTAAGGACGTTCCTCCGTATACCGTTGTCGCCGGCGTTCCGGCTAAAATTATACGTTATCGCTTTTCCTGTGAAATAATCGAAAAAATACTCGAAATAGAATGGTGGAACAAAGATACTGAATGGATTAAAAATAATATCCGTTCATTTCAAAAACCGCTATCGAATATAGAGAATTTAAAAATATAATAAAAACAATGAAAATATTATCGTTTCATCCATGCCCATTATATACAAACGGCGGAGCGGGACGCCTGATGCGTCGCCTCTGTCTGGGTAAAGAAGATGAAGTAACGGCAATGTTTGTAAAAGAACACTGTGTGTCAACGACAAAGGGTAAAATAAGAGAAATTGCAATATCTGCTTTCCCGAAAAACCAGAAATGGACAAGATGGAAATTGCGTATGTTATGCAAGTGGTTGAGAGAAAACATATTCTTTAATTATACAAAAAAGCGGATACTGAAAAAAGCGGTAGAAACGGATTTTGACGTGCTGCATATTATAAATCACGGCGTTTACAGCGCTATTTTGTGTAATAATGAAATATTAAAAAACAGAAAACTGTGGACTTCATTTCACGACCATTATTCTTTATGTTCAAATTTTTGCGACACAAACAAATTATGGAACTCTTCAGAAAGGCGATTTGTTATATCGGAGGAACTGGGTAGAGAATATCAGAAAATTTTTGGAAATTTATCTTACGAAATTATTACCGACGGACTTTTTGAAAACGAAATTTCGCAGCCGAAAACAGTATTTGAAAAAGAAATTATTATTTATTTTTCAGGACTGCTTCATTTTGATTATCTTCCAATATTCAAATCTCTGGCTGACGCTCTGGACTGCGTAAACGACAGTAATATAACATTCCGTTTTATTATGAGAGGCACGCAAAAACTTGATTTTTTCAGAAACAGAAATTTTCCGGTCGAATACAGAAATGATTTTGTTTCTGACAATGAAATATTAAAAGAACTTAATTCGGCAGATATACTGTATTTGCCAATAAAAGACAATAAACCTGCATTTTACATGTACAGCCTGTCAACAAAAATGGTTGGATATACAGGCGCGGCAGGAACAATCCTGTACCATGGTCCAAAAGAAAGCGCGGCAAACAGGCTGCTCGAAAAATACGACGCCGCCGTTTCCTGTTTTTCTTTTGATAAAAGCGATATTATTAATTCAATTCACATGATATTAAATAATAAAGGACAAAAATCGTCAAATGCAAAACGGCTGGCAAAGGAAAAATTTAATATTGAACGGACGCAAAATATTTTCTGGCAAAAATGAACAGATTAAAAAAATTTCTTCCAGAGTTCCGTTTATATCTGTGCAATAACTGGATTAACCGTATTCCAAGCCACACGCTACGGCTATGGTATTATCGCAAAATTATGAAATTTAAAATAGGGAAAGATTCGTCTATTCTGATGCGCTGTACTTTCGACGCTGCGGAAGGTTTTGAAATGGGCAACAATTCAGTAATAAATGCAAATTGCAGGATTGATACCCGTTATAAAATTATAATAGGAAATAATGTTTCTGTTTCCGCAAATGTTATTATCTTAACAGCCGAACATGACATGAATGATTTTATGAAAGATAATAATTTTAACCCGACAATTATCAGTGATTATGTCTGGATTGGAACAAATGCAATGATCTTGCCAGACGTTCATATAAACATGGGAGCTGTTGTTGCTGCCGGAGCAGTGGTAACAAAAAATGTAGAAGAAAGAGACGTTGTTGCAGGAGTTCCGGCAACAACAATTAAAAAGAGAAATGAAAATTATAAAAAATATAAACTGAAATATCGACGATTATTTCAATGAAAATTACATTACATTAAATTATAATATCAAATATACTAAGCGACTGTCAAAATATAAATATATACAGTAAATAATTTAATACATTATTTATGATTGTTAAAAACGGAATTTTATGAAAATCCTTTTTCTGTGCGGTTCGTTAGAACCCGGACGCGACGGCGTAGGCGATTATACTCGCCGACTTGCAGGCGAACTTATGAGACTGGGACACAGCGTATCTGTTATAGCGCTGAAAGACAGAGAAGTAAAGACAGTCGAAAATACCTGTCAAAAAATGGAAGAACAAAATATTCCGGTAATAAGAATACCATACATGTTTCCGAACACACATAGGTATAGTATTGTAAATAAGCATATTACCTGTTATGATTGGGACTGGATAAGCTGGCAGTTCGTAATATACGGATACCACAAACGCGGATTACCTTTCGATTTACCGAAACAGATTAAAAAAATAAAGTCAAAAGCCCGCTGGAATATAATGTTTCACGAAATATGGACAGGAATATACAGGGAAGCTCCATTTCGATTTCGTATATACGGTATATTGCAAAAATATATCATTCGACAAATTTTGTCGATTATAAAACCAAACATAATTACAACACAGTCAGCAGTATATCAGCAAATGCTGGAAAATTTAACAACAGAAAAAATATACAGACTGGCGCTGTTCGGGAATATTCCAGTTATCGAATACAACAGAACGGAATATAAACAAAATAAATCGACTGTTAAAATCATTGTGTTCGGCTCAATCTATCCGGTTGAAAATTTTATGGAATTTTGCGACTGGATAACAGAAGAAAAAAGTTCTACAAGTAAAAATATTGAACTTTATTTTGTTGGTAAAAACGGACAGGAACTGGGAAAATGGATTGATATTATGGAAAAACACAATATTCCGTTTAAAATTTTAGGAGAACAGAATGAAGAAACAATATCTCACATTATGAGCGAATCTTCTGCCGGATTAGGGACGACTCCATATCCATTAATTGAAAAAAGCGGCTCGGTTGCGGCAATGCTTGAACATGATTTACCGGTCATTTGCCTGTCAAAAAAATGGACGCCGAGAAAACATATACTTTTTGATATAGAAATTCCTGTTGTTATATGGAGCAACAATCTGAAAATCAACAAAATAATCAACATGCCTCCATATCGTAAAAACAGTTTGAAAAATATTGCATCAGAGTTTATCAATCTTCTGAAACTGTGAAATTTAATCGGTTTCGTTATGGTGAAAATATTTTACATGCAGCATTTCAGTCAATTATTGCCGATTGAGGCTGTCCCAAAAGGGCTTTCAGCCCTATCGACAGCCTCGTCTAAGACATTCAATTATTAAAATATTGATTTTAGTACAATTATTGCTATAATACTTTATCAGAACTTTCACCATAATATATTGATATATAAATGAAAATATGTTACATATTCCGGTCGCGCCGACGCATGGCGCACAGCATTGAAAATGTATTTGAAACCATTGCAGAACAAATACAAGCAAAAGGCGTTGAGGTTATTTTATATTACCTTACCGGAAATTTAATGAAAGATATTCTTGCAATACGAAAAACCATGGCTGATATTTTTCATATTACTGGCGATATACACTGGATTGCATTATTTTTACCCGGAAAACGCACTGCCATGACTATACACGACATTGGATTTTACACCAATCACAAGCATACTCCAAAACTTATTATTAAACGTTACCTTTACTGTGACTTGCCTGTATATCATCTGCATAAAATAACGGCTGTCAGTAGAGAAACTAAATCACAATTGTTAAAAATAATTGGTATAAAACCTGATAAAATTGAAATAATAGAGAATCCCGTAACACAGAAAGTAGAATTTTCACCAAAAACGTTTAATAAATCCAAACCTGTTATTTTACAGATAGGAACAGGTCAACACAAGAATCTTATCGGACTTGTCGAAGCGGTACGAGGAATAAATTGCCGCATTGAAATAGTTGGTAATCCATCTAACGAATTGCTGGTAAAAATGGATGAATACGGCATTGAATACAATATTGAAACAAACATTGGCAATGAGCGAATATGTGAAAAATATCGCGAGTGCGATATTGTCTATTTTGCCTCGACTGTAGAAGGATTTGGTTTGATTATTCTTGAAGGACAAAGCATAGGTCGTCCTGTTATCACAAGCAATATTTCACCTATGGCAGAAATCGCTGCCGATGGTGCGCTATTGGTTAATCCTGCTTCTGTAAAAGAAATCCGCAGTGGAATCATACGTCTGATAGACGACTCTGAATATCGTGAAACGCTGATAGAAAAAGGACTTGTGAATGTAAAACGTTTTCAACCTGCTGAAATATCAAAAAAATATATAGAATTTTATTTTAACAATTTTAAGTTATGAATTTTATTTTTTGGCAAAATTCATTAAGTCCGCACCAATCGGCATTTCTACGAAACTTAGCGGAACGGCACAATGTGTATTTACTTGTTGATGAAGAAACATCATTGTACCGAATAAAATGCGGATGGAGTATTCCCGATTTTGGTAAAGTTAAAGTTTCTGTTAATCCAAGCGATACTGAAATAAACGAAAAATTGAATATTTCAGATGCCATTCATATTTTTCAGGGATGTTGGGCTTTTAAACTCCCTAAAAAAGCATTCCGACTTGCAATAAAAAAACGATTGCCTTTTATTGGTGTATATCAAGAGGCATATAATCCAACAGGATTAAAAGGGAAATTACGTTTTTTTAAATATTCTCTTTTTCGACTGTTGTATGGAAAACGAATAAAATTTATACTTGCACCGGGATACAATGGACGGGATTGCCTTGCTTCGGTAGGTTTTCATGAGTCTATTATACATGTGTTCGGATATTTTATTGAAAAACAAGAATTTATAAATCGTAATACTTTACACAGCACAAAACAAAAATTGTTGTTTGTTGGAAGTATAAGTAAGAGGAAAAACATTCTCTCTCTGGTTGAGGTATGTAAGAATTTAAATATTATAGACCAACTGACAATAGTAGGAGTTGGTACATTAGAATCAAAATTACGAGAATTAATTAAAAATACAAATTGTAATTATCTTGGCAAAGTTTCAAATAATGAGGTTCGTCAATTAATTGCAAATTCAGATGTTTTGATTATACCGAGCTTTTTTGATGCTTATCCTCTTGTTGTCAGCGAATCTCTGATGGCTGGCACCCCTGTCATTGCCAGTGACCGTTGCGGTTCCTCTATTTTGCTGCAGCAAAACGATCACGGACGTGTTTTTTCAATCAAAAACAACGATTTAGAGCAAGTATTGCTTAATTTTCTTAAAGAATTGCCGTACAGTGCAGACAAACGCAAAAAAGTTCGCGAATGGGCATTGCGAAACATTTCTGGAGAAGTGGCGGCAAAATATTTTGAAGAAATAATAGAATATGTAATGAAAGAGAGAATAGAAAGACCTGTCGCGCCATGGTTGCTATAAATCAACGCTGAAACTGTTTTTTATCTGGATGAAAACATTGATTATCTTAATCGCACAGAAAATACACAGACTGTTTATTTGAAAAAAATTGATGATAACGCACCAGTCAGCACACTTAACGCACCAGTCAAAAAACTGGTTTTAACAGTAGGGAATAAAAGAGGCTGTCCAAAAAAGGGCTGAAAGCCCTTTTTGGACAGCCAGTTTATACGAAAACAAATTTATATAAACTCTAATAACGCAAATTTGATACAGAAACATTTTTGAATATTGTGAAAATCACCTATTTGTATCGTAATTCGCAGTGCGGTTTTTCCATGCAGCGCGTTTTCCAGACTCTAACGGAAGAAATCAGTAAACATGCAGAGATAGAGGAGGTTTTTATGCCTGCAAAAAGAGCGATGCCGTGGGACATGCTAAAAAACTGTATCTTTACTTTTAAAAACAGAAATAAATCATATTACAGGAGATATACACTATGTTGTACTGTCGCTGTTGAAACAGAAAACAGTTCTCACCGTTCACGATACAGTGTTTTTGAATAATGTGAAAAATCCGGCAAAACGTTTCTTTAAATGGCTGTTCTGGCTGTATTTACCTTTAAAATTAGCCGATAAAACCGTTTGCATCTCAACCGAAACAAAACGGAGAATACTGACTCATATTCGTTCCGACAAAATTTCGGTAATTCATAATCCCGTTGATGATTTGTTCAAATATTCGGAAAAAGCATTTAATGAGAAAAAGCCTGTAATTCTGCATATTGGCACAGGCTGGAACAAAAATTTAAACCGCACAGTTCAAGCGCTGTCGGGAATTTCGTGTCATCTGAGAATTATTGGAAAAATTGACAATAAAACCGAAAATCTGCTTAAAAAATACAAAATAGAATATTCAAATGATTTTAATTTAACAGACATGGAAATTGTGCGGGAATATATCAATTGCGATATTGTAAATTTCCCTTCCGAATACGAAGGTTTTGGTATGCCGGTAATCGAAGGGCAAAAAACAGGTCGCGTGGTTGTCGCCTCTCGCATTGAACCTTTGATTGAAGTGTCGGGTAATGCGGTGGAATTTGTAAATCCAACTGATATACAGTCTATTAGACAGGCATATATTAATATTATCAGTAATAAAAATCATCGCGAAAATTTAATTGAAAACGGTTTGAAAAATGTGGAAAGATTTTCGACACAAATCATTGCCGAACAATATATGAAATTATATTATGAGTTATGAGTTATGAAAAATAAAATCATATATACGGTCAAAAATTCAATTTCATGGCTTAAATCGCGTTGAATTGTTTTTTTGCATTGTCGTTTCAAAAAAACGCCGTATCTTTGCAGCAAAAATCATTATTATGAAAATTGGGCAAATTGATAAATATATAAAAAAATGTCGCAAAAGTTCAAATACAACAATGTCTTCTCTGTTAAATAATCTACTAATTCTTGATTTTTAATTCTTAATTAATTATGAGAGCGGCTCAAATATATAGAAACGGTATTCTGGCAGGCGTTCTTATCGAAGAGAGCCGAAAAAGCTATGTTTTTCGATACGAAGACAGTTATTTTATTGACAGTAAACAGCCTGCCGTCAGTTTGACATTGCCTAAAACCGCGCAGGAATATCATAGCAGATTTTTATTTCCCTTCTTTTCCAATATGTTAAGCGAGGGCAGCAACCGCCGATTACAGTCATTACTGTTGAAAATTGACGAAAATGACGATTTCGGTTTATTGCTTGAAACAGCGCAGATTGATACTGTTGGCGCAGTTACAGTAAAAAAAATCGACAATAAATATGAATTATAGAATATTGAGATTTTTGTTAACTGTTAATTCATTTTCAGGATGTTTATAAATAATACAAATTTCAATTATCAATTACCCTACGATTCGCCCAAACAAAGCGAAGAAACGGTCGAACTTTTTATGGAAAACCGCAAACGTGTTTCCATTTCGGGCATACAGGAAAAATTGAGTATGGTCTTGGACAACAATACTTTGCGCCTTACAAAGGAAGGCGAGCAGGGAGCCTATATTTTGAAACTTATTCCCCACGATTTAAAAAAGGCAGGACAAATGCCTGCAAACGAACATCTTACAATGCAAATTGCACAGCGGATTTATGGAATAAATACTGCTGAAAACGCGCTCGTTTTTTTTCGCGACGGTATGCCTGCTTACATTACAAAACGCTTTGACCTAAAGCCCGACGGCACAAAATGGGGCAAGGAAGATTTTGCAACGCTTGCCGGAAAAACGCGCGAAAATGCAGGAGCTGATTTTAAATATTCTTACAGTTACGAAGAAGCGGGACTTATGTTGAAAAAATATGTTACCGACTGGAGCGCAGAAATGGAAAAATATTTTTCACTGCTGATATTCAACTATTTATTCTCAAACGGCGATGCGCATCTGAAAAATTTTTCAACGCTGGAAAACGCTGACGGCAATTATCTGTTAAGTCCTGCATACGATCTGATTAACACGCGATTGCATGTTGACGACAGTGATTTTGCTCTGGATAATGGACTTTTTGCCGACAATTTCAAAAGTGATTTTTATAAACGTAACGGACATGCAGGCAAATCAGATTTTGCAGAACTGGCGCGGCGACTTGAAATTTCAGAAAATCGAACAGATAAATTATTGTCTCCATTTTTGGAAAATAAATCAACAGTTGAAACATTAATTAAACATTCAATGCTGACTGAACCGAATCAACGCGGATATTACTTGATGTATCAGACAAAATTAAATTTTTTGATGGAAAAATGAAAATCCTCCGTATTATTGTTTCAATGAATCCTGAAAGTGGCGGTCCGTCACAGGGAATACGCAATTCCATTTCCGAAATGAAAAAACTCGGAGTAGAAAACGAGGCTGTCTGTTTTGATTCTACCTGTTATATGGATTGTAATGATTTTATAATACATACGCTTGGGGACGGCAAAACAGCTTGGAATTACAACAAAAAATTAATTCCCTTTCTGTTAAAAAACTTTCACCGTTTTGAAGCTGTCATTGTTCACGGTTTGTGGCAATATCACAGTTATGCGGCAGTGCGGGCGTGGAAAAAATATAAAAAGGCAAACAAAATATATCCAAAACTGTTTATAATGCCTCACGGCATGTTAGACCCTTATTTTCAGCGTGCAAAGGAACGGAGATTAAAGGCTGTCAGAAACTGGGTTTACTGGAAATTTATTGAAAATAAGACAGTTAATTCCGCCGATGGAATATTGTTTACATGCGAAGAAGAACTGCGTCTGGCACGAGAACCGTTTAAACCGTACAAACCAAAACAGGAACTGAATGTAAATTATGGAATACAGTCGCCGCCATGCTTTTCCGAAAAATATACAATGGCTTTTACAGAAAAAAATCCGGCGTGGAACGGCAAACCGTTTATCCTGTTTCTAAGCCGTATTCACGAAAAAAAAGGCGTTGATTTATTAATAAATGCTTACTGTAAACTGCAAACGGATTTTAAAAATATACCGCAACTCGTTATTGCCGGACCTGCTGAAAGCGAGTATGCAAAAAAAATGAAAAAACTGGCAGAAAACAACGCAGATATACTGTTTGCGGGAATGTTGAACGGCGACGCAAAGTGGGGCGCGTTTTACAGCTGCGAATGTTTTATTTTACCTTCGCATCAGGAAAATTTCGGTATAGCGATAGTGGAAGCAATGGCTTGCGGCAAACCTGTTTTAATTACCGACAAAGTAAATATATGGCGCGAAATTGCCGGAGAAAACGCCGGTTTTGTCGGAGAAGATACGGAAAAATCGACTGTTAATATGTTAAAAAAATGGTTTAGTTTGTCTTCCGAAGAAAAATGCGAAATGCAGAAAAACGCTCTCCGTGCATATCAGAAATATTTTTCAATTGAACAGAGCGCCGAAAAATTTATAAACGCCTTAAAAATAAGTAATAAATTAGAGTTTATGTAAATTTATTTGAGTATATATCTGGCTGAAAGCCAGAATTTTCATAACCGTATGTCGTTTGACATACGGACAAACATAATCCCAAATAACTGGCTGAAAGCCAGA
>JAIROW010000072.1 GCA_031257315.1 Prevotellaceae bacterium
GCAACCTTCGGGGTGTACCACGCAACTTTCGGGGTGTACCACGCAACTTTCGGGGTGTACCACGCAACTTTCGGGGTGTACCACGCAACTTTCGGGGTGTACCACGCAACTTTCGGGGTGTACCACGCAACTTTCGGGAACGTATCATATAATAAGGGTGCATGACCCCTTGCCTTTGGCATGCCGCATTGCTTTTGGTTTTTCGAAACCGTCCTGTTTGTCAATTGTCAATTATCAATTCCTCGAACATACATTAATCTTTAAATATAATAAATAAGGTATGAATCAAAAGTTATTAAAGTTGTTCAATGTGAACATGCTGCACGGTATTGTGCTGATAGCGTTAATGTGCGGCTGTTCTGTTTCCCTGTCTGCTCAGGGAAAGGTATCGGGAAAAGTTTCCGACAGTTCGGGCGAGCCGCTGGCTGGAGTCTCCGTAGTGATAAAGGGGACAAATGTTGGCGTATCGACTGATGCTGGCGGGAATTATTCCATCAATTCGACCGGCGCATCTAATGTGCTGGTATTTTCGCTGATGGGGTTTACTCCGCAGGAAATTACAGTCGGTTCGCGGACGTCGATTAATGTCAGTCTCGCCGAAGGCGCTACCGAACTCGAAGAAGTTGTGGTTACGGCTCTTGGTATTAAGAAGGATACCCGCAAGGTGGGTTATGCCGTAAGTTCTATCAATGCGAAGGAAATTACAAAAGTAGGTACGCCAAATTTCGGCGCTGCGCTTTATGGCAAGGCTTCGGGCGTGCGCATACAGTCTTCGACCGGCGGCAGCTCGTCGTCTGTTTCGGTAACTGTGCGCGGGTTAACTTCGCTTACCGGCAATACGCAGCCTCTGCTGATTGTCGATGGCGTGCCGGTACGCAACGGCAATGCAAACAACAGCGACAGCTGGGACGGCGGACGCATCTACGGCAACGGGCTGGTGGACATTAACCCCGAAGACATCGAGTCGCTTTCGATTCTGAAAGGCGCTGCTGCTTCGGCTCTCTACGGCTCCGAAGCTGCTAACGGAGTGCTGCTGGTTACTACAAAAAAAGGCTCGTCAGGCAAGGGGCTTGGAGTTGAATTTAACGCTACGGTAGGTATAAATACGGTGGCTTACATGCCCAAAGTTCAGACGACATTCGGTCCGGGTCGCGCTGTTGACGCTCTCATTGGACTTGACGACTACGAAAAGGAGCATCTGGGTATTCTTCAAGAAACGTGGAAAGGTAATACCTGGCAGCGCGTAAGATACGACGGCAGCCACAATTATGGTCCCCGTTACGACGGTCGCGATATTCTGTACTGGGACGGCAGCGTGCGCAAGTACGAAGCTATTACCGATTCGCCATATACCGACATGTTCCGTACCGGCGTAACACAGACATACAATATTGCGCTGACAAACAGCAGGGAAAATTCAAATCTCCGTTTTTCATATACTTATGTCAACGAGCAGCCAAACCAGTACAACAGTACTTACAGCAAGCACAATTTCCAGCTGGCAGGCATGTTCAGTCTGGACAGACGGCTGCGTATCGACTATACTGCCAACTATATACGGCAGGACGTATTTAACCGTCCCATGAATATTGGCGGAATGATAGACAATATGTCGAATCAGTTTACTTCGTTCGACGATATTGCACTGATACGCCGAAAGGCAATAACTTCGCTCGGATACAAGGGTACCCGATATGTGGGAGAAAATGCACGTTCGCTGACTCCGGACGAGAATTTTGCATACAGCAACCCGTCTGCCGCTTTCGACTATTTCTGGACTGCGCTTGCCAATCAGCAGACGGAGGCAAACAACCGTTTGATTGCAAGCGTCGCCCCAAGCTGGGATATTATTGACGGACTGACTTTGCGCGGTCGCGTTTCGACAGACCTTACGGCTAACAGTATCGAAAGAAAAGACCGTACCGAAACGCCGCTTCTTTTTACCATATCCGAGATTAATAAAACGGGCGGTTATATGATACGTAACGAAATGTATAATATTTTCTATGGGGATATTATGCTGATGTTCGACCGCAAACTGAGCGAAAAAATCGGGCTGACCGCCAATATCGGCTATCAGGGACGCGCAGAAAATACGCTTACCAATCAGGCTTCGACGCGCGACGGTTTGACTTCCGAAAACTGGTTTCATCTCAACGCCGGTGCAACCCAGCCGGGGAACTCGTCGATGGGAAAATCGGAATTGCTTAAAACCGCAGTCTTTGGCTCGGCAGGAGTTTCATACGTTGATGCTCTGTATCTCGAAGCTACCGTGAGACAGGAAAAAACCTCGACGCTGGCGCCGGGCAAAAATTCGTTTTTCTACCCTTCGGTCAATGCAAGTTTCATTTTTACCGACATGTTTAAGGACGCAATGCCCAAATGGTACGATTACGGCAAACTGCGTGCATCATACGGTATTGTAGGTAATGCGCCCGACATCTATCGCGCAAATATCGCCTACAATCAAAATTCGCTCGACGGAATACCGGTGAACACTGTTCCGGGCGCAATAGGCAACGACAATATCCGTCCTGAAACCAAATATGAATGGGAATTTGGCATTGAAAGCCGTTTTTTCAAAAACAGGCTCGGATTTGAAGTATCATACTATACCAACCGTGTTGAAGACCAGATTTTGCCGGTGCAGACCATCAACTCAATAGGAGGCTCGTCGCTGCTGCAAAACATTGGAACAATTTCAAACTACGGGCTTGAAATATCCCTGCGCGGACGTCCCGTAGAAACAAGAGATTTTTCGTGGGATTTATTCCTGAACTACGGATTTAACCGCGGCAAGGTAGTTTCGCTTGCCGACGGTTCGGACGAGCTTGAAACAAACCCGTCAAACCAGAACATGGGCGGTAGCGTAAAAATACTGTCGCGCGTGGGGCAGCAGATGGGCGACATTATGACTTATGCGCCCGAACTCGACCCTGCAACGGGCAAAATTCTTGTTTACAGCGAAGGCGAAAACGCCGGTCTGAACGTTGTAAATTACGGACGCGACAATCTGAAAAAAGCGGGCAACGCCATTCCAACTGCGGTAGGCGGTTTCGGAACATCGCTTGCATATAAAAATTTCTTTCTCGATGCTCTGCTCGATTTCCGTATTGGCGGATATATTGTCAGCGACGGCTATCAATATACGATGGCACGCGGCATCAACGTCAACAGTCTGGCATATCGCGACGAAAAGAACGGCGGAAAGGCGTATTATTTCCCCGACAACAACACGCAGGCTATTCCCGTTGAAGTTCAACACTCGACCGGTCGCGGTCCAAACGGCGAATGGGTGTTCCACGACGGTATGATTGTCGAAGGCATAAAGGCTGACGCTAACGGCAATTCGACCGGACAGACGAACGATATTATCGTGCCGGCTTCGCGCTATTACAACTGGACATATAACGTAGGCAACTCAGCGCCGACGCATTTTACGTACTCGGTATTCGACAATTCGTATCTGAAAATGCGCGAATTGAGTCTCGGCTACCGTCTGCCGGCAAACTTTACATCTAAGTTTGGCTGCCGGAATTTGAGCCTGTCCGTCTTTGGACGCAACCTGTTCTATTTCTTCAAGAACAAGTCTGGCTACGACCCCGAAACAACTTCTGGTACGGCATGGCAGCAGCAAATTTTTGTAGGCACTTCAACTACCGCCTCAACCCGTACTTTTGGTTTTTCGTTACGCGCAAGTTTCTAATTTATGACAGATAATTTATTTTTAAAATAAAAAATTATGACAAGAAATATAATAAGACAGCTGACTGCAATAACAGTTACACTGACGGCGATTGCCGTTTTCAGCCGCTGCACCGACGAGGATTTCAGCAGCAAATATCCAGACCCCTCCAAAATATCAAACCCGACATGCGACAAGTTCATGACCGGAGTTTTCAACGCTTCACGCGGGTTTACAGGTCCGGCTCACGACGGATTCAACTGGGGACACAGAATAGGCGTTTTTGCCCAGACTTTCGGAACGCCAAATTCGTCGCCATATTCATTTGACAGCTATGGCTCAAAACCCGAAGACCGTTGGAACGCTTTCTATTCCTCGCTAATCAATTTTCGGGCGCTGGAAAATCTGTACAGTAAGATGGACGCTTCAGAAAAAGCCGAAAACGACCTTTTTTTATGGGCTGCAAAGATTTTTATCTACCATCAGTTATCCGAAATACTGGTAATCTGGGGAGACGCGCCTTTCACGCAGGCAAGCACGCTGCTGATTACAGGAAACATCAAGGAATCGACGCCAAAGTACGATACGCAGAAAGAACTCTTTACGCTGATACTTGCCGACCTCAAAACATTGAGCGACAATTTGCGGACAGCCACTCTGTCTGACGCGGCAAAAGGAAAAATGACTGCGCAGGATTATATCAACGGCGGCAATGTTCTCAAATGGCGCATGTATGCAAACTCGCTGCGCCTGCGTCTCGGAATGTTACTTTCGTCGCATGGCGACCTGCAAAACGAAGGCAAAGCGGCAGTAGCCGAAATACTTGGCAACGAAGCGATTTATCCGTTGCCGTCTGACAATTCAAACATGATTGCCTATTTCAGTCGCGGAACAGGCGATTTACGTTTTGAAGACCTTGGCAAGAACGACGAAAGTCGCATACTTGGCTGGGCTTCGCACGCTCACGTCTCGCGCATGGTTGCCGACGGCGACCCACGCCTGCCAGTCATGTACGACCCGCAAGCCGGAACAGCCGATGTATATGTAGGTTTTGACCCGTCCGTACCCTTCAACAACGCTACCGACGGCATGACTTCAAGCGTCAAGACAAAGTATTCGCGCATAGACTCTGCAAGTTTTATTCAGAAAAACGAGGGCATACCGGCAGTATTATTTTCAGCCACCGAAATCTGGCTGCTGAAAGCGGAAGCATATCAGCGCAGTATCGTATCGGGCAACGCGGAAGAAGCCTTCAAAAAAGCAGTTGACCAGTCGGTAAAATTTTACTACACAATCAACGCTTCTTCAACCGTTAAAAACCCGATTCCGCTTCCTGAGCCGAGCGTGATAGATGCTTTTGTCAACGCAAGATGGAACGCCTATCCGTCGAAGGAAGAAGCAATAGCAACCCAGAAATGGCTGCATTTAGGCTTTCTGCAACAGCTTGAAGCATGGACGGAACTGCGCCGCACAGGGCTGCCGCGTCTGTTTTACAGCATCGACCAGGGCGCTACCAGCAGCGTTTCGCGCTCCGTACCCAACCGACTGCGCTATCCCGACAGCGAACGCACATACAATGAAGCAAACTGTCCGCGCATCGAAAACGACAAATTTGAAACCGTCCTGCTCTGGGCAAACCCTGACTGGCACGACGAAGGCGTTGTAAGATAATTACCTGTTATTACCGATTTTACAGAATTACAGATTTTACATATTTTTGAAACATGTCAATTATGAAAAATCCTGTAATTCTGTAAATTTTTTTCAAGACATGTAAATCCTGAAATCTTTTTGCGGATTTATTAAGGATATTCAGTCGATTTGAAACATCACCGTTTTACCGTCAACAACAGTAGAAACGCACATTTTTCGTTTCACCGGTTGAATTTGAGAAAAGAGTTAACGTTTTTTTTAATTACTTTTATGCGAATCAGTGGTTGCAAACGTTATTTTAGCCCGAATGGGCTAAATTTTCATAACCGCATACAAGCGAAGCGCGGTTTGCGGTAGCTCATCAATCGTTCTCATCTTTGCTTGTAAAGCAAAACTTTAATTCTATTGCGATAGAGTTCTGCCTTTCAGACAGTCAGTTGTTGTCGTTTTTAGCCGCAGGCGAGCGATATTGCGGTTATGAAAATTTAGCCAATTCGGGCTGAAATAACGTTTTCAACACTTGATTCGCATTTTAAAGAAATATTGTCTCTGTGAGGTTTTTAATATGAACAATTTTTTTTCAGGTCAGGACACAGTTATGTCTGTACGCAACGGTATTATACTACTGAGTATTTCCTGTCCTGAAAAATTTTTTTTTTGGATAATCTCTACAATTGCGCGTCCTTTCAAACTCTAAACTCTAAACTCTAAACTCTAAACTCTAAACTCTAAACTCTAAACTCTAAACTCTAAACTCTAAACTCTAAACTCTAAACTCTAAACTCTAAACTCTGCTAAATGCCAATATCCGTTTTGGCTAACGAGTATCGGGTAAATACTTTTCGCGTAAGAGAGAAAGCAAATGTTAACACCGTTATCCGTCCCATATACATTATTATAATAATAACGGATTTGGCAAATGTTGACAATTCGCCTGTGATGCCGGTCGAAAGTCCCGTTGTTCCAAAAGCCGAAGCTACTTCAAACAGAATACGTTTAAGCTCAAAAGGCTCGGTGAGCGACAGAAGAAACGTGCCTGCAAATACTATCGCAATTGCCAGTATCAGTGCGGCATACGATTTGTTCACAGCATCGAACGAGACGGCGCGGTTGAGTACTCTTACCTGCTGTTTTCCCAGTATGGTTGCAACAGCCGTTTTAATCAGCAGATAAAATGTTGTAACTTTTATGCCTCCTCCGGTAGAACCGGGTGATGCTCCGATAATCATAAAAACGGTTATCAGCAGTAAGGTCGCAGTCCGTATCTGCCCGAAATCGACGGTGTTAAATCCTGCCGTGCGGGGAGTAACAGACGAAAATATGGCGACGTATATACGCTGCAACAGCGGCATGTCGCGACAGATGGCGTTGTATTCGAGTATAAAAAACATGACTGCGCCTGCCAGTATCAGAATAAGCGACATGCGGACGGCTATGCGCGAAGTCGGCTGCATTTGCGTCCAGCGTTTCTTCTTTCTGATTACATAAAAAATGTCGTGAATGGTCAGAAATCCCAGTCCGCCAGTGAAAATCAGCGCTATTGTTACCGTCTGCAAATATATGCTGTTTACAGTCAGCACGTTCATCATGCCGTCGGGCAGAAACGAGAAGCCGGCATTGTTGAACGCCGATATGGAGTGAAATATCGACAGAAAAAGGTTTTCGTCCGTCGAATGACTGTAAAGTGATGTGATATTGAGATAAATAAATATCAGTACGGCTCCCGCCAGTTCAAACAGTAACGAATAGATTACAATGTCGCGTATCAGACTGCGCGTGCCTTCAAGACTTGTATTCAGCATCTCCCTGATGACGGACTGCCGTCGAAGCGACATTCCTGTATAAAAACCTGACAGAAAAGAGGCAAAACAGATAATGTTGATTCCACCCATCTGAATGAGCAGCATGATGACAAACAGTCCCTTAGATGTAAAGGCGGTTGCCGTATCGACCGATACAAGACCGGTTACGCAACATGCGCTTGTTGATGTAAAAATTGCGTCCGTCAGGCTGATACCGTGCGTTGTCATCTCCGGCGTCAGCAAGAGAAGCGTCCCGAAAGCAATCAGTATCAAAAACGAGAGTATCATTAAACCGCCGGGGGTTATCCTGATTTTTGCAAACAGATTGCCTGCAATGTCCGATACTTTAAGTTTGCACATAAAATAAAACTGTATCAGGATAAAGGTTATACTGCCAAGATTTTCGACATTCTGTCTGCCAACTGCATACGTCAAAAAGTCGAAACGGAAACAGCGAACGGTTACAAGCCATATCAGAATACACAAAACTGTCAGCCCTTCGACCCAGCGCTGTCTGACAAACCGTGATATATGAACGTTGAAAAATGCAAGAACACAGTATTTCAGGGAAAAAAACACGAGACTGAACGTCGTTGCAAAACGGTAGATGCTTTCAGACTGTTCTGTCTGTGGAAAACCGTGATAGCGTACAATTGCCGCGACAGAGAGCAGCGATACAGGAAAGGCAATTTTTCCGGCAATGCTGTTAACCGCCGGAATATAATCCCAGATGCCAAGTTTGACGGATTCCCTGATTTTGCGAAAGATGTTTGACATCAGTTATTAATATCGACAAATTTTTCAACGTCGCGCATGCGTCCGAAAAGAATCAGCGTATCCTTTTCGCGGATAACGGTTTTTGTATCAGGTACGCCGATTACATGCAGAGCCTCTGTTTCAGCGTCCCCGCATGTCTCGACAACCGCTCTCTTGACAGTTATCAGACTCAGTCTGTATCTGTCGCGCAGGTCAATTTCACCAAGAGGCACGCCGCAAATCAGTTTGGGCGCAGAGATTTCGGTAACGCAGTAATCGTCCGACAAATCCAGAAAAGAAATTATACACGGGTTCATAAGTCTTCTTGCCAGCGACATGCCCACTTCGTCTTCGGGAGAAAGGATTTCTTCAATGCCCATTTTTTCGAGTATAATGCGCTGATTTCGTCCCATTGCACGGCAAATCACCCGTTTGATTCCCAAATCGAGCAGCAGCGCAGCACAGAGCAGGCGCTGTTCAAAGTTTGAGCCGATAGCGACAATCACTGCGTCAAAATTGCGTATGTTCTGAGACAGCAATGCCTTTTTATCGGTTGCGTCCAGCGTAACGGCATACGAAACTTCGTCGCTGATATGCTCTATCCGTTCATAATTACAGTCTATCGCCATCACGTCAGCCCCCCTGCGCGACAGATTAAGAGCAATAGACCGTCCGAAATGTCCAATTCCAATAACAGCAAATTTATTTACACTCATTTCTCAATAAAATTTAGCGGCGCAAAGGTAACGCTTTTTTTGAAACTGAAAACATTTTTGTCCGAGCGCCTTTTGGAACAGTTTCCTTTTTTCGCAGTTCAATGATTTACGGTGAAATATTCCGGCAAAATTCGGTTACACGTTAATTTGTGCAATTGCTGGAAATATCATATCTTTGCACCGTAAATTTTAATAAAAACAAAGTATCAATGAAAGCGACATTATTAAACCGTAACAGCTCTGTCAAAAAGGAAAAGCCGGCAGATGCGCCGCCCGTAAGGAAATCGAAAATAGCTATCTTCTGGGAAAAAAATCCGAACGGTATTATCAAAGTTCTCGACAGACGCGCCGTAAACAGGTAATTGAACATGCGATACCTGATAGATACGAATGTGCTGATTAACATTATCGAATACGATTATATTTCCGATGATGTTCAGAATATACTGTCCGATTATGAAAATCAGATTCATATCAGTTCTGAAAGTATCAAAGAATTTATCCATCTGGTGCAAAGTGGGAAAATCAGTCCTCCAAAAAACAGAGTACAAATTACCGACAATCTGTTTGACTTTATAGAAGATGAACTTAATATAGCTATTAAATACATTTCAAAGGAGCATTTGCGTACTCTTGCGAAGTTGCCTTTAATAGACGAACATCGCGACCCGACCGACCGGCTGATTATAGCGCAGGCAATCACCGAAAAATTGCCGCTTATCAGTAACGATACCAAATTCCCCAAATACAGGAAATATGGTCTGATTTTTATCTCTAACCGATAAATGAAATATCTTGACATTATAACTAATAAATAAATATAGATGAAACATTTAAATTCAATTGCAG
This sequence comes from Prevotellaceae bacterium, assembly GCA_031257315.1. Classification (GTDB taxonomy): domain Bacteria; phylum Bacteroidota; class Bacteroidia; order Bacteroidales; family UBA932; genus JAIRLF01. The sequence goes on from JAIROW010000072.1 coordinate 9,462, forward strand.
CAGCGTTGATTATATCATCGTTCGCTTTATGCTCATGCCGACAGCCGCAGGACGCATCTTTGGAAAGCGCCTTTGCCAATCCCCCTGCCGAGCAGCGCGTCGGTTGCTACTGGTACTGGATTAACAGGTCTGCTCCCAAGGAAGGCGTCATAGCCGACCTCCATGCGATGAAGAAAGCCGGGATCACGCGGGCATATATCGGATTAACCGGCGGCGGAGACGACCTTGAGTTCATGTCCGACGAATGGTGGGACTTGATTCATACCACTCTCAAAACGGCTGGCGAGCTGGACATAGAGATAGGCACGTTCAACAGTCCGGGCTGGAGCCAGTCGGGAGGACCATGGAATAAGCCGTCGCAGACGATGCGCTATCTTGCTGCCATCGAGCGAAGGGCGAAGGGTCCTGCCAAGTTTGCCGAGAAGATACCCGTTACGGAAAATGACATCCAGAGAGTTGACAATTTCTGGTGGGGACACGAAGCCTACCAGGGTAAGCCCGAAGACTTCCAGGACGTCAGGGTGCTGGCATTTCCCGTGAATACCGAGCTGGAGAAGAATCTCTTCAACGCCGCCGGAGCTAAAATAACCACATCTTCCAACATTACAATTTC
>JAIROW010000086.1 GCA_031257315.1 Prevotellaceae bacterium
TTTTCAATCTGTAATACAAAAGATTAAAAAAAATAATTTTTTTATAGCCGCTGTAATACAAGTTTTGGGCGTTTCCACAATTTTGGTTGCGATAAATCGCGCCCTCTGCAATTTGAAACATTTGTCAGTTAATGTTTTTCTGACTGAGCGCATTTACAAACAGTATGTCTCCCATGTTTTTAAAATCGCAGAAAAACGGAATCGGGTCTCCTTTTACTATTTCTTCTCTGAAACCGATTATCGAAAGTCCGGCATAAAGCGAATGTTCAGTAATCACGTCGCAGGTATTCTGTCCTTCTTTCAGTGTAATCATTTCGATATTTGTAAATGTTGCCGGAAGTCTGCCTGCTGCGATTCTTGCTTCGAGTTCATTTTTTGTCTCTTCGCTTCTGTCGCTTGGACAAAGAATAAATATTTTGATATGGCTTCGATGCCAGTCAGGGTGCGCCAGAATTATGTATCCAAGCAAAATCATCAGATTTGTATTCAGCTCGTCGGTAGTTCTTATCCATACGTGGATACCGTTTCTGAACTTGATTGCAGAGTTTGTGGTTCCAAGAATACAGATGTCGAAATCGCCGGCTCTCACAAGATTGATGTTGTCGAGTATGCGGGTCAGTTCTTCGGGGTTGTTTCTGTCAAATTCAAACAGCGCCATGTTGTTTTCCATGCCCGATATTGATGGCGACTGAATTACCTGCGCAATTGCCGACGTATATGACGGCGAAATCATGGTGTCGATATAGAGTGTGCTGTTGCTTTCGCGCTGTTTTTCAATCAGCTGCGAAAGTATGTCCTTTGATTCAAGATATGTTTGCCGGCTGTAATATCCTTCGAGATAGTGAAAATATGTGCCAAAGCCGTGTCTGTAACTTATCCATGTCATCAGGTCGAAGGCTTTTTCGCGTTCAAGCGAATATTGCGACATGCAGACAATTGCCGGACGCCATTCTTCTTCGATGCTCGAATGATTTTTTTGCATGAATACCTGAATACGCCTGTTCAGCTGAAAAAGCGAACCTTTAAATATGTTGACCAAACCTTTCTGTTCTTTGTTTGTGCTTTCGTTAAACAGATATATAAGGATTATTATTATGTACGACAGAATGGTGTACAGCGGATTTATCTGGAACATCACCCAGACTGAAAGTATAAAGCCTCCGAGCGAAAAATACCATTTCGACTTGAAACGCGGACGGTACGACGGCGGCGAACCGAAATGGTTCAAAAACGAAATGAGACACAGCGAACCGTAGGTAATCAGAAAAAACATTGATATTATCTGGGCAACCATGTCAACATTGCCCATTACCACAAAAACTGCGGCAATGGCAAACGACAGAATCGAAGCGTTGTACGGTTCGTTTGACGCGCCTCTGCCCTGAGCCAGCAGCCGGTTGATACGTTTCGACGGAAAACTGTTATCGTTGGCAAGCGCCTGCAAAGTGCGCGGCGCAACCATTGCCGAACTTATTGCAGACGAAAGCGTTGACGCTCCAAGCCCTATCGGAACCATCAGCCAGCCAAGTATTGCAATGCGCGACATTATCAGCTGGTCGCCTGTCATGTCGGAGGCTGACGCGCAGACAGACAGTTTCCACACTACCAGCAGGTAAACCACAAGTCCGGTAATAGTGCCTGCCAGCGTGCCGAGTGGTATTGATTTTCCCGGATTTTTCAGGTCGCCGCTAAGCCCCACGCCAGCCGTCATTCCTGTAAATGCAGGAAAACAGATGGCAAATACCACAAAAAATTTGTCGGTATTTATAAACGTGAAATTATCGCCGACAACATATCCTGTTTCAGCGCTTTCGACTGGCGAACCGAGAAAAAACAGAAGCAGCGACAAAATCATTATTACCACAATTATATACAGCATTTTGACGCCCGAATCAATTCCTTTTTTGAGAATAATGTACGCCATAAACCCCAGCGCCGTAACGCTGACAAACTGTCGTGGAAGTTCAAAACCAAGCTGCTCGGATAAAAACGTGAACAGAAATCCGAACGCTTCGGTAAACGCGATAATATAAAACGCAATGCTCACAGCCTGCGAAATATACAGAGCCAGCCCTATGGTCGAGCCGATTTTCAAGCCGAAAGAGCGCGAAATTATAAAATATTCGCCGCCGCCTTCAACCCTTGTATTTGTTGCAATTTCGGAAATTGCAAGCGCAGTTGGTACGGTTATCAAATGTCCGAGCAAGATTATCAGAACTGTTCCCCAAAATCCAAGCGTGCCTGTTGCATAGCCGAACCGCAGAAAAAGAATCGCTCCAAGTATTGCAGAAATTGCCGTAAAATAGACAGGCAAAGTTCCCAATTTTGTATTTTTATCATTTACAACTTCATTCATGTTTTATAACAATAATTTTGGCGTAAAGTTGATAAAATTTTTTCAAACAATAAACTGTTATTTTTATAGTTTTGAAAATAAACGTTTTAGACAATGCCGAATGGCATATTGATTTCTGTCGGGAACGTTTTCGGGAAGTAAAAAATCAGAAAAAATTGCCGTTTCAAAAAATGTAACTACCTTTGCAGCCGGAAAGGAGGTGTTATTTTAGTATAATATGATTATAGTACCCATTAAAGAAGGTGAAAATATAGAAAGAGCGTTAAAAAAATTCAAACGCAAATTTGAAAAAACGGGAGCTTTGCGGGAACTCAGAGCGAGAAAAACATTTACAAAAAAATCCGTTGAACGCCGAGACGTAATAAAACGCGCTATATACCGCCGGAAACTTCAAACGGAAGAGATTTAAAAATCTCTGAATGAAAATGAATCATTTTAGAAAAATTTTAATTAAATTTAAAAATTGGAAAGCTGCCCGATAAAAAGGGCGGCTTTTTTTTATATCTCTCGGTTTTGCTTTGCAAATTAAATATCTATTTGTACATTTGCAGAACAAACGATACGAATTGTCGGGGTAATGGACAAAAGGAATGATAAATTTGCTGTAATTATTTGAGAATAATAATTTTGCATGTAAAAACAGAAATGGATAAAAAAAACGATTCAACGCAAGATAGACAGCGTTTAAATTGTTAATAATAAGACATTTCCGGCTTGCGCCAATGTTGTAATGGACACGACTTACTTCGGACGGAACTTTGGCGTGATGGCGTTCAATGACAGTTTAAGCAATACAATGCTTTTGCTTGATTTTGTCAAACACGATAGGATTTGTTTGTCAAGTTCGGTCTATGAAAAATAAAAATCATAATTACGCCAACCTTAACAACCACCGTTCAGCCATCGACGGCAAAATCAGTCGATTTGAGACATTACCGCTAAAATTTATATGGCAAATTTGTTTACCGCATCAATAAAGGCTTCTACCGAAGCGGTTACAATATCGGTATTTGCTGCAAATCCGTAATAAATTTTTCCATTGTATTCCACCTGAATATGAACTTTTCCCACATCGTCGCTGCCTCTTGTAATTGCCTGTATAAGAAATTCCTGAATAGACATTTGTCGCTGAATAATGTTTTTCACAGCCTTTATTGAAGCGTCCACCGGACCGTTGCCGGAAGCGGTGTGTTCAAATTTTTCACCTGCAATATCAATTCTTAGCGTGGCAACCTGCCGCACACGTTTTCCGCACAAAACCTGCAAATAGTCAAGTTTAATTTTTTTCTGAACGTTTTCTCTTTCTCCAAGCAGCGCGAGAATATCGCTGTCGCCGATACTTTTCTTTCTGTCGGCTAAACGCAAAAACTGTTGATAAATTTCGTCCAATTTTTCCTGCGAAATATCGCTGGCGCCAAGCGTTGCAAGTCTGTGTTTAAGAGCTGCTCTGCCGCTGCGAGCCGTAAGTACTATCGAATTTTCGTCTATACCAACGTCTTTTGGGTCAATGATTTCGTAATTTTCGCGATTTTTAAGTACTCCGTCCTGATGTATGCCCGACGAATGTGCGAAAGCGTTTCTGCCGACAATCGCCTTGTTGGGTTGAACCGGCATATTCATTAAAGTCGAAACAAGTTTGCTTGTTTCCCAGATTTTTTGCGTATGGATATTTGTTTCAATATCAAGTTCCTTATGGCTTTTTATCGCCATTACAACTTCTTCGAGAGCAGTGTTTCCGGCGCGTTCGCCAATACCGTTTATTGTAACTTCGACCTGACGCGCTCCGTTAGCAATTCCTGCAAGCGAATTTGCTGTAGCCATGCCCAAATCATTGTGGCAGTGGGTAGAAATCACCGCTTTATGTATATTGCTTACGTTTTCCATAAGATATTTTATTTTGGCGGCATAATCTGACGGAAAACAGTAACCTGTTGTATCTGGGATATTTACGACCGTAGCGCCGGCTTTAATAACTGCTTCCACAACGCGGGCAAGATACTCGTTTTCTGTGCGACCGGCGTCTTCTGCATAAAATTCTACATCTTCCACATATTTTTTCGCATATTTTACTGCCGCGACAGCCCGCTCGACAATTTCGTCCGGATTGCTGTTCAGTTTGTTTGTGATGTGGTAAACCGAAGTGCCTATGCCTGTGTGTATTCTGCGGCGCTTTGCATATTGGAGCGCTTCTGCTGCAACGTCAATATCGTTTTCTACAGCGCGGGTAAGAGCGCATATTACAGGCCAGGTTATGGCTTTCGACAATTCTATTACCGAGTTGAAATCTCCGGGGCTTGAAACCGGAAATCCGGCTTCGATAACGTCAACGCCCAACGATTCCAGCGCTTTGGCAACCTCGATTTTTTCGACCGTATTCAACTGACACCCCGGCACTTGTTCGCCGTCGCGCAAAGTGGTGTCAAAAATGTATAATCTATCCATCATTTTATATTAAAATGAGCGCAAAGGTATGAAAAAAATCCGAATAGCCGCACATGCAGGACAATATTTTTTTTTGCAATGTCTAAATTTGACTGATTTTGCCCGAACGTACAAACATGTCATCAGAATTTTAATGTTCTGAATGATATTAAGTTTTGCAAGGTAGAGACGTTGCATGCAACGTCTCTACCTTTTTATTACTCAGGTCAACGAGATATGGTTGTGAAAATTCCTGCTTTCTGCCAGTTTCAGGCTTATAAATATCATATTTAAATTACATAAATCTCTGTTGGAAACACGGCAAATGACATGTAAAGTAAAAAAAATTGCCCTTTTTGTAGAAAAATTCGACGAAAAACAGTTTTTTAAATAGCCTGTATATAAGGTGTTTACAATTTGTGTGCAATGATAATTTAGATAATTTAAACTTATTTAACATTGACAGCAGATGTAACAACATAAAAAAGACTAATTTTGCACAATTATTTTACAACATTATATTTATTGATTATGAAAGAAAAAAAGAATATTTTTGTATTGTTTATTGCGCTGGCAACTGTTTCATGCGGCGACGTTTACAAAGAAAGCACCGGCGCTGATTTTTCCGGTACATGGTCTCTTGTCCAATCAACTCGTTACGAATTTGATTCGATATCTGGAGATATGACATCTGTTAATATGAATGTAGATGGCGGTACATTTTTGATTGCAAGAAAACTTCAAGAAAATGATATTCTTCTGTTTTATTCCAGAGGGACTTACGATTCTTCTTTTCTGTATCAAATTGGAGACAACGGTATTGACATTCTTGTAAAACGCATTTACGATTTGGAAGCAGTAATGGTGACATGTGAAAACTGTCCGCCAATTATTGACAAGAATGGCAAAGTGGATAGTCTTCACATGTGGGATTCGCTTCATTTGAAACCGCTTGAACCTCCTGTAACAGACAACGATGTGCTGTATGATTATTACGGCACAATTGCAGAATTTCAAACTGGAATACTGGCGTCCATGACAATAGTTCGTTACAAAACAGAATTAGACAAGAAGGGCAAAACTGCAATTAACAGAAACAGTATTGCATACAAAGATGTGTATGAACGTCCCCTGAACGAAAACGAATAATTTACAGAAAATTACAGGAACAAAAACATGTCTGAAATGTAGAAATTACATTGCAGACATGTTTTTTATTTCTTCGTTTTCGTGCCTGCGGTTTTTTGCGGCAAAATATCTGAAAAATTCGTCCTGAGAACGCAGTTTAACTGTATTGCCGGTCTCGTGCAATTTGTTGTTTAAATCTCTTGCTTTTACATTATCATTCCACTGTATGTTAAAGATGTCTTTGAGTGTCTGTTTCACATCTGGCGATGTAATTTCAATGCCAAATTCTATTCTGCGGTCAAGATTGCGTTCCATAAAATCGGCGCTTGTGATATAAAATTTTTCATCGCCGGCATTGCAAAAAACAATCATTCGTGCATGTTCGAGGTATTTGTCTATTATGCGAATTGCTTCGATATTGTCGCCATATTTTGCGGTTTGAGGCTGTAAGCAGCAGGCGCCGCGCACTATAAGCCTGATTTTTACGCCAGCCGCGCTTGCCCTGTACAGCAGTTTTATCATTTCTCCGTCGGTTAAACTGTTGAATTTTGCATAAATAAACGCATTCAGTCCTTTGCGGGCGTTTCTGATTTCACGGTTTATCAGTTCTTCAAACCGGTTTCGCATATACACTGGCGCAACAATCAAATGTTCGGTTTGCAGTTTTGCATGTATATTCTGTAAAAATCCAAAAACGGAAACGGCGTCAGCAACTGTTTTTCTGTCGGAAGTAAACAAGCCGAAATCGCTGTAAGTTCTGGCGGTAACTTCGTTAAAATTACCTGTTCCGAGATATACGTAACCTTTCTTTTTGCATTTTACAAGTACAATTTTTCCATGTACTTTCAGTCCTGCTATTCCGTGTATGATTTTAATTCCTTCTTTTTGCAGCAGTTCTGAATATCCTGTATTTCGTTCTTCGTCGAACCGCGCAAAAAGTTCTACAAGTGCAGTAACCTGTTTGCCATTTTTGACGGCGTTAATCAGAGTATTTACAACCTGCGAGTTTTCGGCAAGTCGATACAGTGTAATGTATATACTGTCAACTTTCGGGTCGATAGCGGCTTCTTTAAGAAAATCAATAAAATGATTGAACGTGTGATATGGATAGTTTAAAAATACATCGTTTTTATCAACAGCCTTAAAAATACTTGAAAACGGTTTCAACATACTGTTACGCAGCGGAGTAGCAGATTCTGTTTTTTCAGTTGCCGGACATATTTCGGGAAAATCCATCAAATTGCGCATCAGATGATAGCGCTCTGCAAACATGAAATTTCCATCTTTTTTGATATTAAGTTTGACGGCAATAAAATCAAGCAAATCGTCGGGAATTTCCGGTTCGTAAATCAGTTTTACCGGCTGACCGTTGAGCCGTCTGTCCAGTCCCGCTTCCATTTTTTCGGTCAAACTTTTTGAAATATCCTCGTCGATGGAAAAATATGCGTCTCTGACAAAAGTAAAAACATGCGCCGAAATGTCCGTACAGTTGAACATAAAAAAGATACTGTTCATGCAAAGACGAATTATGTTTTCGAGAAAAATTATCTCTGTTTTTCCGTTATTTTTGGGCAAAACTACAAATCGCGGACAGGATTCTGAAACAGGGATTCGTATAAGAGCATAGCGAATTTTACCTTTCATAGTTGTGAGTTTTACGGCAAAATAGAAATCGTCGCGCAGAAAGGGTATTTCCGTTTTTTTGCGCAGAATTACAGGCGCAATCAGCGGGCTGACAACGTTTTCAAAGTAATTGCGGCAAAATATTTGCTGTTTCTCGTCAAGACTGTTTTCATCTGTAATATGGATATTTTTTTCAGCCATTTCTTCCAGAATTTCTGTATAAATTTCGGCAAATTCGTTTTGACAGTTCAGAATTTTTTCGTTTACAATTTTCAGCAAACAGTAAGCCGTATATCCTCCTGAAAAAATTTTTGCACTTTCACTTTTTATCCGGCTGCTTCTGATAATATTCGACAAACGTACCTTAACAAACTCGTCCTGATTGTTTGAAAAAATACCGAGAAATCTCAATCTTTGCATCAGAGGCACGCTTTTATCGCGTGCTTCCTGCAAAATTCGTCCGTTAAATTCGAGCCAGCTTAATTCACTGTTGCTTATCTTCACTTTTAAAGAACAATAGACTGGTTGTCAATAAATTCCCTTACCTTCCGAATGTCTGATAAATCCGATTTTGACAATAAGGTTTGCGAAATTGCGCATGTCGCCGGTGGCAATAACCATACCAATATTTTTTTCCATTGCAAGTTCGTAAAAATCAAACTGTTTCACGTAATTAAACGGTACGTCCGGCAAAAGTTTTTTATAATCGTCAAAAACTGGCTGCATTGAACCGTCGGGAGGGGTCATTACGCTTGCTTCTTCAATTGGCGCTGTTTCTTTCAACACTTCAAGCACTTGGGTAACAGTCAATAAGCCCTGTGCCACATTGAGATATACTTTTTCGGCGTCTCGATTACTGGCAGTGGCATGAGGATAGCCTCCATCGGAAATTAAAATTTTAGAACCGTGTCCCAGTTTTCCCAAAATCCCCAAAATTTGAGGATGAATACATTTTGTAAATAACATATTTTTTTAAATTAATCGCACAAAATTAAACAATTTTCATGATTTCGAGAAACGTATCAATATACAGTTGTCTATAATGGAAATTTGCCTGTTATGTATGCTGTAAAAAATGCTCTCATATTTGCGCGATTCATTGCCCTGTTTTCAGAGACGCAAAATTATACATTTCTACGGTGTTTTCCATTTTACGTGTTCCATAGATTTTCGTATCCGGGATTGTCTGGCTTTCAATTCTCTCGACGGGTTGTGAATTTTATATTCGCGGGGATTCGGCAAAATTGAAGCGATTTGACAAGCCTCGAAAGCGTTGAGTTTGCTCGCCGTTTTCTTGAAATATGTTTGAGCCGCCGCCTCTACGCCGTACAAACCGTCGCCGACTTCTATAATATTGAGATACACTTCTATAATCCGTTGTTTAGACCAGAAAAATTCGATTAAAAACGTGAAATACGCTTCAAGTCCTTTTCTGACCCACGAACGCGAAGGTACAAGATACACATTTTTTGCCGTCTGTTGAGTTATTGTACTGGCTCCATATTTTTTACCGGTACGGCGATTGTATTCCATCGCCTTTTTTATGGCGTCAAAATCGAAGCCGAAATGTTCCATGAAATTTGCGTCTTCCGACGCCAGTACCGCTTTTATCATCTGTTCCGAAATTTCGTCAAGAGATTTCCATTCTCTGACGGTGCGATAATCGTCGTTTTCGATATTTTCGATAAAGCGAATAAACATCAAAGGCGTATATTTCACTGGAAACCAATTTAATAATATTACTGATAAAATACTTGCCGAAAAAAATATAACGACGCATCTAAGCAGTGTTTTCCGTATAATTTTCAGAACTCCAGTCTGTTTTTTTTTCTTCCCTGTCAAAAAATAAATTTTTGCGCAAAGATAATATTTCTTCAAATATATTTCTAAACGATGCTGTTAAAAAGCGTTTTGAAGATATTTTTATAATTGTCAACACATCAAATTAAACCGAAAAACTGTTAAATTTACAAAAAAATCATGCGCAGATTTTTTTCTGCGCATGAATAAATAAACATACAAAAAAGAAAAATTCAAAACCCAAACATTATAAGGCGTTTGTATTACGATGCTATATGTTTTTCGGAAATATTTTTAAACAGCTCCATTTCTTTTATGTCAAAATCGGCGATATAAGAGTATCGGGCAACGTTTTCAGCCATCGCATGTTTTACAAAGACTTCTGCCGAGTGAGCATAATCGTCGCACCGCTGAGCGTCAATGAGCAGCAAATATCCGATTATAATGTATCCTGCCATTTCGACTATACGTCGGGCGTGGAAATCTATGTATTCGGAATCGCCTGCGGAAACGATTTTTGCAACTGCTTTTTCGTAAATGTCGGTCATTGCAACAAGCTGTTTTTGAATATATTCGTATTCGGGTTTGTATTGCAGATTTTCGTATTCGCGAATTTTTGAAAGCGCAAAACCGTTTGTAACCCCGCGTATTGCCGCCACAACTTGAAGTTGAGAAGTGCCTTCGTATATTGTTGTAATTCTGGCGTCTCTGTAAATCCGTTCAATCGGATAATCTTTCATGAAACCGGAGCCTCCGTGAATTTGCAGACTGTCGTAAGCCAGCTGGTTCGAATATTCGCTTGAAAACAGTTTCAGCAGCGGCGTGAAAAAATCGGCGGCTTTCTGCGCATTTTTCTGTTCTTGACGCTCTTCTGGCGTAAGTTTTTGCGTTTCGGACAGGAATCCATACGCTTTGTACAGATCTACAAAACGCGAAGTTTCGTAAAGCAGGGAACGCGCCGCATTAAGTTTTGCTTGCATCAGCGTCAGAATTTCATACACGGCGGGGAAATTTATTATTGCTTTTCCGAACTGTACGCGCTCGCCGGCATATTTAAGGGCTTCGCGGTAAGCGGCTTCACAAATTCCGACCGACTGCGCTCCAACGCCAAGACGCGCTCCGTTCATCAGCGACATGACATATTTTATGAGTCCCAGTTTGCGGTCGCCGACAAGTTTGGCGGGAGCATTGCTGAATACAAGTTCGCAGGTCGGCGATCCCTTGATTCCAAGTTTGTTTTCTATGCGACGCACTTTTACGCGGTTATGTTTTTTGTCATAAACAAAATACGAAAGTCCCCGTGCATCTTTTGTGCCTTCTTCCGAGCGTGCGAGAACAAGTTTTATATCGGCGTCGCCATTGGTAATAAAGCGTTTAACTCCGTTCAGCAGCCATACGCCCTGCTGTTCGTCCCATGTAGCTTTCAGTGCAACCGATTGCAGGTCGCTGCCCGCGTCCGGTTCGGTCAAATCCATAGAACAGGTTTCGCCTTTGGCAACTCGCGGCAAATATTCGTCTTTTATATCTTTGGAGGCAAATTCGTGAATAGTTTCTGCGCAATCCTGCAATCCCCAGATATTTGCAAAACCTGCGTCGGCGCGGGCAACGAGTTCTGCCGCCATGACGTATGGAACCATTGAAAAATTGAGACCTCCGTATTCGCGTGGCAGCGAGATTCCGTAAAGACCGGCTTTTTTCAGCGCTTCGTGGTTTTCCTGAGTTCCGCGAGCGTATTTAACGTGTCCGTCAATAACTTCGGGTCCTTCGTGGTCAACGCTTTCGGCATTCGGGTCTATGATATTTGCGCAAATATCGCCTATAATTTCCAAAGTTCTGTCGTAGCTGTCCAAAGCGTCGTCGGAATCAACCGGTGCATAATCGTATTTATCTTTGTCGATAAATCCTTTTTCTTTGAGTTCTACAATTTTTTTCATCATCGGATGTTCGAGATGAAATTTCAAGTTTTTGTTATCGGTGTAAAAATTAGCCATATTACTATTTTTTTAATTTAATTTCAACATGTTATAAAGTATAAACAGATTCAGCACAGTCCCTGTTCAAGAACAGCCTGTGCCACTTTCATAAATCCTGCAATATTTGCGCCCTTAACGTAATCGGTATATCCGTCGGGGCGATTTCCATATTTTACGCAGGCTTCATGAATATTATTCATGATTGTTTTAAGTTTTGTATCGACTTCTTCTGCGCTCCAGTTCAGTTTCATTGCATTTTGGGTCATTTCCAGACCGGAAACCGATACTCCGCCTGCGTTTACTGCTTTTCCGGGTGCATAAAGTATTTTATTGTCGATAAACATATTTACAGCTTCGGGCGTGCAACCCATATTTGAAATTTCGGCTATGCAGGTTACGCCGTTTTCGATAAGCTGTTTAGCGTCCTGTCCGTCCAGTTCGTTTTGTATTGCGCATGGCAGGGCAATATCGCATTTCAGTTCCCATGGTTTTTTAGCTTTGACAAATACTGCTTCGGGAAATTCTTCGGCATAAGGACTTACAACGTCGTTGCAGGTGGCTCTCAGATAAAGCATGAAGTTTAATTTTTCTTCATTCAATCCTGCTTTGTCGTATATGTATCCGTCGGGTCCTGAAATGGCTATCACCTTTGCGCCCAGTTCGGTTGCTTTCAAAGCTGCGCCCCATGCGACGTTTCCGAAACCGGATATGGCTACGGTTTTGCCCGACAAATCGGAATTTATTTTATTTAGCATGTGCCTGACAAAATACACTCCGCCGAAACCGGTAGCTTCGGGACGGATAAGCGAACCTCCCCAGTTTATTCCTTTGCCTGTAAGCACTCCGGTATTTTCGCGTGCAAGTTTTTTGTACCAGCCGTACAGATAACCTATTTCTCTTGAACCCACGCCAATATCGCCGGCAGGCACATCTGTATCGGGACCTATGTATCTCCACAGTTCGGTCATGAACGCTTGACAGAAACGCATTACTTCGGCGTCTGATTTTCCTTTGGGGTTAAAATCTGAACCTCCTTTTGCGCCACCCATTGGTAAGGTTGTTAAAGCATTCTTAAACGTCTGTTCAAAGCCCAGAAATTTCAAAGTCGATAAAGTAACCGACGGGTGAAATCTTAAACCTCCCTTGTATGGACCCAGCGCATTGTTGAACTGTACGCGATAGCCGGTATTTATGTGAATTTCGCCTCTGTCGTCCTGCCATGGAACTTTAAAGGTAAATACACGGTCAGGTTCTACAATTCGCTCAATTATTCGGGCTTTTTCAAATTCCGGATGACTGTTATATGTTTCTTCAATAGATTCAAGTACTTCCCGAACAGCCTGCAAATATTCCTTTTCGTTGGAATATTTAAATTCGAGTTTAGACATCAATTCCTTAACTTTCATATATCTGTAATTTAAAATTTATATTTTTATACTCTCTAATCAATTAAAATATCAAGACAGTATCAATTAAAATAAATACAAAGGTAAAAATAAATTGTTAACTGTTGATATGAACAAATATTTTTTGTAAAATTCTTTCAAAAAACGGGTCGTATCGCCGCTGTTTGCAGCCGCTGTTACCCGACCTGCAACGCCTGTATTCATGGCAATAATTTTTCCGTTCAATTCAGATGTGTTTTAAGATATTTGCCCGTATGCGATTTTTCGCACTGCGACAGTTCTTCGGGAACGCCTTCAAAAACAAGGTATCCGCCTTCGTCGCCGCCTTCGGGTCCGAGTTCTATAACTCTGTCGGCGCATTTGATTACGTCGGGATTGTGTTCGATTACTATAATCGAATGACCTTTTTCGACCAGAGCGTTGAATGCAGCCATCAGTTTGCGAATGTCGTGAGTGTGCAGTCCTGTGGTCGGTTCGTCGAAAATGAAAAGCGTATGTACGAGGTCTTCTTTCAGCAGCGACGACGCAAGTTTTACTCTCTGGTTTTCGCCGCCCGACAGCGTGTCCGACGATTGTCCCAGTTTTATGTATCCCAGCCCCACGTTTTGCAGAACGGCGAGTTTGCGTGCAATCCTTTTTTCTGTATTTTCGACGCCTGCTCCGAAGAAAGTTACAGCCTCGTCAACCGTCATGTTCAGAATATCGAAAATGCTTTTGCCGCCGTATTTTATTTCCAGCACATCGTCTTTAAAGCGTTTTCCCTTGCAGGCTTCACATTCGAGAATAACGTTTGCCATAAACTGCATTTCGACTTCGATAAATCCGTCGCCCTTACATTCTTCGCACCGTCCGCCGTCGGTATTGAAAGAGAAGTATGCAGCCGTAAATCCCATTCGTTGAGATTCTCTTTGCTCGGCATACAGTTTGCGAATATCGTCATATACCTTTATATATGTAACCGGATTTGAGCGCGACGAGCGTCCTATGGGGTTCTGGTCAACCATTTCGACATGCTTTATGGACGATACGTCGCCCGAAAGTTTGTCGAAATCGCAGGCTGTTCCGTTTCCATCAATCTGCTGTACAATGGCGGGGTAAAGTATCCCGCGTATGAGCGACGATTTTCCAGAACCGCTTACTCCTGTAACGGCGACTATGCCGCCAAGCGGTATTTTTACGTCTATGTTTTTCAGATTGTTTTCTCTTGCTCCGACAATTTCGACGTAACTGTTCAGTCTGCGGCGTACCGGTGGGATTTCTATTTTTTCGACGCCTTTCAGATATTTGAGCGTCAGCGATTTTTCGATGTCGGACTTTTGAGCCTTCGATACTTTTCCGCAATAAACAATTTCTCCGCCCATACTTCCCGAAAGCGGTCCGATGTCTATGATTTCGTCGGCGGCGCGTATTATTTCCTCTTCGTGTTCGACTACTACAACGCTGTTTCCGATGTCGCGCAGTTCTTTCAGCACTTTTACCAGCCGCGTCGTGTCGCGGGGGTGTAGTCCGACGCTCGGCTCGTCGAGAATATACAGCGAGCCAACCAGACTGCTGCCGAGCGAAACGGCAAGATTTATTCTGCGGTTTTCGCCGCCCGACAGACTACTGGTCAGACGGTTCAGCGAAAGGTATCCCAGACCGAGATCGAGCAGACACTGTAACCGCTGTCTTATTTCTGTCAGCGGACGTTCTACCACTTTCGCTTCGTGTTCTGTCAGTTTAATTGTTTTAAAAAATTCGTAAAGACGCGAGACCTGCATAACAACCAGTTCGTTAATGTTTTTTCCGTCGATTCGCACGTATGAGGCTTCGGGACGGAGGCGCGTACCGTTGCAGGCGTTGCAGACGGTTTTGCCCGTGTACCGCGCAAGCATAACGCGATACTGAATTTTATACCGGTTTGCTTCGAGCATTTCAAAAAACGTGTTAAGTCCATCGAACCAGAGGTTGCCAGTCCACAGCAGTCGGCGTTCCTTTTCGGTAAGCTGATAGTAGGGACGGTGAACCGGAAAATCAAATTTATCAGCCGAATACACAAGCCTGTCGCGGTATGCGCTCATCGAATCGCCGCGCCAGCAGGCAATGGCATTGCCAACTATCGAAAGCGACCTGTCGGGAATAACCAGATTCTCGTCTATACCGATAATTTTTCCGTATCCGTCGCATTTGGGACATGCGCCGACGGGGTTGTTGAAGCCGAAAAGGTTAATGTCGGGGCGTTCGAAACGTATGCCGTCTTCTTCAAAAATGTTTGAAAAATTCTGTATAAACGGCGATTCGTTTTCAGGGTACAGATACAGCGAGCAGCAGCCATTGCCACGGTCGAAAGCTGTCTGCACGGAATCTGCTACGCGGCTGAGAGTTTCTTCGTCCGTAGAAGCCGAAACTCTGTCAACAAGCAGATACGTTTTTTTGCTTTGACTGTAAAGCGCATCGTATTTTTGCAGAAAATCGCGGATTTCCACCGCTTTTCCAACACCGTTTTCATCAATAACGAAAGTTCTCGAAAACCCTTCTTCGAGCAGCAACGTCAACTGTTCGATAATGCCTCTGTTTGCGGCGTTTGCAATTGGAGCGAGAATCATGGCTCTTTCGCCGTTTTGACGCGCGGCAAGATAATCGACAACATCGCTTACCGTATCAATTTTAACTTCCATACCCGAAACCGGCGAAAATGTGCGTCCAATTCGGGCAAAAAGTATCTTCAAATAATCATAAATTTCGGTAGATGTGCCGACGGTTGAGCGCGGATTTGAGTTTCCGGCTTTCTGTTCGATGGCAATTGCTGGAGGAATACCTGCGATATAATCGGTTTCCGGTTTTTTAATACGTCCCAGAAACTGCCGCGCATACGACGACAGACTTTCGACATACCGGCGCTGACCTTCGGCAAAAATCGTGTCAAAAGCCAGAGTAGATTTACCCGAACCCGACAATCCGGTTATAACAATCAATTTATCTCGAGGAATTTTCACATCAATATTTTTAAGATTGTGAACTCTCGCGTTCTTAATTTCAATATACTTGTTTTCCAAACATACCTCCTTATTAAAAACCGCAAAGGTACGAAAATTTTTTTCACAACCCCGCACAACAAAAATCAAATGAATTGACAATTGATAGTTGACAATTGACAATTTTGAAAAATCTTGTCTGCATTTATCAATCATCTTTACGGTCGCGAGACTTTGTATAGACGCCCAAAATGGGCGAAAAACTGTCAGTTTTGTTGCAAAGGCATACAACTGGCAAAGGACCCCGACCTGTGTCCAAACTATTTAAATATCGACGATTTTACCGTCGATATAAAGGACGCAACAGGTTTGAGAAGCGTCAAAAACAGTGTTACGCAGGTCGAAGAAGTGATTGACGACATCGAAATGTTTGCCGGAAGCGAAGCACACCAGTCAGCGCGGTTACGTTCTACAACTACATTAAGCCGCTTGCAGCCCGCGACGTGCCGCAGGCAAAGGCTATTCACGAGGAGTTGAAGAAACGTTTCCCCAGCGTCGGCAGAAGAAGGTCTGCCGGAGAATAATTTTATGTCTGTTTTAACAGTATCTGTTTATTTTGCGGGATTTACAGAATCGTAAATCCAGAAAATAACGGTAAAATTGCTGAAAATTTAATGTTGTCAAACGGAGTAAATTAAAAAAAAGATGAATAAACTTACGGTAATAATCCGAAGTTTGCGCGGCATTTTAGAGACGCTGCATTGAAACGTCTCTAAAATTGTCAATTATCAATTGCTTTTTAATTTTGTATTACAACAAAAAGAACTAATTTTGTGTAAAAATATAAAAAATATATACGCCATGCAAAACGATGAAAACAAGTATAACTGGACTTATTTTTTGGAAGACATAAAACGTATCCCGTTTTTAAGGCTGCTGATACCTCTTGTTTTGGGGATTGTTTTCCGACATTCGTTTGTTGCCGCAGATTTCAATGCGCTGACAACTGCCGTTTTACTGACTGCGACGATAATAATTGCGCATATACTGAAAATCTACCGGCGCTATTCTTTGAGATGGCTATTCGGTATGCACTGTTTTTTGACGCTGTTTTTTATCGGCGTCTATCTTGTTCAGATACAGCCCGACAAAACGGCAGCGCCTGTCGGCGTGAAAAATTATTTTAAACTTCTTGTAACGGAAAATCCCCGCATTAACGAAAATTCGATGCGTTTGAATGTCGATATTCTGGCTTTTTCGGACGACGGAAAACTGTGGAACCGGTGCGACGAAAATTCGACGGTATATCTTGAAAACAGTCATGAGACCGTTCTGACACCCGGCAATGTATTTATCTGCGAAACAACATTTAACGAAGTTGCTCCGCCCCAAAATCCCGAAGAATTTAACTATAAGGAATATCTGAACAGACGCGGAATATTCGTAACTGCATACATAAAAGCCGGAAATCTTGCAGTTGTCGATTCCGGAAGAATAAATCCATACCGGCAGTTTGTATTGAATATACAGAAATCAGCCTATAAGATTCTTCAAAATGCACAGCTTGGCGACGAAGAACTTTCTGTTGCAATAGCGCTGCTCACCGGAAACAAGGAGTATCTTGACGACGAACTGAGGCAATCATATACGGCAGCCGGCAGTATTCATCTGCTGGCGGTTTCGGGCTTGCATGTCGGCATTATATTCATGGTTTTGAATTTTTTGCTTCAATTTTTAAACCGCAACAGAAAACTTTTAATCGTTAAGAGTTTAATTATTCTTGCATTTCTGTGGATTTATTCATCTATAGCCGGCATGGCTCCGTCCATTGTCAGGGCAAGCACAATGTTTTCGATTTTTATTGTTGCCGAAATGCTTAACAAACCGAAAAACACATATAATAACATTTCGTTCTCCTGTTTTTTGACATGTCTGTTTAACCCTTATGCAATTTTCGACACCGGATTTCAACTGTCATATACAGCCGTGCTTGGAATAGTATATTTCCAGCCCAAATTTATGAAATTCGTATATACCCGCAATAAATTTCTAAAAGCCGTTGCCGGCTGTCTGACGGTAACTCTGGCAGCCCAGCTTGGTACGCTTCCAATTATTCTGTATGTTTTCAAAACTTTTCCGGTATATTTTTTATTTTCAAATCTACTGCTCGTTCCGTTTACAACGCTGGTAATGTACATCGGTTTGACTGTTATGGCGTTATCATGGAGCGCCATACTGTTGCCGCTGACAGGCGCTGTATTGAATTTCTGCATTTATTTGATGAATATTACGGTAAAATTCTTTCACAATTTGCCATACTCGAAGGTTGACGGAATATTTTTCAACGGATTTCAGTGCGCATTGCTTGTTGCAGTTATTCTTGCGTTTGCCCTGCGACTTTCGTTCAATAAACGCATGTTTTTCAGAACTGCGCTGATTTTACTGGCAGCTATATTTACGGTACGCGCCGAACATCAGTATCGCATTTCCTCGCACAGAGAATTTGGAATATTCGGATTGAAGAAAAATTTTTATGCCTATTTTATTGGAAACGGTAGAGGTTTTTCGCTGCGGGACAGTGCATCAATAGAAAAAACGTTCGATTTCAACACAAAAAATTACCTGATAACTAAGGGATTTTCTTCGGAAAGTCAATTAACGTCTTTTTCAACCGTCGATTCTGTGCCTGATTCGTATAACGGGATTATTTTATTTTCGGGTAAGAGAATCGCCCTGTTACCGCAATTGCCTGTAAATGTCAAATTTACAGGAACGCCGTTTGCCGTCAACTGTCTGTACATTACTGGAAATCGCAGAGAATCGCCGGAAACCGTACTTTCGTGTTATAATCCAGAAGAAATAATCATTGCCGGCGACATATCTCCAAACATGGCAAACGAATGGCGTCTTGTTGCCGAATCGAAGCAAATACCGTGTCGCAATATCCGCGAGGAAGGATTCTGGAATAGAAACTGTAAATAATTGAATAGTTGTTAACGATTAATAAAACCTGCCTCATCTGCTTGCTGAAACAGCCTCAATATTTATGATTAATGAGGACAAACCAGCGGCAGAAGAGGCACGCCCCGCGTCTATACAACTTTTTTACTGTTTTTTGCTGTTTAGCAAAAGTTCCAGTTCTGCAATACGACGGGCTTGTTCGGAGAGTTCTCTGTCTTTGTCGGAGAGTTCTCTGTCTTTGTCGGAGAGTTCTCTGTCTTTGTCGGAGAGTTCTCTGTCTTTGTCGGAGAGTTCTCTGTCTTTGTCGGAGAGTTCTCTGTCTTTTTCAGAAAGTTCCTGTTGCAGTTTTTGGCGTTCATCTTCGCCTTTTGCAATACCTTCTTCAAGACCTTTTGCAATACCTTCTTCAAGACCTTTTGCAATACCTTCTTCAAGACCTTTCGCAAGACCTTTCGCAAGACCTTCGTCTAT
>JAIROW010000098.1 GCA_031257315.1 Prevotellaceae bacterium
AGTCTTGCATTTACATATCGAAATCTGCGCAAATCCGTCAAATCTGCGTTATCTGCGTGCCTTTCAGGAACAGCCTCAATCGCGGTTTATAAAAAACAACAGTTTATTTTCTGACAGTCTGCATTTACATATCGAAATCTGCGCAAATCCGTCAAATCTGCGTTATCTGCGTGCCTTTCAGGAACAGCCTCAATCGCCGGTTTATAAAAAACAACGGTTTATATGCTAATAATATCAGTATCGTCAATATCTATATAATCTTCGTCGGAATAATTTTCTGTATAAAAATCTTTGTCTGTGCGATTTTTATTACGGTGTTTTTTTCGCCTTTTTGGGGTTTTTCGCTCTTTTTCAGTAACCTGAGACAGCGTTCCAAAATGTTTAATACAATATTTCAGTAAAGTATTGTATTTCACATTTCTGTTGATATTCTCCCTTACCCATTTAAGTAAATCGACATAGGTTTTTATTTCCGATTCAAACACTTTTTTTTTCAGAATTTCGTGTTCTTCCGCGTTAAAAATCGACGGTTTAAAACCTATTCTTCCATCTTTTATCAGGGCGTCAATTCCGCCGTGTTCGTAAGCGTCGCGCCATCTTTGAATACTGTTGTGGTTGACGCCTAACCGTTTTGCCAGCGCTCTTTTCGAGACTTCGCCTCCGAGACGCTTTATTAAAATTAACGCTTCTATGCGCGTGTTCACTGTTTGTGATACATTTTTCTGCAGTTTTCTGAGATCAAGAAAACTTTCTGGAACATCTAAAAATTTTGGTTTCGACATATTGATACATCTTAATCTAATTATTAATAAATTTTTTGCAGGTACAAAGGTATAATATTTTATTTATATCAACAAAAAATAATTTCAAAGCAAATACATTTAACCTGTAAAAATTGGCAAAATACTGTTCCGACAGCTATTAAAAAGGCATATTTGTTGCATATCCGGTCAAAAAATCAGGATAAATATTTTATGAAAATATTGCCAGTGATTTATAAATTATTCCATCATGCAATTAAAGTTTTACTATTTAACTGATTTTTGTAACCACTGTAAAAATTTATCAGCATCGGTTTCGTACCCCGTTCCTTCTGAAATCGCTTTTCCGTCGGCGTCGGTTATTACAAAATAGGGCTGGGCGTTCAGTCCGTAAACGGTTGCTTCGTAGTTTATATTTACTGCGCCTATTGTTTTTAAAACTTTTCCGTTAGATGCTGTAACATGTTCCGTTTCTGGCAGTTCCGTATTGTCGTCGGTATAAAGCCCTATAACGATAAACCTGTCGTTAAGTAAATCAATTATTCTGCGATCGCGGAATACGCTGTTTTCCATCATTTTGCACTTTCCGCAATAATGTCCCTTGAAATCAAGCAGTACCGGTTTATTTTGCTGTTTTGCACACGCAAGTCCTTCCTTAATATCGAAATATCCAGATATGCCTTTTGGAAGCGTTAAAAAGTCGGAATATTTCGGTGTTCCGCATAAATTTTTTGAATTTATCGCATACTCGTTTTTGTTTTGGCTGATATTTTGCAGCGAACTGTCAGTCAGGTCGAAAACCTGTTTTTCCTGCGTCGGCAAAAGCGCCGAAATCGAAGTCAGAGGCGCTCCGAACAGTCCGGGCAACAAATAAAATGCAAACGCAAACGATGTAATCGCCAGAATGAGGCGAAATACGCCTACATGTTTCAAATCGCTGTCGTGCGGAAGTTTTATTTTGCCCAAAAGATATGCGCCTGTCAAAACAGAAATGGCAATCCATACTGCAATTACAAAATCACGGGTTATAATATTCAGTTTAAAATAACTGTCAACAATGTCTAAAAACTTAAAACTCAGGGCTGCAAGAATAAATGCCGATACTACTTTTACAGAATTGAGCCACCCACCAGATTTTGGAAGTTTTTTCATGAGCGCCGGCATAAATGCGAATACGACAAACGGAAGTCCCAGCCCCAAACCGAAACCGAACATGCCGAGTATGGGTTTCAGAGCGACGCCTCCCTGAGCCGACTGCACTAAAAGCGTGCCGACAAAAACGCCGGTGCAGGAAAACGACACAATGGCAAGCGTTACGGCAAGAAAAAACGATGCTATATAACCGCCTTTGTCTGCCTGTCTGTCAGCCCTGTTTGCCAAACCTGTCGGAAGCGTTATTTCAAACATTCCGAAAAACGAAAGCGCAAATGCTGCAAACAGTATGAAAAACAGCAGGTTCGGAATCCAGTGAACGGACAGGAACGTTGCAAACGCTTCGTTTTGTGTAAATGCGACTATTACGCCGACAAAAGTGTATATCATTGTTACCGACAGGCAAAAAATAATACTTTTTATAACAGTGGTCGTTTTTCTGTCCGACCCTGATATAAAGAAACTTACAGTCATTGGAATCATCGGGAACACGCAGGGGGTTATTACTCCTATCAGCCCCATAAAAAGAGCTGTTATGAAAAACATTAACAGCGATTTATCTTCTTCATTTTTGATTTGCGATACTTCGGAAGCGGCTGATACAACAGACACGGCTGTTTTTTCGCCTTTGAGGTCAAACGAAAAATCCGAACTTCCCGGAATACACTGCGTTGACGAACATGCCTGATAACTGACCGTTCCGGTAACAGTAATATTGTTGGACAACAGTTCTACTTTCTGTTTAAAAACCACATGTCCTTCATAATATTTTACATTAACTTCAAACCCTTCGTCAAATTTTTCTTTGACTTCCTTGCTGGCAGAAATTTCTCCAACCGGTTTATAGTCTCCCTGAGCAAACTCAAATTTAAGCGGCATCGGACCTTCGATCTGTTCCATGCCATACATGTAATATCCGGGCATGATTTCTGCATCGAACGTCAATTCAAACTCGCTGTCGTTCAGTTTACGAGCCTCGTATATCCATTTTACGGTTTCATGCGATTCTCCCAAAAACAGATTTTGAGCATTTGCGTTAAAAAACAGCGTCAATAAAAATAACAGCAATGTAAATTTTCTTGTCATAATCTTTAAATATTCCTTTTATATAATTATTATTAATTTTTAATTGTAAATGTCGCCGATTCGTCAATTTGTTTCGATTAGCTTTTTAATTGCAAATCAGTGGCTTTCCCTTACATTTGTAAAAAAATTCCCCGCAAAGGTAATAATTTTTTTGCAAACAGGTATATTTCAAGCATACAAATTGCGGATAAATTGGGTGAATTGTCCATATAAATCCGTTAGCAACAACCGTTTAAATTCAATTCTGACGGTTGTTGCATGCAAAATTTGAGTTTGGCTCAATGACTGTTATATATTTCATTACAGTTTCTATTCCGTGAAACAGCAACGCAGACGAGCCTTTTCTCCATCGGTCATATTCATTCAAAAACGAACCAGTCGATGTCGAACAAATCGCCTTCGCCGCCTCCGAAACGCAGCCACAGAGGACGTATGCCTGACAGGTTGTTTACATCGCAGGTCAGCGTAACCCAGTCGCTGCCGGCAGGAACGCTCAATCCGCCTGCCGACGCTCCCCATGGAGTGTCAGATGCTACATCAATCTGCCCGCCTGCCTGAGAACGCACACGCACGGTGAAGCGCGAAACGCCTTTTCCATAATCAATATATTTCCATGCCGCGCGGTCGCCGCTGTGTATGCAGGCTAATTCTTCGTTGTCAGGCTGTCCGTCAATCAGTCGGATGCGCGTATTACCCGACATAAGGCAGGCTCGTTCAGCATCTATTTTTTCAGTGGCTTTCAGTGGTTTGCCTGCGCCCTGCGAAGTCATCGGCGCTTCCTTGATACTGCCGTCGGGACGGAAAGTGATTGGTTCTATACAGGCTTTGCGCATGGTGTTGCACGCATGTGTGGGGCGGTGATATGCTACATACCACTGTCCGTTAAATTCGACCAGCGAGCCGTGATTGTTCCATACTCCCGGATCGCAGCCTGAATTGTCTATAATTACGCCGCCATATTCAAAAGGTCCGAGAGGCGAACGACTGGTTGAATAACCGATGCAGGTCGGTCTGTCCTGACGTCCCATGTGGGCATACACAAAGTAGTAAATACCGTTGCGCTTAACCATATATCCGCCTTCGTGGAAAAAGTGTTCTTTTTCGGTTACAATCCCGTCAGTTACCGTGCTTTCGTCAATGGTTTTCATATCGGGTTTCATTTTGGCGCCTTTTGCAGAGAACTGTCCCCAAAAATAATATGCCTGACCATCGTCGTCAACAAACACAGCAGGGTCTATGCTTCCAACGCCTTTTATCGGCTGCCCGCCGGTGAAAGGACCTGCGGGAGAGCTGCTTGTTGCAACGCCTTCGCCGCCGCCTGCCAGACAGTAGTAAAGATAGTAAGTTCCATTGCGATACATGCAGTCGGGTGCATACAGAGGACTGTCCGAATATGACACTTCGTCGCCCTGTCCTTTTGATGCAAACGAATTTCGATGCAACGTCCAGCTTCCCAAATCGGAAGACGAAAGCACATGATAACGATATGAACAGTAATATTTCGGACTTTCGTCAAGCGAACCATAGATGTACATTTTGCCGTCAGCCCATACGCGGGCAACAGGGTCGGCAATATAAACGCCCGGAGGCGATATTGGATTCTGGGCATTCAACAGCGCTGTTGCGCCTGTCAGTAGAAATAGAATTGCGTGTTTCATAAATACTTTTATAAATAAAAATTACGGTTGCAAATGTACGGGTTTATTTTGAAATACAAAAATAAGTTTGAAATTGACAATTGATAATTGTCAATTGTCAATTTGAAAAGCTCGCCTGCTTTTTTGTGAAAGCTCGCCTGCTTTTTGTGAAAAGCTCGCCTGCTTTTTGTGAAAAGCTCGCCTGCTTTTTTGAAAAAGCTCGCCTGCTTTTTTGAAAAGCTCGCCTGCTTTTTTGTGAAAAAATAGAGACACGATAAATCGCGTCTCTACAATTATCAATAATACGAATCAGGAGTAAAAATGTCCCCAAAGGGACATTTTTACTCCTGATTCGCATTAATATGCTGATAACCGGACGTCAACGTAAAGCGGCAGATGGTCGGAGGCAATCTGCTCATTGACAGTCTGACTTTTTAATACGGCGCAGTCTTGTCCATTTCGGTACTGATATATATAGTCGATACACTGGTCGGGATTGACGACGGGGAAGGTGTTTTGCTTTACGTCGCTAATAACTGTAAAGGTTTGAAGTATAGCTGTCTGTGGAGGCGAATCTGGCTCGCAATTCATGTCTCCGGCAAGAAAAAACGGTTTGGAAACGCCCTTTGCGGCATTGTTAATAATGCTTACCGAAGCCAGCCGGTCGTCGCCATTCAGTGAAAAGTGCGTGCAGGCGACGATATATTTTTCAAACTCTGCAACAAGCAGCGTCCGCCGTTCTTCTCTGCCGGGCAACGCATACTGTTTGACAGCGACGGGAGGCGTTTTCGACAGTATGCCCACGCCGTATTTGCCGCCCTGATATTCGATTGCAGGGGCATAGACGGCGAACATGTCCGTCCGTTCGGCTACTTCTTTGAGCGTGTAAACGCCTGCACTGCGTCGGGTTGTGCTGTCGGCTTCCTGTATGGCGACAACATCGGGCGCGACGCTGTTTATTACGTCGGCAATTCGCTGATAATTTCTCTGTCCGTCCATTCCGACAAAATTATGCACATTGTAGCACATAATTCGCAGAACGTTTTCGTCTTTTGGCGCGACATTCTGCGCTGCGAGCTGCGTCAACCAGATTGCCAGCCATGCTGTAATTACAAGATTTTTCATCGTTTATATTCTGTAAACTTCTCTTATTTAATTTATTTTTTTAACCTGATTTTCAAACAAAGCCGAAGTTCCATTAAACTCTGTAAAAAAACCGGTACAAAGATACAACAAAATTACGGTAGAAAAAAAAGAGTTTTACAAAAATACAGTATATGATATTTTCGATTTTTAACATTTTTTTGCAGTTACTGAATTTTGTTGTAATTTTGCGTCGTAACAAGACTGAAAAATTCAGATAAATGTGTAGTAAAACTGAAAATATCGTTGAAAAAAAGTTATTAACAAGCCCGTTTTTTGACGAGTTTGAAAATAACTGTTATCTTTGCCCCATGTAATTAAAAAAAAATTATTATTCATAATGAACAAAAAAGTATATTTGATCATCTTTCTGCACGCATTGTGCATGACTTGTTTCGCTGCTCCGGCGAATGAAAAGAAAACGGAAATAGAGATACACCCTCGTCCGGCTATTTTGCAAAATTCCAACTTGCAGCC
The DNA here is from genome assembly GCA_031257315.1 of Prevotellaceae bacterium. Classification (GTDB taxonomy): domain Bacteria; phylum Bacteroidota; class Bacteroidia; order Bacteroidales; family UBA932; genus JAIRLF01. Next base: position 6,257 of record JAIROW010000098.1, read on the forward strand.
GGTATCTGTCAAAATTAAATATGAGGGTTCACCCGTTGAGGCTTCCCTTTCTATTGGGAAAACAAAAAAACAGGTATCGCTACAATCCGGTGAAAATTTAGTAGATATGACGGTAGCCGCCGCGACAAAAAAACAAACCCATACGCTGGAATTATCAATCGACGGGAAAATAATCAAGAAAAATTTCACCGTCCTTCCCGTGCGCAAATGGAAGGTCAACTTCGTGCAGCATACGCATACCGACATCGGCTATACACGCTCGCAGACGGAAATCCTTCCGGAGCTAGTCCGCTTTATCGACTATGCCCTGGATTATTGCGATGCGACGGACGAATGGCCTGACGACGCCCGCTTTCGATATACTTGCGAGGCTTCGTGGGCTGTGAGCGAATACTT
>JAIROW010000162.1 GCA_031257315.1 Prevotellaceae bacterium
GTTTGCAAAAATTTCACAAACATATTTGATTGACTTGTTTTTGCTTTCAATATTTATAACAGATATTCCTGTAAACGGAAATATCTGTTTAGAATTTTTTTATTATCTTTGCCGCCGTCATTTTCGCATTTTTGTATTTTATTTTTTCGTGCTGCAAGGATATGTGAAAATGTCGAAACAGCAAGGTTTTTTATTTACAAAACTTTGCAGTTATTTTTGAAATTTATTTGCGGATTTTAGGTCTAAATATATATATATCATAACAACGGTACAAAATGGCAAACTCGGATAAAAAACAGGACGTTCTCCGTTTACCTGCGGAATTACTTTACGAACATGAATTGAATCTGTTAAAGGAAGAGGACAAAAAAGAGGAAAAACCTGCCGGCTGGCAACTGTCTCCAAAAGCAGTATTCAAATTCATTGCCGGAGGAAAATCGGGAGGCGCAGAAATTACCCCAAAATACATCGGACACAATCGTCTGGTCGAAATAGCAATAGCTACTTTGCTGACTGACCGGTCGTTATTATTAATCGGAGAACCGGGTACAGCCAAATCGTGGCTGTCGGAAAACCTGACAGCAGCTGTCTGCGGAGATTCGGCTAAAGTCATTCAGGGAACAGCCGGTACAACCGAAGAGCAAATTCGTTATTCATGGAATTATGCCATGCTGATTGCAAACGGTCCGTCGAATGAGGCGCTGATTAAAAGCCCGATATACAGGGCTATGGAAAGCGGAAGTATCGCACGCTTCGAGGAAATATCGCGCTGCGCCTCAGAAGTGCAGGACGCTCTGATTTCAATTATGTCGGAAAAAACGATTTCCATACCCGAATTAGGCAGGGAAATTCCTGCTCGACGGGGATTTTCCATCATTGCCACAGCCAATACGCGAGACAGGGGGGTAAATGATATGTCGGCAGCGCTGAAACGGCGTTTCAATATCATTGTACTGCCTTCGCCCGCAAGTCTTGAAACCGAAGTGTCCATTGTCAGCAGGCGCGTGGCTGAAATTTCAGGCAGTTACCGTTTGAAAGCGCATCTGCCTGCCAACGATGTTATTGAAAAAATCGTAACCGTTTTCCGCGAACTCCGTAAAGGCGTTACGACAGATGAAAAACAGAAACTGAAATCTCCCAGCGGAGTTATTTCCACAGCAGAAGCAATATCGCTGATTACCAACAGCATGGCTTTAGCCGCCAGCTTCGGAAACGGCTCTGTTTCGGACGAAGACCTTGCTGCCGGACTTCAAGGCGCTGTTGTAAAAGACGAGGACAAGGATAAACTGGTATGGAAGGAATATCTCGAAAATGTGATGAAAAAAAGAGGCGCGGCATGGCGCGGACTGTACAATTCGTGCAGCGAAATGAACAGATAAAAAAATGACAGCCCGCTACAACATATTCGGCATAAGGCATCTTTCACCCGGAGCGTCATTTCATTTGCTTAAATATCTGGACGAATGTCGTCCCGAATGTATATTAATCGAAGGACCGTCGGACGCTACTGCCATGATTCCCGACATATCGAGAAAAGGAGTAGAGCCGCCAGTCGCATTGCTGGCATACACAACCGAACTTCCGATTGAAACAGTACTTTATCCGTTTGCAAAATATTCGCCCGAATATCAGGCTATTCTGTGGGGAATGAAACAAAAATCGGAAGTGCGTTTCATTGATTTACCTGCCGGCGTTATGCTTAAAATCCGTCAAAAAAAGCAGACAGATACGGAAAATACGGTTGCCGACAGTTTTTACCGTTTTCATAACGGACTTTACGACGGACTTGCCGGTCAGTACGGCGAAGACGATTACGAAAGTTACTGGGAACGGAATTTTGAACACAATTTAAACAGAGACAGTTTCAGAAAAGGATTGAGTTTGCAGTCGGCGCAAATACGGGAAATGGTTATTGACCGTGAATATGAAGCCGCGCCCCATGATTTTTCCTTCAATCATATCCGCGAAGCCTTTATGCGCAAGGAAATTCAGCGGGCTGTCAGCGACGGATTCAAACCCGAAAAGACTGTCATAGTTGCGGGCGCCTATCACGTTTCCGGTATCCTGTCTGAACTTCCACCCATGTCGGACGATGAATTGAAAAACATTCCCCGCGCCGCCGCTCAGACAACCCTTACGCCTTATTCATATTTCCGTCTCAGCAGCCGTACCGGCTACGGTGCTGGAAACAAAGCTCCATGTTATTTTGAACTGATGTGGGAAGCCATTCAAAACAACAGACTGGACGAACTGTCTTCCATATATTTATCAAAAATAGCTCACGAACTCAGAGAAAAAGGCGACAATGCTTCAACTGCAAGTATAATAGAAGCAACAAGGCTGGCAAATTCACTGACATCTATGAAACAGGGCGCATTTCCCGTACTCCGCGATTTGCACGACGCGGCAGTTACCTGTTTCGGCGGAGGCGATATTGCCGTCATTGCCGAAGCCATAAATAGAGTTGACGTCGGTACAGCCATCGGCAGGCTGCCGGAAGGAGTAAGCCAGACGCCCGTACAGGAAGACATGAATCAGGAGTTGAAACGTCTGAAATTAACCGCATACAGGCAAACGGTATCGCGTGAATTAAGTCTTGATTTGCGCGAAAACCTGAAAGTAAAAAGTCGGGAAGCAGCATTTATCGACCTGAACCGTTCAACTTTTCTGCACCGGTTGAAGGCGCTGAATATACATTTTGCAATACAGTCTCATGTATCGCAGGACAGCGCGACATGGGCTGAAAAATGGACGCTCAGGTGGACGCCCGAAGTGGAAATAGAAATAGTCGAAGCCAGTCTGAAAGGTGAAACGCTCGAAATAGCCGCCGCCTGCGAATTGCGTGAACAGCTCGACGAATGTGCAGATATTTCAGTTGCAGCCAGAATTATCCGTCAGGCTTGCGAATGTAACCTTGTAAACATTTTCGACAATGCCCTGAATACCCTGCAACGCTTGCTTGTCGATTCCGGCAACTTTCAGGAAACGGCTTTTGCGGCACGCGAACTGTCGATTCTGATACAGTACGGCAGTCTCCGGCAGTTTAATCTCGAAGCGCTGATACCGGTTTTACAGCAGCTTTTTCTAAGGTCTTCGCTGCTGCTGGTAAATGCGTCTTCGTGCGACAGCAAATCGGCAGGAAACATCGTAACCGCCATCAATACGATGGAACTGATTTCACAGGAACAGTATGAAACGGTAGATGTGAAAACATGGCAGTCGGAACTGAGCAGGCTGGCTTGGCGCGACGACCTTAATACCAGACTGTCGGGAGTTGCATTCTCAATTTTGCTGGAACACGGTATAGCTTCGGAAGACGACTGTGCAAAAGAAGTCTCCCGACGTCTGTCGCCCGGTGTTCCCGCCGATTTGGGCGCAGGCTGGTTTGAAGGACTTTCGGGACGAAACCGCTATGCCCTGTTATCGCGAATTTCGCTGTGGAAAGAACTTGACAAATATATCGGCGAACTGGACGATGACGAATTTTTCCGTTCGGTGGTATTTCTTCGCAGAGCCTTAGGAGACTTTGAACCAAATCAGAAAAACAGCATCGCCGAATTGCTGGGCGACATCTGGGGAACAGATGCAGAAACCGTAGCCGAAATCCTGCAAACCGAATTGACAGAAAAGGAAACCGAAAAATTAGATGAGTTAAACGATTTTGATTTTAATTTTTGATGGAAAACAGTACGAATGATAAAAACACGACCCGCTGGCGTTTAATTCTCGGTTCTGACTCCTGCGCATTTTCCAACGCGCGTCTAACAGAGAAAGAATCGATAATGGACGCAGCATTAGCCGCCATATACGACGGAAACGTTTCGCAAAACGCCGGAAATAAAGGAAAACATGGCGGATTGGGACATTCGTCCCCAAATCTTGCCAAATGGTTGACAGACGTAAGAACATTTTTTCCGCAGGACGTAGTCAGCGTCATTCAGTCGGACGCTATCGAAAGAAAAGGATTGACAAAACTGCTTTTTGAACATGAAACGCTGAAAAACGTCAAACCTGACATCTCAATGGTCGGCACACTGATGGCTTTGAAAGGGCAAATACCCGAAAAATCGAAAGAAACAGCGCGGCAGCTTGTCCGAGAGGTGGTGGACGAAATCATGAAACGCATGGAACATAACCTGCGGAAAGCGGTAGTCGGCGCTCTCAACAGAAAAGCACATTCGCATATCAGCAATTTTGCCTCAACCGACTGGAAACGGACAATTGACAGAAATCTCAAAAATTACAATCCCGATAAAAAATGTATCGTTCCCGACAGATTCTACTTCTTTGAACGTTGTCGTAAACAAAAAAACTGGACTGTAATTCTGGATATTGACCAGAGCGGTTCAATGTGCGATTCGATTATCTACTCGTCTGTAATGGGGTCAATTTTTGCATCAATACCGGCGCTCGACACACACGTCGTTGCTTTCGACACAGCAGTTACCGACTTGACAGAACTTTGCCGTAACGACCCCGTTGACATGCTGTTCGGCGTACAGCTCGGCGGAGGCACAGACATCAACAAATCAGTAAGTTACTGCCAGAGCCTGATTGTCAATCCACGTAAAACCATGTTCATTCTGATTTCGGACTTATACGAAGGCGGAGTTCGGCAGGGACTATTACGGCGGCTCTCTGAAATGCACGGAGAAGGCGTCAAGGTAATCGCGCTGCTGGCGCTGTCCGACAAAGGAAAACCCGATTACGACGTTAACCTTGCAAAAGAAATCGCCAAACTCGGAATAGCCTGCTTTGCCTGCACGCCCGACCGACTGCCAGAACTTGTCGAAGCCGCCCTGAAAGGCTTTGATTTATCCCGTTTTGAAAAAAATTAATATCTATCAAAAAAAACACAAGCTCGTACAGTTCTAAAATGCCGTTCCGCAGTTGAAAATTGCCGTCGCAGCAATTGGTTTAAAACACGTATTTTCATAACCGTATAATAAAATGCAGAGATACACGCACATTATAAAGAAACGGACAATGCTTTTCTCTACAATGCCAATCCAAATCGCTGTTGTGCAGTAAACTGTCTATTTTATTTTTGGAAATACAAACGGAGTATTTTCTTTATATTTCACATATTCTTCTCCAAATCTTGCTTCTAACTCTTTTTCCTCAATAAATTTATGATAGGCGGTTCCTACGGTAAAGCCTAATACACAAGTTGTTATACCAACGATTATGCCTCCGATACCTGTTCCAAGTCCCAGATAATACAGTATTGCTCCAAATTCTATCGGATTTCTGCAATATTTATATGGTCCGATTATTATCAAATGTTGTGTTGGAGCGTTTGGGGCGGGCGTTCCGTCGCCGATTTTCCATTGAGTAACTGTCGCCCATATCAAAAAATACAGTCCTGTTGTTATTCCGGTTATGGATATAACGATTTCAGCAGCCTTATTTAAATCGACAGTTAAATAACTTTTAAGAAAAAAACCAATAACCATAAAAATATAGGGCAAAACAGCTATAAAAAATATTGCGCCCAAAATTAACGATATAATTTTATAGCGTTTTGAATTATTTTTTCCGGAAAATTTTAATAGAAAATCGACCGGATTTTTTGCCTTGCATGCAAAGTTATGTTTTTGCAATTTACTGTTATTCTTAATTTTAATCATATTTTTTGTAATTTTATATTAAACACAAAGGTAATACAATTTTTTTGAATTTAGAAAATTTGGATATTAATAATGCGAATCAGGAGTAAAAAATGTCCTGAAAGGACAAAATTTTCATAACCGCAGGCGAGCGTAGCGTTGCCTGCGGCAGTGCGAAAGCGTGGAACTTGTACGAATGGGCAAAACGCCTCAGTCGTTTTTGTTCA
>JAIROW010000185.1 GCA_031257315.1 Prevotellaceae bacterium
ATTTGAGTAAAACCATTAACCCTTTTCACCATAACCCATAATCCTTTTATTCAAAGGACTTTGCGATGCAGCCAGCACCGGAACATCATACTAAACACTTTGCTATAAACGGCGCTCTGGTACAGCGTTAAAAAACATGTAAATATTTTCAGAAAATTGAGAATTATTTTTTTTCGTAACGACTAATGCTTCCGTATGAAATTGACTGAATATTAATATCTGACAGTTTGATGCGCAGTCCTGATTTCCGGCTGTTTGCATATTTTTTTTGCAAGATATTAAAAAAAATGCGAAATTTGCACTTTTTAAATATTGTAAAAGGTAGAACCATGCAAAAAGAATCGAATATAACAGTGGAAACACAGAATGAAGTTAACATGGCAGTTAAAGACGGAGAAACGGATATTGTCAATAATACGGTTAAAAATATCCATGCAAGAAAAAGCGTAAGAAAATATACGGAACAGAAGGTTTCGGAAGAGGATCTGCTGCTGCTGGTCAAAGCGGGAATGGCTGCGCCTACCGGTAAAAATATGAAACCGTGGCATTTTATAACCGTCCGTAACCGTGAGACACTGGATACAATGTCGGAACAACTGCCTTACGCGAAAATGCTGCGAAATGTTTCGGCGGCAATAGTAGTTTGTGGCGATACGCAAAAATCCCAGTACTGGTATCTCGACTGTTCGGCGGCGACGCAGAATATTTTGCTGGCAGCAGAATCTGTGGGGTTTGGTGCAGTCTGGACTGCTGCATATCCATATGAAGACAGAATAGCCGCAGTAAACGCCTGTCTGAACATACCGGAAGGCATTGTACCGCTTTGCGTTATACCTGTGGGCTATCCTCAGGGAACCGAAAAACCCAAAGATAAATGGGACGAAACAAAATATCACAAAGAAAAATGGTAATTATAAAAAAACATAATTTAAAGTGAAAAATTTAAACAGAACGACAGCTCCGAATAAACGATACAGAGAACGTATAATTCAGTTTGGAGAAGGAAATTTCCTGCGTGCATTCGTGGACTGGATTGTGTGGAACATGAACGAAAAAATCGGATTCGACGGCAGCATTGTTGCTGTTCAGCCAATTGCCACCGGCATGATTGACGAGCTTAACAGACAGGAAGGGCTTTATCATCTGGTACTTAAAGGACTTGATAAAGGCGAGGTTGCGTATAATATTCAATTAATTGACGCTGTAAGTCGGGGAATAAATCCTTTTGTACAGTTTGACGAATATCTGAAACTTGCCGAAAATCCCGACATGCGTTTCATAGTTTCCAATACAACGGAAGCGGGTATAGCTTTTAACCCCGCCGATAAATTCGATGACAAGCCGGCGTCGGCTTATCCGGGAAAACTGGTACAGTTATTATATCACAGATTCAAAACCTTTAATGGAAACAAAAATAAAGGATTTATTATTTTTCCATGCGAACTGATTTTTGAAAACGGGCGCGTTCTGAAAGAATGTATCAGCAAATACGTTGAACACTGGAATCTCGGCAAGACATTCGGCGATTGGATAGACGAATCCTGCGGAATTTACAGTACTCTGGTTGACCGCATTGTACCCGGTTATCCACGCGAAACAGCAGACGAAATCAAAGCAAAAATCGGATTTGACGACAGATTGCTTGACGAAGGCGAAATTTTTCACCTCTGGGTTATTGAAGCTCCAAAAAAAGTTGCAGACGAATTTCCAGCAGATAAAGCCGGACTTAATGTCATTTTTGTTGACAGCGAAAAACCGTATCACGAAAGGAAGGTTACTTTGCTGAACGGTCCGCACACTGTTCTTTCGCCGGTTGGCTATCTTTCAGGGCTGGATACAGTGCGCGAATGTGTAGAAAACGAAGCGATTGGAGCGTTTGTAAAAAAAGTAATGTTCGACGAACTGCTGCCGACCCTGAACCTTCCGAAAGAAGAACTCGAACAGTTTGCCGCCGACGTACTCGACCGTTTTCGTAACCCTTATGTTAAACATCTGCTTACAAGCATTATGCTAAATTCGTTTCCAAAATACAAAACGCGCGATTTGCCCGGACTGAAAACATTTCTGGAACGCAAAGGCTTTTTGCCTGACGGACTTACGCTTGGTCTTGCCGCCATAATTACATACTATAAAGGAGGAAAACGCGGAAACAGTGAAATTTCTGTACAGGACGATTTCCGGACAGTCGAACTGCTTAGTTCTTTATGGGCGACAGGCTCTAACGAGCAGATTGCCAAGGGCGTTCTGGCTGCCGATTTTATCTGGGACGAAAATCTAAACAATATTCCGGGACTGGCAGACAAAATAAAAACATATCTTGATGATATTCAGGAAAAAGGAATGTTAAATGTTGTTACACAATTAGTCAATAAATAACTTTTGTAAAAAATATTTACAGTTTTTTACAAAATAAAAAATTCAATATGCGTTTATATGCCGAAAATTTAATTAAAAAATATGGCAGTCGCACGGTTGTCAAAGGCGTTTCCATCGACGTTGTTCAGGGTGAAATCGTAGGTTTGCTCGGACCTAACGGCGCCGGTAAAACCACTTCGTTCTACATGATTGCAGGACTTATAAAGCCAAATGGCGGTCAGACTTATATCGGCGATACGGAAATAACCCGCGAACCTGTATATCGCAGAGCGCAAAGAGGTTTGGGCTATCTTGCTCAGGAACCGTCAGTGTTTCGCAAACTGAGCGTGGAAGACAATATTAAAGCCGTGCTGGAAATGACCAAATTTTCAAAACAGGAACAGCACAACAGGCTCGAACAGCTAATCGAAGAATTTGGACTGCATAAAGTCCGCAAAAATCTTGGAATCAGGCTGTCGGGAGGCGAAAGACGCCGTTGCGAAATTGCAAGAGCCTTAGCAATAAATCCGAAATTCGTACTTCTGGACGAACCTTTTGCCGGCGTTGACCCGATTGCGGTAGAAGATATTCAGTCAATTGTCAAACATTTGAAAGACAGAAATATAGGAGTTATTATTTCAGACCACAACGTTCACGAAACTTTGGCAATCACAGACCGTGCCTATCTTTTATACGAAGGCGTTATACTGAAAACCGGAACTCCCGAAGATCTGGCGGCAGACCCGGAAGTAAAAAGAAAGTATCTTGGACAGAATTTTGAACTTCGACGTTAAAATTACTTGAACTCCAATAATGAAATATTCCAGAATAAGGCAGAAATATAATTCACTGTTCTTTATAATTCTGACTGTTTTACTGATATTTTTATTTGTAACCGACCTGACAGTAGGCTCTGTTGACATTTCGCTGAAAGATGTTGCAGATTTTTTATCCGGACAAGAAATTGCCGCATCTAAAATATTGCAGAATTTTCGACTGCCAAAGGCTTGTGCGGCAGTATTTGCCGGCATTTCGCTTTCTGTTGCAGGCTTGCAGATGCAGACAGTTTTTCGCAATCCGCTTGCCGACCCGTATGTGCTTGGCGTAAGTTCGGGCGCAGGTTTGGGCGTTGCTCTGTTTACGATGGGCATATCTTCTTTTGCAGTAATCGAACCGCTGAAAAATGCAGGAATATATCTCGCCGCTCTCGCAGGTTCTGCTGCGGTACTCTCCCTGATTATGATTGTTTCAACAAAAGTAAAAGACGT
>JAIROW010000002.1 GCA_031257315.1 Prevotellaceae bacterium
CTGGCTTTCAGCCAGTTATTTGGGATTATGTTTGTCCGTATGTCAAACGACATACGGTTATGAAAATTCTGGCTTTCAGCCAGATATATACTCAAATAAATTTACATAAACTCTAATTATCAATTATCAATTATCAATTGTCAATTATCAATTGTCAATTACCTCAATGAATGACGGTTTATAAATTTAATTTACGGGAAACAAATCGACAAATTGTGGACAGATTGAAAATGCAAATTACAGGCAGGTTAACGGCGTAAACAGTTTGTTTTGGCAAGGTAAAATGTAATTTTTAAATATCTCTTTTTTAGAATATTGTCAATTTTATTTGGAATTTTAAAAAAAAATTTCAAACTTTGCATTGTTGAAACATATAATATAACAAGTAATAAAGATGAGAAAAAAGAATTTAATTTTACTTTCAATTGCATTAATTGCATTATTTACATCGTGTGAAACAGAAAACGAGAAAGAAACAAAAAGTGATACAATAAATATCACTCCAAGCGTTTCGTCCATAGTTTTTGAAGCAGACGGAAGCGCCGCATCGCCCGTAACATTTAAGGTAGTTACCAGTAAATCCTCGTGGGACGTATTAGTAAGTCAGAATGACTGGCTGCATGTAACTAAGGATATGGTCAAACAAACGTTTACGCTGACAGCCGATGTAAACACCTCAGTATCAGAACGCACGCCTGTTGTGGTTGCTGTAACAGCGGGAACATTAACCCCTGTTAATATACATGTTTCTCAAAAAGCCGCCTCTGCCGGTTGCAACAGTATCACATGTTTATGCGGACACAGTATTTACATAGACAGTATTGATGTTCCAAACGGCGAAAAAATCGACAAAATAGAAGCCAGAATGTCGCTGTTTCCTGCCGGAGGTACGGTTGCTCTGGCGTCGGCGCAGTATGTTAACAATCATGCAGAACTGATACTTCCGGAAAGTGTGCCTGACAAGAATCTGTGCAGTTATTTTGGAATGTCGGCTGAACAGGGCGCCAAGTCTAATACCTTACTGCTGTATGTTTACAGCAATGGAAATTATATTGGAGAAATAAAATTAAAACAATGGGACGGTGGAAACTGGAAAACGGCGTATATCTCTTACCTGTATGCAAACAAAGGCTATAATTTAAATTCAAATCAGGCAGACATGACTTTTCAACTGTCAATAAACAAAGGCTGGAATGTTATGTTTATGACGCCGGCTGACAGGAACAATCCCAGCACTTTACATTCTACTCAAATGCCGGCGGGAATAACGGCAATGAAATGGAGATTCAGATAATAATTTAATTGCACAGGACATTAAATTATTATTCAGTACTTTAAAAATGTTCCAGCAGATCGAAATTTTTTGATTTACTGGAACATTTTTTTTGTTTTGCGGGTTGTAAATTTTTCGTCGAGCATCGCCAGTACGCCGTCAAATTCAGAAAAACAGTCTGTTTTTTCGCCGTGAAAGGCTTGCAAAAAAAATCCGTATCTCTTATTGAAGATTGAGATACGGATTTTTAAAAAATCTAAAAAGTTATACTGTATAAGCGGCGTAACTGTCTGCGTCCATCAGTTCGTCAAGTTCGGCGGCGTTGTTCATTTTAATTTTAATCATCCAGCCTTCGCCGTAAGGATCCTGATTTACGCTTTCAGGTTTGGATTCAAGTTCGGCATTGACTTCTACAATTTCGCCCGACAGCGGCATATATGCGCTTGCAACGGTTTTTACCGCTTCGATAGCTCCAAATTCGTCGCCTTTGGCAAGCGTCTCGCCTTCGGTTCTGACGTCAACAAATACAATATCGCCCAGTTGACTTTGGGCATAGTCTGTAATACCGACGGTTGCCGTGTCTCCGTCAATACTTACCCATTCGTGTTCTTTTGAGTACTTTAACTCCTTAGGAATATTCATAATCATCAATTTTTATTATATTACAATTTACCAGTTTTTTTCAGGTTGGTTTTTTTTTGCCTTTTCGACTTTTACTTTTTGAACCTTTTCCTGAGTTTTTTTCTCATTTGTTTCAATAGCATTCATAATATATTCAACTTCTTCTTTTGAAATCTTTCGTTCGCCATTGTCCGGTTTGGGATTTTTTCCTTCCCCGTCTTCATTGTCATTGTCTTTTCCGTCCTTATCTTTGTCTTCTCCGTCTTTATCCTTATCCTTATCCTTATCCTTATCTTTGTCTTTGTCTTTGTCTTTGTCTTTGTCCTTATCTTTATCCTGATTTTTGTCCTTATCCTGATTTTTGTCCTTATCCTGATTTTTGTCCTTGTCCTGATTTTTGTCCTTATCCTGATTTTTGTCCTTATCCTGATTTTTGTCCTTATCCTGATTTTTGTCCTTGTCCTGATTTTTATCTTTATCCTGATTTTGCTGCTGAGACCTCAACATTGCATTTGCATAAGACAGATTCGATTTGGTTTCCATATCGGACGGATTTTTTCGCAGAACTTCCTTATAGGCTTCTATTGCCTGTTTGTATTCTTTTTTTTTCAGATATGAATTGCCGATATTATACTGTACGTCAGCATCTTTTGAAATTTGACCGTATTCTTTTATCGCTTCGTCAAACTTATCCTGTTTAAACAGGCTGTTTCCCAGATTATAACGTGCAATCGACGATCTCGGATTTTCGTCCAGAGCATCGTTATAAAGATTTTCGGCAGCGGCATAATCCGATTTGACATAATTTTGATTGCCTTTTTCGATAATTTTTCTGACGCTGCTATTGTCTTTATTCTGAGCTGTCGAGTAAAAATTTATACAAAAAATGGCGGCAAAGATTAAAAAATTTCTCAACAAAACAATTTTCATGCGTTTAAAAATTTACAACAAACAAATACAATAATTTAATTTATAATGTTAAACAGTCTGTTCCATCTTATGCTTTTCGGGAAACTCTGATCTTTATCCGATGAAAACCAAATCATTAAAGGTTTTCCGACAACGTGATCTTCCGGAACAAAACCCCACGAACGGGAATCGTAAGAGCCATGTCTGTTGTCGCCCATCATAAAATAGTAATCCATTTTAAATGTATATTTATCGGTCTGCTCTCCATTGATATATATTCTGTTATCTTTTACTTCCAGCGTATTACATTCATACGCGGTTATAATGCGCTGATACAGACATAAATTATCGACATTTATTTCAACCGTAGCGCCCTGTTTCGGTATCCAGAGCGGACCGTAATTATCCATCGACCATGCATAATTTTTTGAAAATGGAAAATAATTGCTCTCGTCCGGCGCTACAAATTCGTTTCTTGTTATCGAAGTTACCGATGAAATATTTTTCAACTCTTCATACGATTTTTTTGTTAACGGCAGACTTTTGTAACCGCTTCTTCTGTCTTCGTTTGAGAGATTTAATTTTGATATTATTTTTGGACTTAGCGCCTCTTTTAATTCAACCGAATAATTGTATTCCTGCGCCGGAAATTCCTGTGCCGGTTCTCCATTGATAAACAGCTGTCCGTGTCTGATTTCGAGAGAATCGCCGGGTATTGCAACGCAGCGTTTTACATAATGGTCTTTTTTGTCTATGGGACGCGACTGCAAGGTTAAATTATTTATCTTTAACCATTCGTTAAACTGTTTTCCTATCACTCTTTTCTGTGCATGATAGTCAATAATTTTCGGATCTGGATTTCCAAGAACAACCGTATCGCCGTTTGGAAAGTTAAAGACCACAATATCATTGCGTTTGACTCTGCCCAGCCCTGCAAGCCTTCTGTACGGATTTTTTATCAAATCGGAATACGATTTCATTGTTTTTCCAAACAAAGTTATCTGATTGTGTACCAGAGGAACAGACAGCGGACGGTTTGGTATTTTGGGTCCGTATGCAAATTTGCTTACAAACAGATAATCGCCAACAAGCAGCGTTTTTTCCATCGACGAACTCGGAATCAGGTAAGCCTCTATAAAAAATATGCGTATAACGCTTGCTACTATAATTGCAAAAATTATCGAATCAAGCCAGTCAAGCCATACATTGTGCTTTTCACCCTTTTTGTAGCGTTTTTTCCAAAAAGCCCATTTCACCCATTTTGTAAAATACAGATCGTATATTACAAACAATCCGATAAACCACACAGGGCTTTGCAACCACAGAACAAACAATATATATATAAGAGTTGCAACCCCGAATTTAATTTTAGTTTTTTTGCCGGATTTACGAAAAGCGGCGACCGGATTTTGTTTTGACATACTGTAAAAATATTTTTCGGCAAAGATACTACGATTTTTCTTGATTGAAAATATTTTTTCTAATTCAAACATAATCAGGATATTATACGTCAGATATTAGAGCTTGGACATACTCTAATTTACACAGCTGCGGAAAAATTTACATAACCGAATACAGGCAAGGCGTTGCAACCCCTTATTAAGCCGCAGGCAACGCTGCGCTCGCATGCGGTTATGAAGGTTCGGCTTTTCAAGCCGTGTCATGGCAGGGTAAAGTCCGCAGGCAACGCTGCGCTCGCCTGCGGTTATGAAGGTTCGGCTTTTTAAGCCGTGTTCTGAACACTCTGCCTTTTAGCCCGAATGGGCTTAATTTTCGTAACCGCAGGCGAGCGTAGCGTTGCCTGCGGCAATGCGAAAGCGCTGAACTTGCCCGAATGGGCAAAACTTCTCGCTGTCCGCAGGGGCAAAGTCCGCAGGCAACGCTACCGCTCGCCGTGCGGTTATGAACATTTTGTTCTAATCGGACATTTTACTCCTGATTCGCATTAATTACAAATTTCCAAAAACATGTAAATTCTGAAAAATCTGTAATTCTGAAAATTCAAATTTTCAAAATTCTGTAAATTATCGGCGCTGGCGCGGCTTTTAAAATTCGGTAAAAAAAAACCTGAAAATTCATATAAAATACAACATATAATAATTTTGATTACATTTGTAAAATTTTAGTCTTGGTTATTGTGCAGGTTTGGACAAACTGTGGCTTTATATTTTAATGGTTTTTTGAATTGCTGGATAAAATAGATAATTAAAAATATCAAGAATATTTATTTATGAAAAGAAGAGAATTCTTATCAAATGCGGCTCTGGCAGGAGCCGGAAGCGCTATTGGCGTAGTTCCTCTTATAACTTCTTGCGGAAGTCAGGAAGGAGGAAAGGCGACTAAAAAATATACGCCTCAGGAACTTGGAATGTTTTCGTTCGTTGACGTTGCCCCAGACGGTAAACCTCTGAAAGCCGCGCTTGTGGGCTGCGGCGATCGCGGTACGGGCGCGGCGCATCAGTTCCTGAAATCGGGTCCCAATGTTTCTATCATTGCAATGGCTGACATTTTTAAGGACAGAATGGACGGCAGCCGTCAGTCGCTGAAAGATGCCAACAACGAAGTTCCCGAAGAAAACTGCTTTCTGGGCTTCGACGCCTACAAAAAAGTGCTGGCAATGCCCGAAATTGACCTTGTACTGCTGTGTACGCCAACGCATTTCCGCCCAGAACATTTCAAGGCGGCAATCGACGCAGGCAAGCATGTATTTATGGAAAAACCCTGCGCCGTCGATCCCGTCGGAATACGCACGGTGCTGGCTTCTGCTAAAATCGCTTCACAGAAGGGATTAACCGTTGTTACCGGAAACCAGCGCAGACATTCAAAAGCTTACTGGGAAGCATACGTACAGGTGAAAAACGGACTGATTGGCGACATTGTTTCTGGCTCGGCGCACTGGGACCAGGGCGCGTGGTGGAACAAACGCAAAAGACCAGAATGGAGCGATATGGAATATTGCATACGAAACTGGTTCAATATCAAATGGTTGAGCGGAGACCATATTCTTGACCAGGGCATACACAATATCGACATCGTTACATGGTTTATGGGTATGCGTCCTGAGAAAGCCACCGGTTTCGGCGGACGCGCTCAGCGTCTGACCGGCGACATTTTCGACTTTTTCAGCATCGACTATTATTATGCAAATAACAGAAAAATGCTGACTACTGCCCGACAAATTGACGATACCGAAAATAATGTGTCGGAACAGGTTTATGGAACAAAAGGAATGTTTACTTCAAAAGGCGGAGTGCGAATTGAAGACTATAACGGCAATATTCTCTGGAAATACGATTATGAAAAAAATCCCGAAAAGAATCACTACGACCAGGAGCATATTCACCTTGTTGAATCTATACGTCTGAACAAAAAAATCAATCAGGCTGAAGATTTGGCTTATTCGACTCTGGTAGCAATTCACGGACGCGAAGCCGCTTATACGGGAAAAGCTATTTCGTGGGACGAAATTTACAACTCGTCGCTGCGCTACGGTCCCGATGTTTATGAACTTGGGGCTTTGCCTTTCTACGAAGAAGGCGTAGCTCCAAAACCCGGTAGAGCGCCGCAGGAACCGAGTTAATTAACTGGCATCGGATAAGAAAATTTGTATTAAATCGTATTATATTTGTTATACTTGAAGCCATTCGGATAAAACTGGTTAAGTTTTCCGAATGGTTTTTTTTTTTTTTTTTTAGGCGTTAGGCGTTAGGTTTTAGGTTATAGGCGTTAGGTTTAAACTTCTTAAACTTCTTAAACTTCTTACTCTCCTTAAACTCCTTAAACTTCTTAAACTTCTTAAACTTCTTAAACTCCTTAAACTCCTTAAACTCCTTAAACTTCTTAAACTTCTTAAACTCCTTAAACTCCTTAAACTCCTTAAACTTCTTAAACTTCTTAAACTTCTTAAACTTCTTAAACTTCTTAAACTTCTTAAACTTCTTAAACTCCTTAAACTCCTTACTCTCCTTACAAATAAACTGAAAAACACAGCGACAAATCAATAGTTTTCAGCATTATACCGTTCGTGTGCATTTAGTGGGCAAGCAAATTACTGTCTGATAATCAATAGATTATATATCTATTGCGCAAAAATGCGCGGTGAGAGCTGTAAAAATATTTTTTACGGTTCGTTTTTGCCAGTTAAAACTGAACCTTTAAATTCATTAGTGTTTTTAAACAAAGTTTAACCGCTTGTAACTGGCTGGTTATTAATTAAATAAAAGAAAGTTTGAAAATATCTGCATCTAATTGTCGATTTTTGAAAACCAACTTTGAATTTTTGCTTACCTTTGCACCGTGAAAATAAAAGTTGATTTTTTTACATTGATATAATTTTAGAACGTATAATTTATTTAATTTGATTTGAGTATGAAAAAAATTTTGTTGTCTCTTATATTGTGCGCCAGTTTTTTTACCGGTTTGCTTGCTCAGCAGTCTGCTACCATAGGTAAAAAATTTCATGTGGCTTTCAGCGATAATGTGGGTTCCGGCGATAGATATCTTGTATTAAAAATAGCTGTAATTAAAGCGCCTACCGAAGTAGAAATTTCATTTAAGGATCCTATTACTGGTCTGGTTAGTTACCATACAACTGCTCCATATACAACTTCTGGTAATGGATATATGTTAAATGGTCAAGGAACTTACGAATTTGTTTTGGATAATTATATAATATTACCGAATATACCACAATCACTTCCACTTCCATGGTTTTTTAGTGAACCCAAAGCCGTATATGTAGAATCTAAACAAGAAGACATTGCATTGTATGCATTGAATCAGGTTGTTGGAAGCGCTGAAGCTACGGTTGTATTACCAGTAGAAACATTGGATAAGGAGTATTTGGGTTTATCTCATATTGGTGATAAAATAATTATTGTTACTACGCCGGTGAATGATAATACAACAATAACTTCGCCAATAATAAGTCCGCCAATGCCGTCTCCGTCTACAGGTGCTACTATTATAAATAAGTATGAAACCGCGATGTCATATTTAGCAAGCGATATGACAAATGTTTCTATAAAAGCAGACGATGATATTGCAGTGTTTGCTACAGTGCTACAGTCCAATTTAGGTAACAGTTCTCTTATATCCAGTGATAATTTGTTTGAACAGTTGTGGCCAACTAAAACATGGGGTAAAAAATATGTTGTGCCTGTAACTCACAAGGATGAGCTTGTTCGCATATTACCGAAAAATAATTCTGGAGCAACTATAACAATAACCGGAGGGGGAACTTTAAATCCTACCACAACTTCTTATACAATTCCTGCGGGGGCATATTATGACGTATCAATTACAGATGTTGCTTATATTGACTCTAATGTACCGATTGCCGTCAATTCGTTTATGATGGATAGCGATCCTTCCCAGTGCTGGATTAATCCGGTAGAGCAGATGACTACATATACTATGGTCGCACCTTTCATATCTTCTGTTTCCACCACGCTTAAAGAGCACCGTTTGATTATTGTTACACGTAAAGAATACAAAGATGAAACAAAGATAAATGGTCAACCAAATATGCAACCGCTTTCCAGCACAGACTTGGGTGATTATACGGTTAATGTATATAATTTGACAGAAGACAAACCATATTCTGTAGAAAATAGTTACGGGTTCAACGCATACGTTTACGGGTATGGAGTTGATGAAACCTATCATTTTTCAGCGGGTTCTATGGCTGGAGACATGTCATTGTATTTTTCGATAGATGATATAATTGATCAAGTGACGTCGTGTGAAAGCAATATATATCCTACAACGGTTCCGGGCAACGGTATAAAAATTTCAAGACACATTGAAAGTGTTGACATACCGTTTGACGAGGTAAGATGGTATATAAATGGTACTCTTGTTAGTGGTTTGACAGGAGAAACACAGTTAGTACAGGACTGGGACTGGTATATCGCGTTGAATGTACCTACGGATACTATTGTGTACAATTTGCACACGGGTAATAAAAATATTATCGAAATGGAGGTTTATAACAATAATATTCTAGTTGGTTCCAGAATAGGTGAATTTTGTATAGTTCCCCCGCCTGAGGCTCATGACGATTTTGGTGGTGGATTTGGCAACGGAAGCGATGACGGTGTCAGCTGCATTGCTACCGGAACAGCCGATACCATATATATTAAAATAAAAGATAACGACAAAAATATAAAGCCGCGTGACAGTATCCGTCTTAAAGACCCTGATATTTCTATCACTACAAACAATGTGGATTTGAAAGACACGCTGAACGCTAATGCGACAAGTAATTACAAATTTATCACAATCGGTTACAAAGATATAGACAATGACGGAATTATTGACACCGTTATGAAATATGTTCCCCAAAACTGTTTTTCAGGCGTTGACGTGGTTGATTACTGCATAACGTCAGCGCAGTTTGGAGAACGATCATGTGCAAAGGTAAAAATTGTTGTGGTAATTCCCGAAGCCAAGAGCTACGAAGCCTGCCCCGGAGCGCCAGTAACCATAGGGGTAAAAGCTGTACCGGGTATGACTTTTAAATGGTATAGCGATAAACAGTTAACTACTCAGATAGGAACAGGCAATTCTATTGATATCACTGCGCCGAGTAGTACGACAGAATATTATGCTGTTCCAAACACTGGAAATGATATAAAAATACCGGTAACCGTAAAAATAAACACTACAGGCTGTGGATCAGGCACGCTATGCAACGGCAGTCTGCTGTATTCCGAAACATTTGAAAGCGCACCGCTGCAATACCTAAGCGACTACGCGCCCGACACAAATAATCCGCCTGACGAAGGCAAGTATATTATAACAAACACAATACCTGTTCATGGCGGAGGCAGCGGAAACACAATGCTTGTGAGCGGCAGTACTAATGCTGCTGCAAACGATACGGTTTTGCAGATACCTGTTGCAGGTGCGCTGTGCGTCGGAAAATATTCTTTCGGGGCATGGATTAAAAACATGAACCAGACAAGTGAAAATATAGTACCGGTTTTCCGTTTTATGCTTATAGATACGGTAAATCATGTTATTGTACATTCGTCAAATATAAAGATAACGTCAAACAACAACTGGGCGCAGTACGGTTTTGAATACGATGTACCCGCCGGCGGGTTGAACGGGCTGAAACTGGTGATTGTCAACACTCCCGACATACCAACGGGTGCGGCAGGCGGCAACAGGTTTGCAATCGACGATGTAACGTTCAGTCTGTGCCTTAATACCGTTATAACGCATATTTTTGTTGATCCGGGTGAAACTGTCTGCGCAAACAAGGAAGTAACGTTTACGGGAAATATCCAGAATCCAAACTATAAATACTATAAATGGCAGTTCCGTGCGAACAGTTCTGCACCATGGACAGACCTCACACCATCAGGTATGCTTCAGCCCTCCATTGGAATTATTGAAATTCCTCCATATACGTTTACTACGCTGGCAAACGGCGCAAGTTCGGGAGAATACCGTTTTGTTGCGGGCATAAGCAACGTTACCGACGTCAACTGCGTGGTGTACAGCAGTGTGAAAACATTGAATGTTTTAGACTGCTTTGACTTGCGTAACGACTCTGTTGCAATGCTCAAAAACACGACACTGTCGTTCGATGTTCTGGCTAACGACGATTATTTCTGTACGCCTGTACCTGGCAATAATTTTAAGATTGTTACTCCGGCTAATTCGGGCGGTTATCCCAAACATGCTGCTTCCTACTCAATTGTTAGCGGAAAAATTCAGTACCAACCTGCTAATAACTATACAGGTACAGATTCTGTCAAGTACGAGGTAACCTGCGGCGGTGTAACAAAAACGGCATGGCTGTCGATTTTCATAGTCGGTCAGGAAAAGGAATATAAGACATGTGATGGCGTTATAGAGACGCTGTCGGTAAACAGCATTCCAGGCGTAACATACATATGGTATGATGAAGAAGGCCACGATGTAACGAATGCTATAGGAAGTAGTATCACTACTGATAACAGTTCTATAAAAGTCAATATCCCGACATTTCCTACATCCGGTTCGGTATATTATTATGTTCGGCTACACTATTTCGGTAATGGCAGTGACTATCTGCTTTCGGACTACAAAATTAAGATAGAAGTGAAACAGGAAGATGACTGTATCAATATCAATGGTAGTGGATGTGCAGATTATACAACTCTGTTCAAGGAAGATTTTGGAGGCAACAGGACAACCGATCCGGACTTTGCCAGTATTATGCCTCAAAACAGTTTCGGCGATTTTAGCATTGTTCCAAGTACAACAATGCTGAATGATGGAAAATGTATGATTACCAAACGATTTGATCAGCCTGACAGCGACGATCATACGTATGACGCCGACAAAACGCGCGGCTATTTCATGGTTGCAAAAACAACGTCAGCAGCTTCAACATTTTACAGGCGCGATTTTACTCTCGATTTGTGTCAGCCGTCGGACATAGTTATAGGCGTATGGTTAAGAAATATGTCTGTCTATCTTGGTTCAGTCGGTTATCCGAAAGTTAACATTAAGCTTACAGAGCAAAAACCTGGCGGCGCTGTTCTTTATGAGGGTTCTACCGGAAATATTTCGGGAAATAATATATGGCAGTATAAAACATTTAAGATACATACGACCGGAGCGTTGCATGAGACCGTCCGGCTGGAACTGACTAACGATAATATTGGTACAAATGCGGGACTGTTGCTTGGATTAGACGATATTGAAGTACAGATCTGTACTTCCGCCGCTATTAAGGCGCAGATAATAGGCGGCGGCAGCGTATGCGAGGGATTGAGCAAACAGTTTACCGCTTCATTTAAAGATGAACTGCAAAGCGCGTATTCAACCAATAATGTTGAGTTCGTATGGCAATACAGCGCTGACGGCGACATTAACAAAACATGGAATGACGTTTATTCTTCCTTTTATGATATTTCTACGGTCAATACTGTTACATATACCATTAATTCGGTACAGCCGGCAAATACAGGTTACTATCGCGTGGTTGCAAAATATCCCGATTCAAATTATCCGAACTGTTCTGTCAGGTCAGACCCTGTGGAACTGGTTGTTCTCCCCCTGCCTGTGAACAGCTTCGAATTAACGCCACTCACTTGCAGCGATGTCAGGGAGATAATTAAGGTGAATAATGAGACAGGATCAACAATAAAGTGGATTTATCCTGCAACAATCAATGGTCAAACTGATAATCCGTTAATGTACAATCTTAATCAGAATAAAACGATTGACACTGTGGTTGTCGAAATAACCGGCAACGGGTGTGTCAAATATGATACCGCAAAGATAGTAATGCCACAGCCGCCTAAAATAGACAAAACCCAAGACATGAATGTGTGTCAGAACAAGTCTTTTACTTTGACTGCCAAACCTCAGACTCCGACCACTTCTTTGTCTCTTAAAATTGAATGGAGCGAAAACAAAGATTTTACAGTTCTAACAGGCTCGCATATCACCAGCCAAGTTGAGCAGATATCGGAAACAGACCCGCTGACACTTGCAACTCCGGGCATACATAAGTATTATATCCGTATATCAGACAACTTATGTTCGGCAATCGACAGTATCACGGTTACAGTTTTGTCGTTGCCGCAAAAGCCGACAATTACCGGACCTGCCAACGGTAAAATCTGTCTGGGCGATACTGTTCAATTGACGGCTTCATTGGTAACCGGTTTGACATACTCATGGACTCCTGCAACAGGAGTAGTGGAGCCGAAGGTATTGGACGAAAGAACTCTTACTGTAAGCCCGACATCTGACATACAGTACACTGTAACAGTTATTACGGACGACGCCTATAAGTGCAAATCGTCGGAGACATACAGCTTGAAGGTCGATAAAGAAAAACCTGAAGTTGAGATAATAGATGTCCAAACCTGTTTTGGCGCTGCTAATGTGTACCTGCCTGCTAAAGACAATAACTCCAAAACAAATTCGTCGAATACCTATTTGTGGACGTATGACAATTCAAACAATTCGTCTCTGCTTGTGCCTACGGCAGTGCCTGGTACATACCAGTACACGGTTATTGTAACCGGTTCAAACGGATGCGCCGCGCCGCCTAAAACGGCTAATGTTACGGTTAATGCTCTGCCTGTGATAAATAATAATGAGAAACTTGGCAACCATGAGGTTTGCCCCGGAGAACAGATTGTGCTTACAGCGCAAAATGGTCCGTACAGCTATAAGTGGGATAACAACGAAACAGGACAGAAAATAACTGTCAGCACATCTGTGCCTGTTACGCACACGGTTACAATCACCGAACTGAGTACCGGCTGTTCTGTTGACGATATAGCCAGCATTACAGTAAAGCCGGAACCTGTTATAACAGTTACTCCCGAAAAAGACCCGATATGTTACGGAGAAACCGTTAAACTGACAGCTTCGGGCGAGGGCGTCAACCCCAGCACCTATACATGGGATCATGGCGCTGCCGGCTGGGAAACTTACGTATCGCCGCTTACGACGGGAGTAACGACGTATAAGGTAACGGGAACAGGTACCAATGGCTGTTCTTCATCTGCAATACAGCAGATAACGGTCAATCCGAAACCTGCCAACCCGCTTGTCGATGGCGTTAAGTCAGTCTGCGAAGGCAAAAGCACGGTATTGAAAGTATCAAACTATATAAGCGGCAACAAATACAGGTGGTCGCACGAACTCGGAGAGTCGCAGGAACCGTCGGCAGAAACAACGGTAACTCCCCCCGCAACTACCCAATATACGGTTACGGTAGAAGACGGTAACGGCTGTACCGCCAGCAGGACGGAAACGGTAAAAGTCAATACTTTGCCAAACATAATCGCTCAAAAGAACGATACTACAATATGCGAGGACGCAAAAATCAATATCTGGGTTGCTGTTGACAAAAACGTATCGTATAAATGGAGTACGGGAGCTACCAGTAACAATATTCCTGTAACTCCGTCTGCTTCGGAAAAATACTCTGTTACGGTAATCGACGGAAATCAGTGCGAGGCGGCAACCGAAATTAATGTTGCAGTACTCGGAAAGCCAGTCCTTTACATAGCAGGCGAGAAGAAAATCTGTCGCGGCGACCAGCTTGACCTGAGCGTTAGCGGCGCAAGCGACTATCTGTGGACAGGCAACGGAATAACGAACAGTACTGACAATCTTATTGATTTTCCAGTAAAGGAAACTGTTTATTGGGTAACGGGAACCGACATGGCGGGCTGTTCGGCGACAGAAAAAGTTCCCGTCGAAATCAAACCCGACCCCGCAAAGCCGCAGATTGCAGGCAACAAGCATATCTGTGTCGGCGAATCGCTTACTCTAACGGCTTCCGGTTCGGGAACTAACAGCGTTTATTACTGGACTCACGAATCGTCTTCGCAGGAATCGACTACCGTCAGTCCGGTGTCAACCACTGCCTATACTGTGGAGGTAACGGGCGACAACGGATGCCGCATAACTGAAACGGTTGATGTAACAGTCAACAGCCTGCCTGTTATTACAAAATTTGTAGGCGATACTGACGTCTGCTTCGGCAAGCGCGTAAGTTTAAGCGTTGACGCCAGCGACGTGGTATCGTTCACATGGAATACGGGACAGACAAGCAAAGATATTAACGTCGCGCCCGACGTATCGCAGTACTATTCGGTAGAAATGCGCAATTCCAAAAACTGCGTCGTCCGCGACAGCGGCTATGTGGCGGTGATTAAACCCAAAGTATGGATAGAGGGCGACACTCTTGCCTGTCCGCGCGAAAGCATAACTCTGACGGCTGCGGGTGCAAACAGTTATGTGTGGACTACGGGAGACCTGACTGCCGACATAACAGTATCGCCGGTAACAAAAAC
>JAIROW010000017.1 GCA_031257315.1 Prevotellaceae bacterium
CCCCCCCGCCCCCCGACCCACCCCCCCCGCCCCCCCCCCCGCGCCCCAGCCCCTGCCACAGAGAGACAGAGAGAGAGAGAGAGAGAGAGAGAGAGAGAGAGAGAGAGAGAGAGAAGTAATCAGCGAGTTACGTATTTTCCCGCGTATTTTTCAGGGAAAAATTTCATGAAAATAATAAACCATCGGTTGTGTACCCCGAAACATTCGGGAACGCATCATATAATAAGGTGGGATACCCCCTTGCCTCCGGCTTGGACAACAAAACTTCCGGCGTGGACAACGAAACTTTCGGCGTGGACGACGAAACCTTCGGCGTGGACGACAGAACTTCCGGCTTGGACAACAGAACCTTCGGCGTGGACGACGAAACCTCCGGCGTGGACGACGAAACTTCCGGCGCGGACGACGAAACTTCCGGCTCGGACGACAGAACTTCCGGCTCGGACGACGAAACTTCCGGCGTGGACGACGAAACTTCCGGCGTGGACGACGAAACCTTTGGCGTGGACGACAGAACTTCCGGCGTGGACGACAGAACCTTTGGAAACATATAGTAACAAGGGGGCATGTCTCCTTGCTTTTGGCTTCACAAAACCTTCATGTTTGTTAATTGACAATTATCAATTGTCCATTATTAATTATCCATTCAAAGAACATACATTAATCTTTAAATATAATAAATAAAGTATGAATCAAAAATTATTAAAATTTGTAAGCAGGAACATGTTGCACTGGATTGCGCTGACAGCGTTTGTGTGCGGCAGTTCGTCGTCTCTGTATTCGCAGGGAAAAGTAACGGGAAAAGTTTCCGATAAATCTGGAACGCCGCTTGCCGGAGTGTCCGTAGTTATAAAGGGGTCAAATGTCGGCTCGCTGACAAACTCCGATGGAAATTATTCGATCAACACAACCGGCGCAGAGAATGTGCTGGTATTTTCGTTTGCCGGCTATGAGACAGTTGAAACAGGCGCAGGCAACAGAACTGCGATTGATGTTACGTTAAACGAAAAGACAACGCAGCTCGACGAAATCGTTGTCATTGGTTACGGTACTGCGCGAAAGCAGGATTTGACTGGCGCTATTTCGACTGTCAAGGCAGAGAAGTATGCCGCTGAAGCGCCGCGCTCGGTGCAGGATTTGCTCCGCGCTCATTCGGTGGGGCTTAATATTTCGATGTCAACCAATGCGGCGGCGCAGGGCGACTTGCAGGTGCGCGGCAAAAATACGCTTACCGCAGGCTCAAGTCCGCTGATTGTGCTTGATGGCGTAATTTATCAGGGCGCTTTGCAGGACATCAATCCAATGGATATTCAAACGGTCGATGTTTTGAAGGACGCAAGCGCGGCTGCCGTTTACGGAGCAAAAGCCGCTAACGGCGTTGTTGCAATCTCGACCAAAAGGGGAAAGGCGTCTGGCAAACCGGACGTAACGTTCAACGCCAGCGTCGGATTTGTAGAGGCTGCCAATTTGCCGCGCACGCTCGACGGTCCTGGCTTTCTGAAATTTCGCTACGATTACGAAGTCGGCAAAACAACAAAAGAAGATTTGGAAAAATATCCGGGCAAGTTTACCGACCCGCGTCTGCTGAACGGCGTAAGCCAGCTTGACTGGTACAATTATACGCAGAAAACGCCTGTTACCGCGCTGCCGTCGGAAGAGGAGCTTGTTCGTGCGTGGCTGACGCGGCTTGAACTTAAAACGCCTGAAATCGACAATTATCTTGCCGGTAAAATTACGAACTGGGACGATATTGTTTTTCAGACCGGTTTGCAGCAGGATTATACCGTTGCGCTGTCGAATCGCAACGAAAACACGTCGTATTACTGGTCGCTTGGATATGCCGACCGCGAGGGCGTCCGTGCAAATGAAAAATATACCAATTTTCGCACGCGGCTTAATATAGAATCGAAAATAACAAAATTTTTGACCGTCGGTTTCAACGCCTCGTTCAATACGCGCGACGAGCTGTATCTCCCGACCGACGATCAGCGCATGATTGCCGATGTCGGGCAGCGCGAAAATCTGTCGCCATACGCTGCCAACGAAATCGACAATATCGACAGCCCTTATCGCATGTATCCAAACGGCGACAACAATTCGAAGAACCCGTTTATCGACGCGCTGTACAGGGACAAGAAAAATCTGTCGCATTTCATCAACGCAAACCTTTATGCGCAGATATTCCTGCCATTTGGCATCGAATACCAGTTCAATTTCACGCCATACTACCGTTTCCGCGAATATTACTACCACGAATCGTCCACCCACCCCGAATGGAGAGCAGGAGGCGGGTCGTCGAGCCGCCGGACATACAAGGATTACAACTGGCTTATAGATAATATTGTTCGATGGAAACATACTTTCAACCGTATTCACAAGTTTGAAGTAACCCTTCTGGCTAACGCCGAACAGGACAGGTATTGGGAAACGGTGGCAAACAACACGAAATACTCGCCCAGCGACATACTTGGCTATCACCGGCTGCAAGCCGGCACCGTGCCGACCGTATCGAGCAACGATACTTACCGCACGGCTGACGCGCTGATGGGACGGCTTTTTTATTCGTTAAAAGATAAATACATGATAACCGCTTCTGTCCGTCGCGACGGCTATTCTGCTTTCGGGCAGATGAATCCGCGTGCAACCTTCCCGTCCCTCGCGCTTGGCTGGGTTTTCACGTCCGAACAGTTTATGGAGAAGGCGCTCAGCATTATCGACTACGGTAAGCTCCGACTCTCGTGGGGCGAGAACGGCAACCGCGACATCGGGCAGTACGAAGCCCTGTCAGATCTCACCGCCAGTCCGCACCCGTATATCGACCAGAACGGCGCTATCTATATCGCCTCACAGCTGTGGGTCAACCGCATGTCAAACAAAAAACTGCGCTGGGAACGCACGCAGGCATACAACGTCGGTCTCGACTTTTCGTTTTTCAACGGGCTGATAAGCGGTTCGATGGAAGGATATGTTTCCGAAACAAACGACCTGTTAGTCAGCCGCACGTTGCCTACGATTCTCGGTTTCGACAACGTAATGGCTAATCTTGGCAAAATGGAAAACAAAGGCTTCGAACTGACGCTGGACGTTCACCCCGTCAAAACCGAGATTATAGACTGGACGTCAACCGTTAACTTTTCGCTGAACAGAAGCAGGCTGAAATCGCTGTACGGAGATATGGTAAACGTACTTGACGAAAACGGAAATGTCGTCGGGCAAAAGGAAGCCGACGACAAGAAAAACAGATGGTTTATCGGACAGGATCAGTACCGTATCTGGGATTATCAGCGCAACGGCGTGTATCAGCTCGGCGAAGAAGAGGAGGCTGCAAAGTACGGTCTCCAACCCGGCGATTTCAAATATGTTGACCAGAATGGCGACGGCGTGCTGACCGATGACGACAAAACGTTTCAGGGCTATACAACTCCGCGCTACCGCTGGTCGTGGCGCAACGATGTGGTTTTATACAAATACTGGACATTCTCGCTGATGCTGTATTCGCATCTCGGACACTACGACACGTTCAACCGCGCTGCCAACGCCGTATCGCTCGCCGACCGCCGCACATGGTACGACATTCCGCGCTGGACGCCCGAAACGCCCGAAAACGACTACGCTCGCATCGGCTCAAAAAATATTGGCAACAACTATCTGCTGAAATCGTTCATCAGACTTGAAAACGTCGCTCTGTCGTATCAGGTGCCGCGCCATTTTTCAAAACGTTTCCATGTACAGGACATGCGCCTGTCGTTCAGTATCCGCAACGCCGCAGTATGGGCGCCGCAGTGGAATTTCGGCGACCCCGAAGGCGGAGATATTACCCCAAGAACATACAACATGAGTATCAATTTCACTTTATAACTCTCAAAACGCATTTTTATGAAAAGTATAATTAAAAATAAAAAAACGGCTGCCGCGCTGTTCGCCGTTTCAGCAACATGCCTGTTCAACGCTTGCAGCGAAAACTGGCTCGACCCCAAGCCGCTGTCGTTCTATACTCCCGAAAACGCATACGTCAACGCCGACGGCATGTATTCGGCGCTTACAGCCTGCGAACGCAATTCGCGGCACGAATTTTTCGGCGACGGCGCTCCGCTGATTACCGAACTTATTGTAACCGACATCGCCGTCGAAGGCACAACCGACAAAGCCGGTCCTGCCATGAATCTGGACGTGAGTTTCCTGCCCGACGCAAACCTCGACAATGTTGACCGTAACAGAGTTGGCTGGTACTGGCGCGAAGGTTACAAGGGCATAAAATATGCCAACGTAATTATTTCGCGCATCGACGACGCAAACTGGAAAGACGAAGCCGAACGCAACGCCGTTCTCGGAGCCGCATATTTTCAACGTGCATACCGCTATTACAAGATGTTGCACCAGTTTGGCGACATTCCTTTCCTCGACGGCGAAATAGCCGAACCGAAACTCGACTTCTATACCCACGACCGCTGGTCTTTAATGGAAAGAATGAAACGAGAACTCGAATTTGCATATCAATGGGTTCCAAAGAAAGTTGACCGCGGCAAAACTTCAAACGCCGCCTGCGGAGTACTGCTGATGAAATACTGCATGGCGCTCGGCGATTTCGACAGGGCAATCCAAATCGGAAAGGAAATAACCGACGAATATCCGCTAATGAAGGCGAGATTTACGACAAACAGAACCAAGCCGAACACAAACATGATGCACGACCTGCACAGCGTCGAGGCTAAACTCGACATGTCGAACACCGAAGGATTGATGTACGTCGTATCCTACCCCAGTATCGAAGGCTCAGACCGTATCCTGCTCATGCGCAACGCCACCCCCTACTGGGCTGCCGCATACATTGTTACGCCCGACGGAAAAACAGGCAATCAAATACTTGTACACGACACGCTCATCGGCACATACATGGACAACAACGCCCTCTACGGACGCGGCATCGGTCGCCTGCGCCCGACAAACTATCTGCAATACGGCATCTGGACAGAAAAGGAAAAGAACGACCTGCGCGGACGTTTCAACGGCGACAGCTGGAAAAAACCCGAAGACCTGTATTACAACCATCCCGGACTCAAATCGTCGGGCAACGAATGGTACGGAAAAAACCTTGTCAAGCCTGCCAACATGAGCGTGTCCGATTCCATACGCGGCTGGTTTTCGTGGCCTCACTACAAACTTTTTGTCCCCGACCCGCTAAACCGCGAACAGCAGGGCGGACAAACGCCATGGTACATCTACCGCTCGGCAGAAGTATGGCTGATGCTTGCCGAATGTTATTACTGGAAAAATCAGCCGGCAGATGCTGCCACCGCTCTTAACGAAGTACGTCAGCGTGCCGGAGCCGACCCGCTGACCGCCGCCGACGTCAACATCGGCGCCATTCTCGACGAACGGGCGCGTGAACTGTATTATGAAGAAAACCGGCATGTCGAACTTGTACGCATTGCCTATACTTATGCCAGAACAGGCAAACTCTGCGAAGTATTCGGCGGACGCGCTTACAAACTCGACAATTTTTCCGGACCCGGCGGCATAGGCTCAAACGTGAAAGAAACGGGCTTCAATTTTTACTACGACTGGGTTACAGCCCGAAACAACTTTTACAACAAAGGCGTCGTTACGGCTTATGCCGAATACAAAATCAGCGTTCACCACGTTCTCTGGCCAATTCCCGCCGACGCCATCACATCTAACACGAGAGGCAAAATAAACCAGAACATCGGTTATCCGGGCGCCGAAAACAACGTTCCCCCTCTTGCCGTAAATTAACAGTTTTTCAATTTTAAAACTGTGAACTGAGCATAAAAAGACTGTCCATAAAAGGACAGTCTTTTTCTAAATGACAGAATTTTCAAAATTTACATATTTCCAAAACATGTAAATCCTGAAAATTATGCAATTCTGTAAATTTTTCTCAAACATGTAAATTCTGAAAATTATGCAATTCTGTAAATTTTTTCAAAACATGTAAATTCTGAAAATTATGCAATTCTGTAAAATTTTCCAAAACATGTAAATTCTGAAAATTCTGAAATTCTGTAAATTTTTATTCAAGATTTACAGCAATCTAACAAGGTTAAATTCAGCGCAATATCAAGGTCTCCGGAGGTTGGACTTTTGCCCGTATGAAAGTTTATATTAATTTTGCACGACAAAATATTGTTTGATATTGTTTAGATATGTACAGATTTGTATTATTGACTTATTGTTTTTTGGCAGCCGGCAACATGTATGCTCAGTGGAATAAACCTGCCTCAAATTCGCTGAAACAAAACATCAGTTCCACGCCTGTTCCCGAACAGGTAACATTTTGCGGAGAAAAAGTTCCGCTCGAATATTTCGACACAAAAGAGTCGCTCAGACGCGAAATGAACGCAATAAGCTACTGGCATTCGTCAATGATATATACGCTGCAATTGTCGAACCGTTATATGGGAACTATCGAAAAACTGCTGAAACAGTACGAAGTTCCCGACGACATGAAGTATGTCTGTATTGCGGAAAGCAATCTGCAAAATCTCGTTTCTCCGTCGAAAGCAGCCGGTTTCTGGCAGTTTCTGTCGGGTACGGCAAAAGATTTTGGATTGACCGTAAACTCGGAAATTGACGAGCGCTACAATCTTGAAAAATCGACAAAAGCAGCCTGCGAATATCTGAAAAAAGCTTATGACAGGTTCGGAAACTGGACGCTTGCAGTCGCCTCGTACAACGTTGGCATGTCATACATTTCAAATCAGATTGAAATGCAGAAACAGAACAGTTATTACGACATGTATCTTAATTCCGAAACATCAAGATATGTATTCCGCGCCATTGCATACAAACTGATAATACAAAATCCCGAAACATACGGTTTTCAGGTGCATAAAAACGATATGAAACCGTTACAGTACTCCGAAATCGAGGTAACAGGTCCTGTTAACTGGATTGAATTTGCATTGAGTAACGGTACCAACTACAAACTGCTCCGCATGTTCAACCCGTGGATTATCGATTCGAAACTGTCGTCAACAAAAACATATACTGTAAAGATACCTTCAAAGAGAGAACAGTAAGCAGTTTTCAGTTGACAGATATGCAAAACTGTCAACTGAAAACCGAAAACCGCTATCTGCGGGCATGAATTTTTTCTACATAATCGCAGTCGAATTTTGCCATTTTTTTAACCAGTTCTATAAACGGCGTTTTAGTAGGATTCCAGCCCAGCAATGTTTTGGCTTTTGTCGGGTCGCCAAGTAACTGTTCGACTTCGGTGGGACGGAAATATGCGGGATCGACTTCTACCAGCGTATTTCCGGTGCGGCGGTCTATACCCTTTTCGTTAATTCCAGTTCCCTGCCATTCCAGTTCGATACCTGTTTCACGAAAAGCCAGCGTGCAAAATTCGCGGACAGTGTGCATTTCGCCGGTAGCAATCACAAAATCTTCGGGTTTGGAGTGTTGCAGAATAAGCCACATGCACTCCACATAATCTTTTGCGTATCCCCAGTCGCGACGCGCGTCGAGGTTTCCGAGATACAGTTTTTTCTGGTATCCGCGAGCAATTCGCGCAGCAGCCATAGTAATTTTGCGGGTTACAAAAGTTTCGCCGCGACGCTCGCTTTCGTGGTTGAAAAGTATGCCGTTGACTGCAAACATTCCGTATGCTTCGCGGTAGTTTTTTGTAATCCAGAAACCGTAAAGTTTAGCCACCGCGTATGGCGAGCGCGGATAAAACGGCGTTGTTTCGCTCTGCGGCACTTCCTGCACCAGCCCGTACAGTTCCGAAGTTGAAGCCTGATAGATTTTTGTATGCTTTTCCAGTCCACATATCCGTATTGCCTCCAGCAGGCGCAGCGTACCCACGCCGTCGGTTTCGGCAGTATATTCAGGCACTTCAAACGACACCTTAACGTGCGACTGTGCTGCAAGATTGTAAATTTCGTCGGGACGAATGAGCTGTATCAGCCTGATAAGGTTTGACGAATCGGTCATGTCGCCGTAATGCAACTGCACTTTGCGGTTTTTGTGCATGTCTTCAATCAAATCGTCAATATACAGATGTTCGATTTTATGAGTGTTAAAAGTCGAACTGCGGCGGATAATTCCGTGAACCATATATCCCTTGTCCAGTAAAAACTCGGCAAGATACGAGCCGTCCTGTCCGTTAATGCCTGTAATAAGCGCTGTTTTATGCATAATTTTTCTGTTCTAAAATTTTTGCAAAGGTAATGTTTTATGATTATCTGCAAAAATATCTCCGGAATAATTATCCGTCGAACCGCGTCCATCGCAGAGACGTACATTAGAGTTAATGTAAAATTAAATATGCTATTTGAAAGCATATATCTGGCTGAAAGCCATAATTTTCATAACCGCCGGTCAACGACCGGCGGAAGAAACAGTGAGACGATAACGCTGCCTGTAAAGGCAGAACCCTGTGTATCAAAAAATATTCAAGTTCTGGCTTTCAGCCAGTTATTTGGGATTATGTTTGTCCGTATGTCAAACGACATACGGTTATGAAAATACTGGCTTTCAGCCAGTAGATACTCTAATAAATTTACATAAACTCTATTAGAAATTATGTAAATTTATTTTTGGATAAACAAGTTGTAGAGACGCGATTAATCGCATCTTTACGATTGTCAATTGTCAATAGAGTTTATGTAAAATTAAATATGCTATTTGAAAGCATATATTTGGCTGAAAGCCAGAATTTTCATAACCGCCGGTCAACGACCGGCGGAAGAAACAGTGAGACGATAACGCTGCCTGTAAAGGCAGAACCCTGTGGAGCAGAAAATATTCAAGTTCTGGCT
>JAIROW010000059.1 GCA_031257315.1 Prevotellaceae bacterium
GTCTTTGAGTTTTGAAATAGAAACCGGTCCAAAAATTTCGTCAGGCGTACTGAAACGGCTCATAAGATATTCAAAGGTTTTACCGTCTTTAAAAGCGTATTTCAAGCGTCTTGCAATCAGACTTTTGGCAACGCCCGGCGCTCCTAACAGAAAAATACTTTCGCCGGCTACGGCAGAAAGCAATGCCATTGAAATTACGTTTTCCTTTTCGTAAACGCCTTTGTTCAGGTTTTCGAGTAAAGTTCTGATACGCTGTTTTATATTTGATTCCGCAACAGATTTGCCTTTCAGTGCGCGGAATTTTTTTTCGTTATCCATGTATTCTATATATTATTTCATGGCGCAAAGGTAACACTTTCGCGCGTATTTTACATAATTTATATAATGACTATTATATTCGTCGTTCTGAACTTGCTGAATAAGTGTAAAAAATTTCTTATTAATGCAAATCGGGAGTAAAAATATCCCTGCGGGAAAAAATTTTCATAACCGCAGGCGAGCGATAGCGTTGCCTGCGGCTAAAAACGACAGCAACCAACTGTCTGAAAGGCAGAACTCTATCGCAAAAGAATTGAAGTTTTGCCTTACAAGCAAAGATGAGAACGATTGTGCTACCGCAAACCGCGCTTTGCTTGTTTGCGGTTATGAAAATTTAGCCCATTCGGGCTAAACAAAACGTTTTCAATCCCCTGATTTGCATAATTATCAATTATTTTACAGTTCCGACATAATTTCTTTTGCCAAAGCGTCGGCGTCCGTAGCAGAACGGGCTTCGGCATAAATTCTGATTATCGGTTCGGTGTTTGATTTTCGTAAATGCACCCATTTTTTTTGGTCGTCAAAATCGACGCGAACGCCGTCAACATCGGATATTCTGCGACAGGAATATTTTGTTTTTATTTTTTCGAGCATCATGTCGATATCAGTGTCGGGAGTTAAAGTTCGCTTGTTTTTTGATACAAAATAATCGGGGTATTCGGCTCTGAGCGCGGAACATTTCACGTTTTTGCGAGCCAGCAGCGAAAGAAACAGGGCGATTCCAACCAGAGCGTCGCGTCCATAGTGGAGCGCAGGGTAAATTACTCCGCCGTTGCCTTCGCCGCCTATTATTGCATTGACTTCTTTCATTTTAGCAACAACGTTCACTTCTCCCACAGCCGAAGCGAAATATTCGCCGCCATATTTTTCGGTAACATCTTTCAAAGCCCTTGACGATGAGAGATTTGAGACTGTATTTCCCTTTTCGGCGCTCAGAATGTAGTCGGCAACTGCTACAAGAGTATATTCTTCGCCAAAAAATGAACCGTTTTCGCATACAAGAGCCAGCCTGTCCACATCGGGATCGACGACTATGCCCAAATCGGCGTTTGACTGGACAACTGTTTTTGCGATTTCTGTCAAATTTTCAGGCAATGGTTCGGGATTGTGGGCAAATTGACCGTCGGGAGTGCAGTTAAGTTGAATTACCTGAACTCCCATTGCTGCCAGAAGTCGTGGAACGGCAATACCTCCGACAGAATTTACCGCGTCCACAACAATCTTGAAACCTGATTTTCTGACAGCTTCGACGTCAACTGCCGGAAGTTTCAGAATAGCGTCAATATGTTTATCGGTATAGCTGTTGTCGCAGGAAATCTGTCCAAAATCATCGACTTCCACAAAGTTAAAATCCGAATTTTCGACCATTGCAAGCAATGTTTTTCCGTCGGCGTCGCTCAAAAATTCGCCCTTTTCGTTGAGCAGTTTCAGGGCGTTCCACTGTTTGGGATTGTGGCTTGCGGTAAGAATTATGCCGACCTGCGCCAGCAAGCCGGTTACGGCGACTTCCACTGTTGGCGTGGTTGCCAGTCCAATATCAATTACATCAACTCCCGATGCAATTAATGTTCCGGTTATCAATCGGTTAACCATATCTCCCGAAGGACGGGCGTCTCTGCCGACAACAATTTTAACACGTTTGCAGGAAATATTTCTCTGCTTTATCCATTTGGAATAAGCTCCTGCAAATTTCACAATATCCAGGGGCGTAAGTGCATTGCCCGGCGTTCCGCCGATAGTTCCCCTGATTCCGGAAATAGATTTTATTAATGTCATATCAATTTATGTTTCAAAGTATTTCAATATATTTATCTGTCCGGAACATGATATTTTTTTCAATGATTTTCCGGCAAATATTTCCGGCGCAAAGTTACAAAAAGAATATCAAACTGTATAATTGAAAACGAAAAATATTTGCATGTTATAAAAAAATGTTAACTTTGCTGCCCGAAAACACAGAGAATCGTAATACTATGAATATTTTGTATATTTTATATGCAGTTGCCGCATACCTTATAGGTTCAGTTTCAAGCGCGGTTTTGATTGCCAAAACAAGAGGTATCGATATTAGAGAACACGGAAGCGGCAATGCTGGCGCTACCAATGTATTGAGAGTTCTTGGAGCTAAGGCGGCAATAATGGTTTTTATTGCTGATTTTTGTAAGGGGCTGATTGCTGTTCTGTTTGTCCGTTTTACTCCGCTAAATCAGGTTGATAATCCGGAACTGTATGCCGGATATGAAATTATACTTGGAATTTGTGCCGTGTTGGGACATATTTTTCCGATATTTGCATCATTCAGGGGAGGCAAAGGCGTTGCCACAACCGCAGGGATTTTGGTGGCAATTTCTCCGTTTCCAATGCTGGTTACACTGTGCGTATTTATAATAACGCTGTCGATAACCCACTATGTATCACTCGGTTCCATTATGTCGGCAATATCGTATCCGCTTGTCGTAATTTTTCTGTTCGGCATAATACTGCAACCTTCTACAATTACCAATACGCTGAAAATATTCAGTATCTGCGCTTCGTCCATGATAATATTCACTCACCGCAAAAATATTAAACGTCTTCGTAAAGGCGTCGAAAACAAAATCTCTTTCAAAAATAAACGAAAGTCAGAATTTTAATGTTTTGAATAATGTGAAATTCTGACTTGTAGAGACGTTGTATGCAACGTCTCTACCGGTTTATTCCGCATCTCTAATTAATGCGAATCAATGGTTGAAAACGTTATTTTAGCCCGAATGAGCTTAATTTTCATAACCGCATACAAGCGAAGCGCAGTTTGAGGTAGCACAATCGTTCTTTTCTTTGCCTGTAAGGCAAAACTTCAATTCTTTTGCAATAGAGTTCTGCCTTTCAGTCAGTCGGTTGTTGTCGTTTTTAGCCGCAGGCAACGCTATCGCTCGCCTGCGGTTATGAAAATTTTGTCCCTGCGAGACATTTTAACTCCTGATTCGCATAAGTAAATAAACATACGGTGTCTAAATTTAATTGATATGATTTTAATTTGTTTTTGTTTTGGAAATATGTTAATACTGAAAAATTTGTAATTCTGTCAGTTTATTCGTTCGCACGGGTTGCAAATCTTCGCAAGCTGGAATAAAAGGGTTACAAATTTATGGATTTTACAAACTGAAAAATAATCCTGTTCTGGAATATCTGATATATTTACAGTTTTATATACATGAAAATCAATTAATTAATGTAATAAATCATAAAATTTGCGGTATAATACCTGCTGTAATGATTTTTTTACTATTTTTGCGCAAAATAAAACTGTAAAATATATGAAACATATTGTTTTTTTCGTTTTTGCTTTGCTGTTCGCCGCTGGCGTTAAAGCACAAAGTATTCATCCGCTTGAAGAAAAACTGGGCAAACAGCTAAAATCTTTTCCACAGGAAAAAATTTATCTTCATACCGATAAATCGACTTATGTATCCGGTGAAAAAGTCTGGTACAGAGCATATTTAGTCGATGCAATACTGCACGCTCCGGCAGTTTTAAGTCGGTACATATATGTAGAACTGGTAAGTCCAGCCGGCGAATCGGTCAGTCGCGACAAAATCCGTCCTTCCGCTGACAGCGCTTTCCACAACAGTATTTCTCTGCCCGACGATTTAGCCGAAGGGACATATCTGATTCGCGCCTGTACAAATTTTATGCGTAACAGAGAAGATTATTTTTTTGAAAAGAAAATATTTGTCGCCGACCCGCAGTCTTTTATGTATCAAATAAGTACCGATTTTGTATTTGAAAACAAAAACGTAAAATTCAAACTCAATGTTTCCGATTACGACAACAAACCGATAAACGTTGAAAATTTAAGTATCAGAATTGATACAGGAAAAATGAAAAAATTTGATATTAACGACGGCTATTCATTCAAAAAAACGTCTGATAAAACTCAGACAGTTTATGTAGAATTTGAACGGAACGGCAGGAAATTCAAAAAATACATGCCTGTTCCCGACGACGATTTTGACGTATCGTTTTTTCCCGAAGGCGGCAGTCTTATCAGCGACATTCACTGTCGCATAGGTTTTAAGGCGCTGAAATCGTCGGGAGTTTCGGAAGACAGTATTTCGGGAGAAATATTTGACGGAAACAACAGTTCAATAGGAGTATTCAAGTCGGTTCATGCAGGAATGGGCGCGTTTTATTTTTATCCCGAACATGGGAAAAATTATTTTGCCGAATGTAAAACGCAGGACGGGAAAACAAAACGCTACAAACTGCCAGCCTCGCAGTCTGATGCTTGCGCTCTGAAAGTAACTCAAAATAAAAGCAAAATGTATATCAATGTGCTTAAAGGCAAGGATTTCAGGGACAGAACGCTGAACCTGCTGGTTCATCTCAGAGGTATTCCGGTTTATTCCGGCGAAATCGAAAATATTATATCTATCGACAAATCGACGCTGCCTTCGGGCGTAATTCAGATACTGCTCGTTGACAGCGACATGAATACGTTAAGCGAAAGGCTGTATTTCAACCTGAACAGCATCGAAATTCCGAAAACCGAGTTGACGCCCGATAAAACCGATTACGGGAAGCGCGAACATGCCGCCGTAAAAATTGCCGTTACCGACAGGGAAGGCAATCCGCTTGACGGAAATGTTTCAGTTTCCGTTACCGACAATCGAGACGTTTTACCCGACAGCCTGTTTACAATAACTTCGAGTTTATTGCTGTCGTCCGAAATCAGGGGTTACGTCGAATCTCCGGCTCATTATCTGAAAATACCGTCTGATGCTGATTATCTGATGCTTACACAGGGTTGGAGAAGATACAGCATGCCGGCGGTATTTAAGGATTCAATTGAAAAACCGGTACATTATCTCGAAGCCGGACAGGAAATTTCGGGTACGGTAAAACGGGTGCTTGGCAGCAAGGTGAACGAAAACAACAGCGTTTCTGTCTTTTCGCCTGCCGGCTATTTCGACATGACTCTGTCGGACGAAAACGGCAGATTCAGTTTCAACGGATTTGAATTTCCCGACAGCACCATGTTCGTAGTGCAGGCGCTGAACAAAAGGGGCGGAAAATATGTAGAACTTCTTGTTGACCCGGAAACGGCGCCTCCGGTAAAACCGTTTGTCGTTTCAGAATTTGAATACGACAGTCTGTTTAAAAATTATGTAGAAAAAGCAGACCTGAAATATTCCGACGAATTTGGTATGCGCGTTACAACGCTCGAAGAAATTGTTATTACAGGACACAAGGACGAGCCTTTGACGCACAAAACGTCAATGTATTCTTCGTCGTTCAATACCGTTGTCAAAGCCGACGCATTCAAAAACGCCACCGATCTGTCTCGCGCGTTAATGGAAATACCCGGAGTTTTTGTATCGGGCAATAAAGTTTCGATACGGGGTTCTTCCATTGCGCCGCAGTTTATTATCGACGATATTATATGGGACGATTTTGACCTTAATAGCGTCAATATCAGAGATGTTGAACGAATAGAGGTAATGAAGGACGCACAAGCCGCCGTACTGGGTTCGCGCGGCGCCGGAGGAGCAATTATTATATACACAAAAACGGGAACGGTCAACAACAAAAACGTTCCGCAGTTCAACGTAAAAACGCTGTTTCCGAAAGGCTACAAAAAAGACGTGGAATTTTATTCGCCCAAATACGACGTGCCTTTTGCCGGAATAGACAGACGGACAACAATTTACTGGAATCCGAACATTGTACTGAAAAGTGGCGACGGCGAATTTGATTTTTATACAGCCGATGCGTCAACATCTTACACTGTAACAGTCGAAGGTTTGACAAAGGACGGAAGAATTGTCAGAGCAACAAAAAATATATCACGTCGAAAATAAACTAAATTTGTTTAATTTTGCATTTCGATTTATAAAAACAATTTATTGATGGAAAGGTTGTTAGCATTTATACTTGTCGTATTTGTGTCGTGCGGCAGTATTCCGAAAGCCGTAAATGTTGTTTCCATACCGCTTGGAGGAAACACATACATTACAAAAAAAATGGAGACAGACAGTCCCGATTCGCGACGGAGACGCTCCTCCGTTTCCGACAAAGGAATAGTTGACTGGAAAGATTCCGCAACCGTGTACAGCGTATATTTCAGAACTTCGCGCACCGGCAGCCTGAATCTGTTTTTGAGATACGGCGACGCCGACGGTTCAACAGTAAAAGTCGCAGCAGAAGGCAAAGAATTTTACGTAAAACTCGGTTCGCACGAAAGTGATACGACATATATCGGCACAGTTGCCGTAAAAGATACCGGCTATATTCGCGTTGATTTACAGGGAGTTACTAAAAAAGGTAAAATATATGCGTCGGCATACGACCTGCTTGTCAACGGAGATGCAGCCGGCGGAAAACTGCATTTTGTAAACGATTTTTCGTTTTACTGGGGACGGCGCGGACCGTCGGTTCATTTAAACTATCCGTTTCCTGAAAATGAAACGGTAGAATGGTTTTATAACGAAATAACTGCGCCCGAAGGCGAAGATCCCGTTGGAACATATTATATGTCAAACGGATTTGCCGAAGGTTACTTCGGTATGCAGGTCAACAGCCCTACGGAGCGCAGAGTTCTGTTCTCGGTTTGGAGTCCCTACAAAACCGATAATCCAGGCGAAATTCCGGACGACATGAAAATTGTGCTTTTAAAAAAAGGCGAAAATACCCGTACAGGAGAATTTGGCAACGAAGGCTCCGGCGGTCAAAGTTATATGACATATACATGGAAAACAGGCAATACGTACAGATTTTTAACGCGAATAAGACCCGATGGAAAAGGTTCAAGTATCTATACTTCATACTTTTACGGCGACGAAGGCAAATGGATTCTTGTAGCCTCGTGGCTGCGTCCAAAAACCGATACGTATTATAAAAGAGCGCACTCGTTTCTCGAAAGTTTTAACCCCGAAAAGGGATATTTGTCCCGAAAAGCGCTGTACTGCAACCAGTGGGCGCGT
This sequence comes from Prevotellaceae bacterium, assembly GCA_031257315.1. GTDB lineage: Bacteria > Bacteroidota > Bacteroidia > Bacteroidales > UBA932 > JAIRLF01. The sequence continues at coordinate 7,281 of JAIROW010000059.1, forward strand.
ACCATAGACGGCAAATGGATAGAACTTACTGAAGCGAGGTTTTCTACCGACGAAACCGGACGAAAACAGGCAAGAATGGATTACACGGGCGGGGTCGAAAGCGGAGGATTCTTTTTGCAAAACTGCGGATTTTTAAACGGTTACACAGTTCCGGGTACTTTGTTTACCCGCGCCGCTAACGGCAAAGCTCCGGAAATTGATTTTGAGAAACTTGAAGAATTGACACAATGATTTTTATAGTATTAAATAAATAATGAAAAATACATTTTTAAAACTTTGGAACAATATATATTTACGTCATATATTGTTCGCTCTGGCTGCAATAGTATTAATATTGATAATCAGCAGCATACTGCTTGATCAAATTACCCGTCACGGGGTATCGAAACCTTTGCCCGATTTTACGGGAAAAACGCTGGATTCGGCGCTTGCTATTGCCAAAGCAAACAACTGGCGCATCGAGGTAACGGATTCCGTTTTCCGAAAGGATTTTCCGAAAGGAGCAGTCTGGAAACAAAATCCGGATTCAGGAAGTTATGTGAAGAAGAACAGAAAAATATTTTTGACGGTTAATTCGCTGTCGCAGAAAAAAGAAGTACTGCCCAAAGTTGTCGGACTTTCGCTGAGACAGGCAAAAGCCGTGTTGACAGCCAAAGGATTCAGGGTTGGACAGCTGATTTACGATTCAAAAGATTATGCTACAAACAATGTTCTGCAACAGCTTTACATGAAACACAATATTGAACCGGGAGTTATGCTGCCTGTCGGAGAATATATAGACCTGCGGCTTGGGCTGGATACAGTAAACGTAACTGCCATCAGCGTTCCGAATGTTATGGGGGCTGTAAAACAGTCGGCAGAAGATATTATTATTGAAAATTCTCTAAACTACAAGTGTATTTTCGACCCGAATATTAAAACTGTTACCGACAGTCTTAATTCAACAGTATATAAGCAGGAACCGGAAGCTAATGCAACTTCGTACTACGGACATACTGTAACAGTGTGGCTGAAACGGCAAAAAATAAAAACAAAACAGAATTAGAAACGGAATTAAAGGAATTAAAAAAACAGATGTTAAACAAAGAAAAAAACAGTACCGGAAAAATCGCGGAAACGCCACTGATGAAACAGTATTACGGGATTAAATCAAAACATCCCGACGCTCTGTTGCTGTTTCGGGTCGGAGATTTTTACGAAACGTTTGGCAATGATGCTGTAAAGACAAGTGAAATTCTTGGCATTGCCCTGACAAAAAGGGCGAATGGAACGGCTTCGCACGTCGAACTTGCCGGTTTCCCGCATCACGCGCTTGATACTTATTTGCCAAAATTAGTGCGTGCGGGACAGCGCGTTGCTATCTGCGACCAGCTGGAAGACCCGAAAATGACAAAAACAATCGTTAAGCGTGGAATAACAGAACTTGTAACTCCGGGTGTTTCCTTTAATGCCAATATTCTGGAACATAAGGAAAATAATTTTCTCGCCTGCGTACATATTGACAGGCACACAGTAGGAGTTGCTTTTCTGGATATTTCGACCGGAGAATTTTGCATTGCAGAAGGTCAGCCGAATTATATCGACAAGCTGCTCAACAATTTTATGCCCAAGGAAGTTCTTTTTCAAAAGGGAAAAGAAGCGTTTTTTAACGAACATTTCGGACACAGATATTATACTTTCAAAATCGACGAATGGGCTTTTTCCGAAGATCTTGCAAAAGAAAAACTTCTAAACAGGTTTCAGACAGTTTCGCTGAAAGGCTACGGAATAGATGAAATTATAAACGGACAGATTGCAGCCGGCGCAATTCTCTACTATCTCGAACTTACCCAGCACAATCAGCTTTCGCACATATCCTCAATTTCGAGAATCGAGGAAGACCATTATGTCTGGCTCGACAAGTTTACAGTCCGAAACCTTGAACTGTTTTCGGCAAACAGCGAAAACGCAAAATCGCTGCTGAACGTTATCGACAAAACAATATCGCCTATGGGTGCGCGACTGATGCGCCGCTGGGTTGCCCTGCCGCTGAAAGACATGAAGGCTATCAGCGACAGGCTCAATCTTGTTGAATACCTTATTGCAAATCCCGACATAAAAGACAGTTTAAGAAGTCTGATATTTGAAATCGGCGACATCGAAAGAATCATATCAAGAACTTCTGCCGGAAGGGTAAGTCCGAAAGAAACCGTACACCTGAAAACGTCGCTGCGCACCTGCGCTTCAATAAAAAAAATCTGCAATGATTCAGAAAACGAGGTTTTGCGTCAAATTGGCAACCGACTGAACCCCTGCGCCGCAATATGCGACCGAATAGACAGGGAAATAATCCCCGACCCTCCGAACCTTCTGGCAAAGGGAAACATAATTGCAGACGGCGTAAACAGCGAACTTGACGAATTGAGAAATATATCGCTGAACAGCAAAGAAATTCTTGCCCAAATTCAACAGCGAGAATCGGAGCGTACAGGTATTACGTCGTTAAAAATCAGTTTCAACAACGTGTTCGGCTACTATATCGAAGTACGCAACACGCACAAGGACAAGGTGCCGCCCGAATGGGTCAGAAAACAGACGCTTGTCGGCGCAGAACGTTATATTACGGAAGAACTGAAAAAATACGAAGAAAAAATTCTCGGCGCAGAAGAACGCACTCTGGTTATCGAACAGCAGATTTACAACGATTTGATGCTTGCCATGATGGAATACGTCGCGCCAATACAGTTGAACGCTTCTCTTGTCGGACAGTTAGACTGTATGCTTTCATTTGCGCATCTTGCCATAACGTCCAAATACTGCAAACCGACCGTTAACGCCGAAAATATAATCGACATAAAACAGGGAAGGCACCCCGTTATCGAAAAACTTTTGCCCGACGGAGAAGAATATATCGCAAACGATTTGTTTTTAGACAGAAACAGTCAGCAAATAATAATAATTACCGGTCCCAACATGTCGGGCAAATCGGCAATTCTGCGACAAACAGCGCTGATTGTGCTTATGGCGCAAATCGGCTCGTATGTTCCAGCAGAATCGGCAACCATAGGGCTTGTCGATAAAATATTTACACGTGTCGGCGCTACCGACAATATTTCGCAGGGCGAATCAACCTTTATGGTCGAGATGAACGAAACGGCAAGTATTCTCAACAATCTGTCGGACAGAAGCCTGATTCTCTTAGACGAAATTGGACGCGGAACAAGCACATACGACGGTATTTCAATTGCGTGGGCTTTGGTCGAATATATTCACGAACATCCTGCGTCAAAAGCCAAAACGCTGTTCGCCACACATTATCACGAACTTAATGAAATGGAAAAATCTTTCCCGCGCATCAAAAACTTTAATGTTACAGTAAAAGAACTGAACAACAAAGTGATATTTTTACGCAAACTCGTACCCGGCGGAGTGGCTCACAGTTTTGGAATACATGTTGCGAGAATGGCAGGAATGCCAAAAAGCGTAGTCTTCCGCGCATCGAAAATACTGAAAGAACTGGAAAAATCGCACGATTCGCTCGAAAAGCCAATAGCAGACCTTGCAAAGCACAACGAAGGCTATCAGTTAAGCATTTTTCAACTCGACGACCCTGTTCTCAAAGAAATCAGAGACAAGCTGAAACAGTTGGACGTTAACAATCTTACGCCGCTGGAAGCGTTGAACAAACTCAACGAAATTAAAAAAATTACAGGATTAACGTAAAATTTATGATTACTTTAAATCCGCAAAAAAAAGGTCAAAAATAACTGCAAAGTTTTGTAAATAAAAACTTTGCAGTTTCAACATTTTTACCTATCTTTGCAGCATGAAAACAATTACAAAAATGACGGTAGCAAGGGTAATAAAAAATTTTAAATTAATCTTCCCGTATGCAGGAATATCGATTATTCATACATTTAAACTATATACATAAAATATGAACAAGTACATTTTTTTAATCCTGACAATTTTCTACTTCACAATGACGGGCTACGGACAAACAGCCCTCCAAATTCTACATTTCAGCGACGGGGATATTCCGCTCGCTCCGAAAGACTACCGTCGCCCATCCGGCATAGATCCGGGCGATGACTACGATCCGGCGCTCTTCCGCTATCCTTATACATTAAAGGATATGCAGGAGAAGTTCTCCGATGATATGATGCAGCGTGCCGCTAAAGAATACCGGCGTATGACGGACGTAAACTCTAATGGAACGTGGAAACCGGACTGGTTATCCCTCATGAAACATCAAACGCCGGAGTGGTTTTCCGATATAAAGTTCGGAATGTTTATCGACTGGGGCTTGTGGTCTGTCGCCGGATATACCTTACTGCTCGATCCTGACCGTGAAGTGTATCCCGACTGGTACGAGTATCAAATGATCGCAGACAACAACGGACCGCGCCGGTATGATAAACACGGTAAAATATTCAGCCTGCGCCAGTACCACGAGAAGAACTGGGGAAAAGATTTCTCGCGAGGAGACTTTATCCCACTCTTCACCGCCGAAAACTTTAATGCCGATAAACTGACCGACCTCGCGGTCGAAGCCGGAATGAAGTACGTAATACCCTTCTGCAAGCATTTCTCCGGTTGGTGCATCTGGCAATCGTCCTATACCCACATGGATGTCGGCGAACGTCTGGGAGAGGACATCATGCAACCACTGGTGGACAACTGCAAGAAGAAAGGACTAAAGTTCGGGTTCTACTACGGTACGCAGGAATGGGAATACCCCATCATAACAGACTCGGCGATGGTCATACGCGAATGGTTTCGCATGAGACATAAAAATCCGGCAGCGCCATATACCCCCGAAGTCGAAAACCTTATACCCGGTAAAATCCCCGTCAGAAATTTCCTCCGCGACTACTCCATACCGCAGGCGGTTGAGTTCATCGACAAATACGATCCCGATATACTATGGTATGACGGCGACTGGGACACGATGGCGGAGGATCTGGGCAGCTATGAAATATCAGCATATTTCTACAACAAAGCCGAAGGACGAAAACAAGTCGCAGTCAACGACCGCTACGGATTGAAAAAGGAAGACCGCAGAACATCACGCGCACGACTCGGCGACATCTTTACCAGCGAGCATCACAGCATCCACGAATCCAAAAAGAACGGAGACCATGCATGGGAAGAAAATCGCGGAATAAGCAGTTCCTTTGGCTTCAACTGGCAGGATACAGATGAGAACGTCATCTCGTCCAAGACCTTTATAGACATGTTCGTGGACATAGTCGCCGAAGGAGGAAACCTGCTGCTGATAGTCAACCCCGACGGCAAGGGAGCGCTGCCCGACGCTCAGGTGAAACGACTGAAAGACATCGGAAAGTGGCTCAAGGTAAACGGGGAAGGCATATACAATACCCGTCCCTATACAACCCCAAAGGAAGGCTTCATACGCTACACACGCAGCAAGGACGGTAAAACAGTTTACGCAATATGTACCGAATTTCCAAAGGACAAGCTCACTCTCAGCTCTGTTACACTTGGCAAAACTGGACAAATAACCATGCTCGGCGCCGAAGACGTAAAACTGAAATGGACAAGCAAAACAACTGCCGACCAAACACAGTTAATAATCAAAATTCCCAAATCCCTGTACGCGAAAAGAGCAAGCGAATACGCCTGGGTATTTAAAATTACATTACAATAATTACAGTCAAAGGTAACTTTACATCTCTCTCTAAATTTAGCTGCATAAAAAAAGGTCTTTGGAAAACCAAAGACCTTTTTTTCAACATTAATTATGATCCACACATTCTAATTCTGTATCTTGAATGTAATAGGTATCTGATACGCAACTTTTACGGGCTTGTTTTGCTGACTGCCCGGCGTCCATTTTGGCGATCGTTTTACGATTTCAAATACCGTTTCTTCAAGAATAGGGTCAACTCTTCTTATCGATTTTATTTCGGAAAGAGAGCCGTCAACATTTACTGTAAAGGACACGTAAACTGTCCCCTGAATGTTGTTTTCCTGCGCGGCGGCAGGATATCCCTGTTTATTAATCTGTTCATAGACCCAGTCGCGAAACTTGCTTGCGTCTTTTCCCTGAAACTGAGGTTTCTTTTCAACAACTGCAAACGGAATAGTTTCTTCGACGTCTTCCTCTTTTTCCTGTTTAACCTCTTTTTTCTCAACGTATCTCAAATCGGTGATAAGGTTATTGTTTGTTTCCGATTCTGTGAAGTCGAAATCCGACTTGATTTCAATGTTGTCTTCAACAATTTCGATTTCATCGGGAATCTGAATAATTTGAGGAATTTCCTGAGGAGGAGGAGGTTCCTGTTCCGTAATAGGAACCTGTTCCTCTTCTTCAATTATCTCCTGGTGCTGGGCAACCAGCGTAGGAGCATCTTTTTCGCTTGAAGTCCAGTTAAACGCAAGGAAGGACAGCAATAACGAAACAGAAAGACCGATTTCAAAAAACAGAAACTTTTTGTTCTGTAAATTTGCTTTTACTGATTTTTTTAAATCCATAATCTTAAACTTTAATTGTTATACATTATTAATTTCAGGCATCTTATTTTTTTTGTTAATACCTGTTACAGTACATATATCAAAAACCGTGCCAAAATTAAAACATAGAACTATTTTTTATCCTTTGGCGGAGCTGCAAGATAGCTAATCTTCAAAGCCTGACATCTTCTAAGCTCCTGTTTAACATCTGTAACAATACCCATTCTTGTTTGCTCGTCCATTTTGAAAGCAATTGTAAGCAGCACCCTGTCTGATTCGTTCAACTGCTCGCGTTTGGCGGCAACAAAATCGCGAATATCATTTATTGTTCTAAAAGAATCGTTTAATTGCATACGGGTATCCGTTCCATATTGCGTTTCCAGAGCGGGAATAGGAGGTCCGACATTAATATAGCATGTCAGGTCCTTGCGCTCAAGTTTTGCAGTTTCCGTTGCTGTGGGAAGAGTTATCTTTACAAGAATTTCCTCGTCTCTCATGGTTGTAGTAACCATAAAGAAAAACAGAAGCATAAACACAATATCGGACATTGAACTTGAAGAATATGATCCTCCTGTTTTCTTTTTTCTCGTTATTTTCATCTCTGTTTACCTCCTATTTTTTCTTTGTTTCTCTCGGCTCTGCTTCCGATATGTTGAGCGGATAAACGCCTCTCACTGCTTCCTGCTGGTCTTCAGTGAGTTTGTTGTAAGCAGAACCGTACTTTGAAACTGAAAACTCGTCACGAAGCTCGCCATAAGCTTTCATTATTTCATTCTGAACTGCCATATACATGCTGTAACTTGTTCCTCTGTCTGTTTGCAGTGAAACAACGCCTTTACTTACCTTCATCATCCCAAGTCCTTCGATATGTTTATCCTCTTTAATAGGTTTTGTATCTTCGTCATTAGGATTGGAAATAAAGTCTTTAACCGCATCTTTCAATTGAATAACTTCCATCAGGGCATGATTTACAGACAGACGATCCTTGCTGTTTACAAATACCTGTAGAATGTTTCTTCTATTGATTTCTTCTTTCGTTTTCTCTTGTTCGTTCAACAGTGGAGGCAAACGGCGGGGAATCCCGATATTTTGTTCCATTGTTGTTGTCAAAAGAAAAAACGACAGAAGCAAAAAGGCTATATCTGCCATAGAACCGGCATTTAATTCCGGTGTTGATCTTTTTGCCATTTTCTTATGGTTTTATCTCAACTTAAATATGTTCCAGATACTTGTTCCTGCCATTACAAGTATTGTTGCCCCCAGCATTATATATACGGCGATAATATTTACGTCTGCAAATATTATCGTCCAGTCACTGACGGGGTCATGACCGGGCGTAAAAGGCAGTGCTTCTGATTTTGCAAGAAGAAGCGACAGTCCACCCACTGCGCCAAGACCTAACAACCCTACAAGGATTCCTATAGCCAGTTTCGGATTTTCGATTACCTGCATTATCAGAAAAGCAATTATCAACAATATAGTAACTGCAACCAATACATAAACCCATACAAACATAGGGTTTATAACCTTAACCAATTCTTCTTTGTCGCTTTCTGTCGCCTGTCCGCTGCTTTTGACAAATACATACAAACATAAGCCGACAGAAATAATTGAGATGACCCACAGAAGAACGGTTATAAATATATTCTTCTTCCACATAATTCCTTATTTTTGGGAGTTATGTTTCATCAAAATGTCCACAAACGAAATTGTAGAATCTTCCATTGAATTTACAATTGCATCAATTTTTGAAATGATGTAGTTGTAGAAAATCTGAAGAATAATTGCAACAATAAGACCTGTTACAGTGGTAATCAAAGCAACCTTCATACCGCCTGCTACAATCGAAGGAGACATTGTTCCGGCTTTCTGAATATCGTCGAATGCCTGAACCATTCCGATAACAGTTCCAAGAAATCCGAGCGAAGGAGCCAGCGCTATAAACAGCGATATCCAGGGAAGATTGGTTTCTAATTGTCCAACCTGAACGGAGCTGTACGAAACAATAGATTTTTCGACCATTTCCAGTCCTTCTTCGTTGCGGTCCAGACCCTGATAAAAAATACTCGCTACTGGACCTCTTGTATTACGGCAAACGTCTTTTGCCGCTTCAATTCCGCCTGTTTCCAACGCTTCTTCAACATTTGCCAACAGTTTTTTCGTGTTGGACGTCGCCAAATTAAGATAAATGATACGTTCGATGCAGAACGCCAATCCTAAAACAAGACACAAGATAATAGGAGTCATAAAGGGAGGTCCACCGTCGATAAACTGAATTTTTAACTGTTGATGAAGTGGAGCCGGTTCTCCTGCTTCTGCACCCTGTGCCATTGCATAGCCTCCATAAGAGAGAAATGCTGTAACTGCTGCTGAAAACTTTAAAATTCTTTTCATGGCTTGCATTGTTTTTAATAATTTAAAAAATAGACTTATTATATTAATTTTTTTTATTTCTAATCTATAAATGACTTTCATCAAAAATTATATTTAACTGTCACTCTGCGGAGAAAAAGGGATTCGAACCCTTGATACTCTTTTGGAATATACGCACTTTCCAGGCGCGCGCCTTCGTCCACTCGGCCATTTCTCCTGTTGCATTTTCCAATTTTTAATGCAAAACAGAGCTGCCAAATTAATATATTTATTTTATATCACAAAAATTTTTTGTTTTATTACTCATTATCAAACATTTAATGTGTTTGTTTTTTTCATTATCCTCTGACCGGAGGCGTTATTTTTCCGATTTTTTTACGTATCCATGTCATACTTAATAACGTTACAAACATAATGGATATTATAACAAAAAGTATTGTTGTAATGTTTATCGGCGATTTTCCAATATTTAATACATTTAATCTGTCGATATAAAAATTCCTTGTAACAGCAAATACTGTGAACGCACCCAAACCTGTAAGCAAATTTAAACATAGTACGAGAATACAGTACGGCAAAGCAAGTTCTGTGCGCGAGTATCCAAGCAAAATCAAATTTCCCAGCGTTTTCCTGTTTTTGTATATTAACAGATTTATACTCAGAAACATCAGTCCCATAGCCGGCAGCAAAATCAGCAAACCGATAACGGATACTGCCGTTATTATAATTTTTAAGAAGTAGGATAATTTTCCCTGTTCACCCTTGTTTTCCTTTACGTCATAATTTTTTGATGAAAAAAATTCTGCGATTTCCGGCGTTGCGGAGTTTTTTACTTCTATTAGCAATTTTGACTTTTTTATCGGCTCCGAGTCTCCGAATTTCCGGTTTGCCCATTCCATAAAGGCTTCCGGTACCAAAATCGTATTGAGATAACTGGAAAAACCTGCAATTCTGCTTTTGAATCGCTCTTTTTTGTTACCGTTACTTATTAATATATTAAAGGTAAATGATTTTACAATTTCTTCCGAAATTTGCGGCAGCCCTCTGCTTCCGGCAAAACCGAAATTGTACAGAGCCAGATAGTCGCGCGGAAGTATAACAGGTATAAAATTCTCATTTTCAGACCATTTCCAGTCTTTTCCCGCTCCGTCCAGCAGTCTGTCAGGCACAGATTCAAAAAACATTTCGGTCGAAAGCGCCGGATAATTTGTCGTGGATTCCATGTAGGCGTAAACGCTGTATTTGCATGGCGTAAAATAAGATATGGATTTTACAAACTCCTGAGAAGCGATTTCTTCGACTTCCTTGTCTGAAAAAATCGAGCCTTTTGAATTGATAAGCGAAAGCGCTGAAATTTTTTTTGTAACAACCATGTACTCGCTTGTAAACAGCCCGTTACCGACTGGCGAGAATATTGGTTTAACGTCCATCGAAAATCCGAAAGCGGTAAAAATTATGCTCATGGCAATCAGAGCAGTAATAAAATACCCTGCGAACTGGGGAATACTGATATTTTGCCGTAATAGTTTATTTAACATCTGATTGTATGTTTTTTAACTGGTTGGATATTTTTTTAACCGTTTCAGCATCGGTTACGTCAATTTCATATTCGGGAATACCGGGCAGTCCGCCCATATTTATTTTATCATTTTTATATTTCATACCACCGTTAATGCGGCGTTTTCCCGATATGTGAATTTCTTTTATTCCGGTATATTGTAGCAGTTCAACTGCATTTGATAGATTTACTCCACTACCAGCCATTATTGAGATTCTTTCTCTCGAACTGCGTACAAGATCTCTTATCAATTCCTTACCGTCAAAGGCTTTGTTTTCCCGTCCCGAAGTTAAAATTCGCTCGCACCCCGTTCTGATAACCGTTTCCAGCGCTTCAAAAGGGTTTTCGGTCATATCGAAAGCCCTATGAAAGGTAACGCCCATACCCAGACTGTTTGCGCTGATTACCAGTTCTTTGGTTCTATGTTCGTCAACCGAACCGTCCGGTAAAAGTATGCCTGTAACAATGCCGGAAGCGCCTGATTTTTTTGCAAATACAATATCGCGTTTCATTATTTCAAATTCTAAACTGGAATACAGAAAATCTCCGCCTCTGGGACGAAT
>JAIROW010000070.1 GCA_031257315.1 Prevotellaceae bacterium
ATTTCTATCTTTCTCTCTCTCTATATATCTCTCTCTCTCTCTCTCTCTCTATCTCTATCTCTCTCTCTCTCTCTCTCTCTCTCTCTCTCTCTCTCTCTCTCTCTCTCTCTCTCTCTCTCTCTCTCTCTCTCTCTCTCTCTCTGTAATTGACAATTGATAATTGACAATTGACAATGAAGAATTATCAATTGTCAATTGTCCATTATCAATTATTAATTGTCCATTATCAATTGTAAGTAAATCCTTTTTGCAACAATATTTTTTAAGACTGCAATACATTCTATAACTTTCTTAAACTTAGTTTAATATTTTTTAACGCACAAAATTACATTTTTTTTCAGATAAAAAATTGTTTTTTCAAAAAAACCGATAAATTTTTTTAACTTTCATGTCTATTATATTGTATCTATGAGAATTACAAAAGAGTTGGAAAACGAAAAAAAAATTAAAAAATTAAATTAACAGCAAAACTTTTACCTTTTTAAACAATATTTTTGAAGAATTGTTTCTGTAATATGTTTTTTAACCAAAACAAATATTAAGGGACGCACGGGTTGTAAAAAACCGGTAAAAAAATCCGTATGGTAATCATACCTGTCAACTTATTCTGTAAATTTTACGAAAAAATTTTATCCGGTTGTGCGTATTAAAAAAAATTTATTTAACTTTGCGAAAAATTTTTTTTAATAAATACAGATGTAATGAGAAATTTAATTTTAATACCGTTAATCTCCACGCTGACATGTAACTGCTTAACAGCAGGCGAAATAAAAGATTCTACCGTTAAGGACGGTTATACGCTTGTTGTTATAGACAAATCGCCCGATTTTGATAAAAACACAAAAACAAAACTCTGCGAAGTTTTTTTTCAGGTTTATCCTCAACTGGTGAACAGGTTCAATAAAAATTCCACAAAGAAAGTCGTGTTTGTGATCGATCCTGAATATAAAGGCGTTGCTGCAACATTTCGCGGACGGGTAGTATTTTGCCCCGACTGGTTCAAGAGTAATCCCGAAGATATTGACGTTGTTACTCACGAAGTTATGCACATTGTCCAGAATTATGGACGTACAGACGCGCCGGGCTGGATTACCGAAGGAATAGCCGATTATGTGCGTTACAAATACGGAGTAGCAAACGAAAAAGGCAACTGGAGACTGCCAGAAGTCAGTCAGTCTCAATCATATACGAACTCATACCGCATCACTGCGCGTTTTTTTGCATGGCTCGAAAATCACAAAAATAAAAATCTGATAGACAAACTGGACGAAACTATGCGAAATCACAAATACAGCGATTCGTTCTGGAAGGATATGACGTCCAAAACAATAGATGAACTGTGGAAGGAATACCTCATATCGCCAACGCTTTGAACTGCCAGTGTCTGTTATTTTCAGATTCCTGTATAATTTTTCGGATTTACAGCTTCGAGTTCTTGTTTAATTTCGTCTGAAACATTCAAAGTTTTAATAAATGCGGATATGCTTTCTCGGTTTATTCCCGATACTCCACGCGAAAGTTTTTTTAACTCTTCGTATGGATTTTCGTAACCTTCGCGTCTTAAAACGGTCTGAATTGCTTCGGTAACTACCGCCCAGTTGTTATCCAGATCTTTGTCGATAGCTTCGACGTTCAGTTTCAATTTTTCCAGACCTTTCAGCAACGATTTGAATGCCAGCAGAGAATGAGCGACTGGAACGCCAATGTTGCGTAAAACTGTCGAATCGGTTAAATCTCTCTGCAAGCGCGAAACAGGAAGTTTTGCTGAAAGATGCTCGAATACGGCATTTGCAATTCCCAGATTGCCTTCGGCATTTTCAAAATCAATAGGATTGACTTTGTGCGGCATAGCCGACGAACCTACTTCGCCTTCTCTGATTTTCTGTTTGAAATACTCCATCGAAATATATGTCCATATATCTCGACAAAGATCTGTCAGTATGGTATTTATCCGTTTCAGACAGTCGAACATCGCGGCAAGATTGTCGTAATGTTCTATTTGCGTAGTAGTTTTGGAGCGGTCTAATTTCAAAGTCCCGTTCACAAAACTGTCGGCAAACCCTGCCCAGTCAATTTGCGGGTACGCGACATTGTGTGCGTTGAAATTTCCGGTTGCTCCGCCAAATTTAGCCGAATAAGGAACAGATGAAAGCATATTTACCTGTTTTTCAATACGTTCAACAAAAACGGCAATTTCCTTTCCAAGTCTTGTGGGCGAAGCTGGCTGTCCGTGAGTTCGAGCCAGCATTGGAACTCTGTCCCATTCTTTTGCAAAATTCGACAGCGTTGTTATAATTTTGTGAATAACAGGGTAATAGACATCGTTTATCGCATTTTTCAAACTGTACGGAACAGCGGTATTGTTAATATCCTGCGAAGTCAGTCCAAAATGCACAAATTCGGAATATTTTTCCATTCCATGCTCTTTCATGAAATTTTTAATGTAATATTCCACCGCCTTGACGTCGTGGTTTGTAATGTTTTCTATTTCCTTGACTTTTTGAGCTTCGTCTTCATTAAAAGACCGGCAAAGCTCTCTCAATTCGACATATTTCGATTTGTCGAAATTTTTCAGCTGAGGCAAAGGCAACTCGCACAGAGCGATAAAATATTCGATTTCGACAAAAATGCGATATTTAATCAGCGCATATTCCGAAAAATACTCTGACAATTCACAAACTTTTGCATAATATCTCCCGTCAATCGGAGTTATTGTTGTTAACGTGTTAAATTTCATACCTTTATATTTTTTAATCGTCATACAAAAATACATATCTTTTTTTAAATACAATTTATATGCGCTTCAACATGTCTTTTTTCAAAAAGATTTTTACAAAAAAAAGATAACATTCTCCTGAAAAATCGGGAGAACGCTATCTTTAATGAATAATAAATTTAATATTAAGATTTAACCTTGTATTTAATAAGATTATTACAGTGGCAAATTATCATGTTTTTTTGCAGGATTTACCAGTTTTTTTGTTGCCAGCTGTTGCAGCGAACGAATAATGCGGATACGGGTATTTCTTGGTTCTATAATATCGTCGATATATCCGTATTTTGCTGCATTGTAGGGGTTTGCAAAAGCGTCTTTGTATTCCTTTACTTTTTCGGCAACAAATTCGGCAGGATTTTCGGCAGCCGCAGCTTCCTTGCTGTAAAGCACTTCAACAGCGCCTTCCGCTCCCATAACTGCAATTTCCGCCGATGGCCATGCATAGTTCATATCTCCGCGCAAGTGTTTGGAACTCATAACGCAGTATGCGCCGCCATAGGATTTTCGCAGCGTTACGGTTATTTTTGGCACGGTGGCTTCGCCGTAAGCGTACAAAAGTTTTGCGCCGTGGAGAATAACGCCGCCGTATTCCTGTCCTGTACCCGGTAAAAATCCGGGAACATCGACCAGCGTTACCAGCGGAATGTTAAAGGCGTCGCAAAAACGCACAAAACGGGCGGCTTTGCGCGAAGCGTTGATGTCGAGTACTCCGGCAAGAACTTTTGGCTGGTTGGCTACTATTCCGACCGAAGTTCCGTTGAAACGTGCAAAACCTACTATTATGTTGGCTGCATAGTTTTTATGAACTTCGAGAAATTCGCCGTTGTCGATAATTGCGCCGATAACTTCGTACATGTCATACGGCATGTTGGGGTTGTCGGGAACGATTTCGTTCAACGAATTTTCCAGTCTGTCAATCGGGTCGTCGCATATAATTGCCGGAACTTCTTCTAAATTGTTCTGCGGAATAAAGCTGAGCAGGTGTTTTATTATTTCAATTCCTTCGACTTCGGAATCGACTGCAAAATGCACCACACCCGATTTTGTGGAGTGAACGCTTGCTCCTCCGAGCTGTTCCTGCGTAACGTCTTCGCCTGTAACCGTTTTTACAACTTTTGGACCTGTCAGGAACATATAGCTCGAACCTTTGGTCATGATGTTGAAATCCGTAAGTGCGGGAGAATAAACTGCGCCGCCGGCACATGGACCGAAAATTGCCGATATTTGCGGAACTACGCCCGAAGCCAGAATGTTGCGCTGAAAAATTTCGGCATATCCTGCCAAAGCGTTGACGCCTTCCTGAATACGCGCTCCGCCAGAATCGTTTATGCCTATTACCGGCGCTCCGACTTTCATTGCCTGGTCCATTACCTTACAGATTTTTTGGGCAAGAGTTTCTGAAAGCGAACCTCCAAACACCGTAAAATCCTGAGCGTAAACATAAACCAGACGTCCGTTGACTGTGCCGTAACCCGTAACTATTCCGTCGCCGAGAAACGTGCTTTTTTCCATTCCGAAATTGGTGCATCTGTGAGTAACAAACATGTCCAATTCCTCGAAACTGCCTTCGTCCAACAGCATTGCAATACGCTCGCGAGCTGTGTATTTTCCTTTTTCGTGCTGAGCGTCAATACGTTTTTGACCGCCTCCAAGTCGAGCCTTCTCACGCAGTTTGACTAATTCTTTTACTTTTTCTGATTGTAAACCCATTATTTCTGATTTTTTATTTCCGGTTTATATTAAATTTATTTTTTTGACGGATCTTCGCACAGCTCCGTCAACACGCCGCAAGTAGATTTCGGGTGCAGGAACGCGATATTCAAGCCTTCGGCGCCTTTTCTGGGAGTTTTGTCGATTAACTGTATTCCCTTTTCACTGGCTTCGTTCAATGAAGACTGAACATCTTTTGCCGCAAATGCAATATGATGTATTCCCTCGCCTTTTTTCTCGACAAATTTCCCTATGGGACCCTCAGGATCTGTCGATTCCAGCAGTTCGATTTTTGTCTGTCCTGCCTTGAAAAATGCGGTTCGTACTTTTTGATCGGCAACTTCTTCAATATTATAACATTTCAAGCCCAATACGTTTTCATAAAACGGAACAGCGGTTTCCAACGATTTAACGGCTATTCCAATGTGTTCAATATGTGTAATTTCCATACTTATTTAATAATTTTATTTATATATAATACTTTTAATAGTCGAACAGATGCGCAAAGATAATAAATTAATTAATATTATTGCATGTTTTTTTTTAATATAATTTTAATTCATTGAAAATCAGGGCAAAATTGTATGTTTTTTATTGACGTTTTTTGTGCATACAACGCTTTTTTGCGCTCAAACATGGAAATTTATTCATGAATTTCAACTCTGTATAATTGAAATTAACTGGTCGGCATATTCGCGTGAATTGCTGAGGCGCGGAATTTTGTTCTGACCTCCAAGTTTACCTCTCAGCTCCATCCATTTTATAAAAGAGCCTGTCGGAAGCGCCGTAAGTTTCAGCCGCAACAACGTTGTATTGTCAGTCCGTTTTGCTTCGTAGTCCGAATTTTGCGAACACAGCGATTTGTCGAGAATATCGGCAAATCGTTCAACATCGTCGGGATATTTGTTAAATTCGACAAGCCATTCATGCCGTCCTCTGGCAAATTCTGTCATAAAAACCGGAGCCACAGTATATTCCGACACGATTGCTCCGGTTTCGGCGCAGGCGCATTTCAGAGCTTCGTCGGCGTTGGCAACAATCAGTTCTTCGCCAAAAACGTTGATATACTGCGACGTTCTTCCTGTGATTTTTATTTTGTGCGGATACAGCGATGTGAATTTTACCGTATCGCCTATCAGATAGCGCCACAGTCCGGCGTTAGTTGTTATTAAAAGAGCGTAGTTTATTCCCGTTTTTACGTTTGAAATATCGTGAATTTCAGGATTTTGACTGTTAAGTTCCGAAACCGGTAAAAATTCAAAAAATATGCCGTTACCGGTCAAAAGCAGCATTGCGTCGTCGCGCGGGTCGTCCTGCATTGCAAAAAAACCTTCGGAGGCGTTGTAAGTTTCCATATACTGCATTTTTTCGGAAGGGATTATTTTTCTAAACTGTTCAATATAAGGAGCGAAAGCGACTCCGCCGTGAAAAAAAACTTCAAGTTCAGACCAGATGTCAAGCAGGCTGCTTTTTTGCGTATATTCAAGTATTCTGTTCATCAGCACTAAATTCCATGAAGGGACTCCTGCAAAACTTGTTACGTTTTGACGGCTCGAATATTTTGCAATTTCTATTGTTTTTACGTTAAAATCGGGAATCATGGCAATATTTTTTGATGGCGTGCGCACAAATTCGGCATACCATGGCGAATTGTGTATCATTATCGCTGATAAATCGCCGGATTTGATTTTATTGCTCATTTCGTCAATTTTTCGACTGCCACCCAGCGTCAATGAATGTCCAAGCAAAAGTTTTGATTTTGGATTGTTGAGCAAATACTGCAACGTTACATCTTTTCCTCCCGACAGATGACAATTGTAAAGAGAATCGCCGCTGACCGGAATAAACTTGCTTTTGCCGGCGGTTGTCCCCGACGATTTTGCAAACCATTTTACGGGAGCGTCCCATAATACATTTTTCTCACCTCTGCGCATTCTGTCTATGTACGGTTGCAGCGTGGAATAATTGCTGACAGGAACATTTTTCCTGAAATCGTCCACATTTTTTATGTCTTTAAAACTGTATTCAAGACCATACTTCGTTTTTGCTCCTCTTTTAACGAGATATAAAAACAGTTTTTCCTGTGCTTCTTCAGGTTTTTTTCGCAGTCTGTCAATGCTTTCTATTCTCTTTTTGAACAATCTAAATATAAAATTATTTACAAACATCAAAAGTTTAATTAAATAAATAACCGCACAAAAATACAAATATTTTTTATTATGCAACATGTCAAGGCTGCCAGCGAGAGCAAACGCATATAAAATTCTTCTGCTGCTCAGGTATAAATTCAGGATATTGAAATTGAGAAAAAATTGCAAATCATGATATTTCTGTCAATAAAAAAAAATATTTTTTTGGGGGACGTACTTGTCCTTGCGAAAATTATCACTATCTTTGCGCATTAAAAATTTTGAAATATGTTTAATATTGTATTATTCGGACCTCCGGGCGCGGGAAAAGGAACGCAAGCCGTAAAATTAGCTGTAGCTTATAACCTTGAACATCTCTCGACAGGCGATATTCTGCGTGCGGAAATGAGTAAAAATTCGCCGCTCGGTCAAAAAGTTAAAAACCTTATCGAAAAAGGCGAACTTGTTCCCGACGAAACGGTTATAAGCATTATCGGCGAAAAGTTGAGAAACGCCGGAAATGTTGTGGGATTTATTTTCGACGGATTTCCGCGCACTGTCGAACAGGCAAAAGCGCTTGACAAAATGCTTGCCGACGAAGCGCTTGAAATAGCGGTAATGATAACCCTCGAAGTTGAAGAAAATGAACTGATTGAAAGAATACGGCTTAGAGGCGAAAGTTCTGGCAGAACCGACGATTCTGATACTTCCATAATAAAAAACAGAATACGGGTTTACAACGAACAAACCGCAACAGTCGCCGACTATTATAAAAATCAGGGAAAATACGTGCCAGTAAGTAATATGGGGACAATTGATGAAACTTTCAGTTTGCTTGCGTCAGAAATCGACAGACGTTTACAAATTGCAATTAAAAGTTAACGGTTATTGTTTATAATCAATCTATTACAAATTAAAGCGTAAAATTATCTGCGCAAATCCGTATAATCTGCGTCATCTGCGTGCTTTTTGGATTTTGGTTTATACAGATAATCACTTGTTTTTATATTGTTTATAATCAATCTATTACAAATTAAGATATAAAAATTATCTGCGCAAATCCGTATAATCTGCGTCATCTGCGTGCCTTTTGGATTTCGGTTTTTACAGATAATCACTTGTTTTTATATTGCTTATAATTAATCTACTACGATTTAAAGCGTAAAATTATCTGCGCAAATCCGTATAATCTGCGTCATCTGCGTGCTTTTTGGATTCTGGTTTTTACAGATAATCACTTGTTTTTATATTGTTTATAATCAATCTATTACAAATTAAGATACTAATGTTTCGCACCTTGTTTCGTCTCCCTGATAAACAGTAAATAACGGGCAAATGCTATATTGTATATATTTGATTTACATACAACTGCTTATTTCATATCCGTTCATTCCAGCTCCAGAGGATTGAATGGGATTCTGTCAGTGTAAATTTCTGCATCAGGATACACAGTAACAAGACCAGCCATGTCCAATGTAGCCTTCGTGAATTTTTCTGTTTAATTTAATTATTAATGTAAAATGTAATTTTTTTACAATCTTTAAATTACGGAAATTTATCTATCAATTCGTATAATCTGTTTATTTACGGAATATCAAAATTCTTTCAGTAAAATTTTTTACAAAGATACTGTAATTTTTTGTATTTTGTTCAAAAAATTTAACAAGTGTACGGATTTTGTTTAAGATTCGTTATTCTTATGGATACAAAGTAAAAATATGTAACGGTTCAGTAGAGTTTATATAAATTTGCTGTCTTAACAGTTGGCTGAAAAGCAATTTATCTGCAATAAACAAACGCCTTTGCCGTATGGTTTTGCGTATAGAAATTGCAGTTGTCAGTTATTTTGTAAATTTATACAAAAATCCTATTTGCGGAGTAAAACCAAGTATTTGATGGTGTGAAAACGCAAAATCCAGCGACAGTTTTTTTGAAATCCAGCCTGCGCCAAAACTTATCTGTACAGGATTGAGACTGACACCCGAGCGGAAATACATGTTGCGAAATATCAGATATTCAAGTCCGAAATGCGGAACAAAATCGTCAAGCCGTTCTTTTTCTATTTCCGAAACAACAAGCAATTTTTCGGTTTTGTAACCGGCTCCAAGTTTGAATATTACAGGAACAGGCGCTTCATAAGCCGAATTAAGGCGCGAAAATGAAGGATTAAAAACATGCGCTCCGATGTATATATTTTTTAACGGCTGGGCAATCAGTCCGATTTCGCCCGTAAAAGCATAAAAATCAGAATATCCAGAAGAAAAACTCAGCAGATGGTAATTGAACTGTATTCCCAGTGCAATGTTTTTCGCAAGTTTTTTTCCGTATCCCGCGCCGATTCTTGTTTCGCTGTAAGCGTCTTCTACTGCGGCGTGCGCGATATTGAATCCGAATGTCCCCGACATTGCGGGCAAAGCGAATACGCCCGCACTTATTCCTGCCGGATTCATTACAAACCGATTTTCGTAGTTAACGCCGACGACAGGTTTGTCGAGGTATGCCAGCGCCGCCTGATTGTTGTAAACAGCCCAGACATCAACGTTTATCAAACTGCTTTTGCCCATTCCTTCCGCTCTTGCTCCTTTCGGAAACAGGTTTGGTCCTCCGTCGGCAAAAACATTGTTCCATATTCCCGACAGGAAATACAGAACAATGAAAACCGGCATCTTTACAGATTTACAGGTTTTGCAGCAAATCGGTTTGTCATAGTCCATAGTGAATGTATCTATTTGAGAACCAGCTGTGCTGAACCGACGAATGTTCCGTCAAGATAAACCTCAACGTTAAATGAGCCGGATAAAAAATCCTTGTCAGCATAAAATATACATGCTTCCAAATCTTCGCCGGCATAGTCCACCTCCCGTTTTTCTGAATAAATCAGCTGGGTACCGCCGCCCGCAGGCGAAAACATGTTTGTAATCGACTGTGTAAGAAGGCTTCCGTCGGGCGATTTTATACGGACGTATATTGTTCGCGGACCTCTTTTGGCAATGCTGTTTTCGATAAGTGTCAGACAGATTTTCAGCTGCGACGTATTCTTGGCTCTGGTCGTCGATTTATCCTTACTTGTCAAAGCGACGACCGATATGTCTCTTGTTTTCAGTTCGCCTCCTTTTTCGACAATTGATTTCAACGCGCTTGTTTCCTGCGAAAGCTGCTCGACCTGCTTTTTCGACTGACTGATTTCGGACTTGACTTTTGCATTTTCGGCTCTTAATTCACGTGTCAGTACGTTCAGCGAATCAATCTGGTGAACATAAACGACAAGCAGCGATTTCAGATTGCCAATTTCTTTTTCATACTGGCGTATTTTCTTTTTGTTTGTCGCCTCCGTTTTTTTGATATGCTCCATAAGCGCGTCTATTTTTTTACGCTCGGTTTCGAGCTGCGCGTTTAATGTATCATTTCCCGATTTCAGCGTTCCGTAATCCGATTTCAACTGTTCGAGGTCGTTGATTACTTCCTGCTTTTCCTGAGCGGCAATTTCCAAATCTTCCTTCGACTGTTTGGTTATCGAATAGATATATACAAACGAGCCTGCGAGTGCAATGGCAAGGACGGCAATCAGAACCTGAAGCGTTTTTACCGAACTGTTTTTCTTTGCCGGCGGCGTTGGCGGAGGTAAAAGTCCGCTGTTGCGCGGCGTTTGCGTAAATGTTGATTTTGTATTATTATTATTACTTTCCATACTTTATTTTTTTCAATCCATAAATTAAATACTGCTGCCGTTCTGTTTTGTTAGCAGCCTGAATATATCTTCGAGTTTGTGTTCTTTTTTCTGTAACGATATTATTGTCAAATTATTTTCTACAGCCCAGCCGAACAGTTCGGCTCTGATGTCTCGGTTATTGTATCCTCTTACAAGAAACGAGCCTGATTCTGTTAAACCGGCATATTCTATAAATGAACTTTTTTCGAGAGTTGCCGCGTCTGTTTTTTCAAGAAATTCAACTTCTACAGCCGGTCTTGAAGCCTGTTCCTTTAAAATTGACGTAATTCCGTCGGCAACAATTTCGCCGTTGTTAATTATAATGACATTGTCGCAAACAGCTTCGATTTCCTGCATGATGTGCGACGAAAGCATTACCGTTTTTTCCTTTCCGGTTTCCTTAACAAGATTTCTTATTTCGACTATCTGATTCGGATCCAGCCCCGTAGTTGGTTCGTCCAGAATCAGAACTTCCGGATTGTGAAGCAAATTTTGCGCAATTCCCACTCTCTGTCTGTATCCTTTCGACAAACTGCCGATTTTTTTTCCACATTCCGGCGCCAGTCCCGTCATTTCAATAGCTTTTGATACTGATTTTTGCTTTTGTTTTACTCCGTAAACAGAAGCTGTCATGTATAAAAATTCCTTCACATACATGTCAAGATACAGCGGGTTATGTTCGGGCAAATAACCGACTATAGCCTTAGCCTGCTTCGGGTTGCGAAGCACGTCTATGCCGTTTATTTCGGCGCTACCAGAGGAAGGACTTATAAGTCCCGACAGAATTTTCATTATTGTAGATTTTCCAGCGCCGTTTGGACCCAGAAAACCCGTAACGCCTGCGCCACCGATTTTAAAGGAAATATTTTTCAATACTTCCTGTCTGTCATAACATTTCACCAAATTTCGCACATCAACAGACATGTTTTTAATCTTCTAACATCGTGCAAAAGTAATATAAATTTTTTAATTGCCGTAAAAATTATTTTGTCCGGCTTAATTAGCGTCTGTCCACAAAGTCGATTATTTGAAAAGCAACCCTGTCATAGATGGCAGCCAATTACGTCTTGATACGCGCTCCTGTGCTGTCGATTTTCAAATTCATAACCGTAACTCCGTCATACGTCCGAAATATCCGTGCAAGTTCTGTCGCAGTGTCATTAGGAGCAAATGTCAGTATGGTCGAACCTGCGCCGCTAAGGTAGGTTGCATACGCTCCGTGCTGTTTAGCAATTGCGCGTACATGGGGCAGTTCGGGAATCAGCTCTGAACGGTATTTTTCGTGAAACAGATCCATTTCCATCATTTTTCCTGCCAGTTGAATATCGCCACGCGCAAGACTTGCAACCATTACGTTCCCGATTGCAGAGGCTAAAACTGCGTCGCGCCGAGAAAAAGTATCCGGCAGAACTTTTCTTGCATCGGTAGTTGAAACTTTATAATCGGGAATATAAGCCACTATTTCGCAATTGGGAAAATCGAGTTTTGTATATACCAGTTCTGTTCCGTTGTATGCTCCAACAACCAGACCTCCAAGAATTGCAGGCGCAACATTATCGGGGTGTCCTTCAATCTGACAGGCATAAAGCAGT
Source organism: Prevotellaceae bacterium (assembly GCA_031257315.1). GTDB lineage: Bacteria > Bacteroidota > Bacteroidia > Bacteroidales > UBA932 > JAIRLF01. The sequence goes on from JAIROW010000070.1 coordinate 11,917, forward strand.
TTTTCTTCACGACTCATATTTTTCCCCAGTGCGCACGCCAGTTCAATTCCTGCAACAATTGCCGAAGAGCTGCTTCCCAAACCTCTTTCAAGCGGTATTCGAGATGTCATTTTAATTTTATGCGGCTGCATGTCGGGAAACAGTCCCAGCGCCGTTTGAATTATCAGGTTGGTTTCGTCGCATGGAATTTCGTCGTCCAACTCGTGATAGATATGCCATTTTTCGCATTTTTCCAGCACTTCCAGTTCAAGATACAGTTCAAGCGCTATTCCGACGGAATCGAAGCCGCAGCCCAAATTTGCCGATGTTGCCGGCACCGTTATTTTCATCTTTGTAAAACCTCCTTTATTGCTTCGCGCATTTTATCTCTGTCTATAATTTTATTATGCAAAACAGGTTTGTTCATTATATTTTTCAGTTTACAGGGCATGTTGTTTTCATTCAGTTTTTCGCCTGTCGCTTTCTCTACCGTTTCAAAGAATTTGTATGGCGAGGCAGTTGCAAGAATTACGGTATAAACGTTGTCGTTCACGCATTTTTCGTATGCTCCAAACGCAATTGCCGAATGTGGGTCGAGCAGATATTTGTTTTCGGCATATACTTTTCCGATTATGGCTGTCGTTTCGTCGTCGTTTATTTTCTCTACGCGAAAAATTTCTCTCATTTTTGAATTGTCAATTGCAAATTTTCCCGATTTTTTTAAACTTGATTGTGTTGCAATGACCGTATCTTCTCCATAAAAATCATAAATCAGCCGTTCCAGATTGCTTGAAACGAGAATATCCATCGACGGCGAAAGCGTAACGTAAAACTCGCGATTTCTGTCGTATATTCCCGTGTTGAAAAAATCGTACAGTACGCAGTTTCGATTGATTGCGCAAATCAATTTTTTTACCGGCAGTCCCATTTTAGCGGCGTAATAACCGGCGAGTATATTGCCGAAATTTCCGGTTGGCACGCTGAAATTCACCTGTTCGCCGTTTTCAATCCGTCCAGAATCCAGCAAAGCAGCATAGGCGTAAAAATAATACGCAATCTGCGGCAAAAGTCTGCCCGGATTTATGGAATTTGCAGAAGAAAAGACATATCTGTCCGCAAAGTTGCGCAGAAAATCGCTGTCTGCAAATATTTCCTTGACAGCCTTCTGCGCGTCGTCGAAATTGCCGCGCACGGCAATTGCATGAACATTTTCGCCTTCCTGCGCAGTCATTTGCCGTTTTTGAATTTCGCTGATACCGGCGTCGGGATAAAAAACAATTACTTCGGTATCAGGCACGTTTGCGAATCCCGACATGCAACTCGAACCTGTATCGCCCGAAGTTGCCACAAGTATAACGGCTTTGCGTTTTTCGCCGGTTTTGCGCATCGAGGCTGTTAACAGATATGGCAAAAGTTGTAATGCAACGTCCTTAAAGGCAGCCGTATTGCCGTGAAAAAGTTCCAGTATTCCGGCATTTGCGTTTAAACAGTGCAGCGCGACAGGAATACTGCCGGCGTATGCCGTTAAAATATGTTTGCGCAAATCGTCGAAACCGGTTAAAAACTGCGACAAAATGTGAAAGGCAATATCGCAGTATTCTTTGCCTGCAAGTTCCTGCAAGTCAATTTTCGGAAATTCGCAAGGCACATACAGTCCGCCGTCCGCCGCAATTCCGCGACAAATCGCCTCTTCTGCTCCTGTCTTTTCGCTGCTTCTTGTGCTTTTAAACTGCATATCGTTCCGTTTTTGAGTAATTTAATTTATCAAAACTGTCTTTCATTTTAATTCAATTAAAGTGCAAAGATACGCATTTTTTTGAAACGGCAATATAAAGAATTACCTGCGAACGAGTATCAGGCAGGTAAACCGGTATTTATCATGTAAAAATAAGGTTTCCGTGTTTGATAATGCAATAATTGAAGGCAAAGCCATTTTGCAAAAAAATTCAACATTAAGAAACACAGCGCTTGATACTCATTTTTATCCGCAAAGTGAAATTTATTTTATGGCAAAAACACGCATTTTTTTGTTGCAATCTCTAAACTCTAAACTCTAATCTCTAAACTCTCATGCTTAGCTGTATTCTTTTTCTTTCGACGTCAATATTAAGCACTTTTACCGTAACGTGCTGATGGAGAGATACTGCCGTTGAAGGATCCGATATGTATCCGTCGGCAATGTTGGATATGTGTACCAGACCTTTTTCCTTTATGCCGAGGTCAACAAAACAGCCGAAATTGGTAATGTTGGTTATCATTCCGGGCAATATCTGACCTTCGCGCAGGTCGGCAATTGTTTTCACGTTTGAGTCAAATTCAAAAACCTTGATATTCTGACGCGGGTCGCGTCCGGGTTTGTACAGTTCGGACATAATGTCGGTCAGCGTGGGGATTCCCGTTTTTACGGTAACGTATTTTTGCAAATCTATTTTCTTTTTCAGTTCGTCGTTGCGTATCAGTTCATCGACGCTGCAATTCAGGTTTTTAGCCATTGTTTCAACGATGTGATAGCTTTCTGGGTGAACGGCAGAATTGTCAAGCGGGTTTTCGGAATTTGGAATACGCAGAAAGCCTGCCGACTGTTCAAAGGCTTTTTCGCCCAGACGCGGAACTTTCAACAATTCGGCGCGTGATTTGAAAGCTCCGTTTTTTGCACGGTAATCGACAATATTTTTAGCCAACGCGGCGCCCAGTCCTGAAACGTACATTAGCAGATGCACGCTTGCGGTGTTCAAGTTAACTCCGACCATGTTTACGCAGTTTTCGACGGTACGGTCAAGCGCATTTTTCAGTTCCGTCTGATTTACGTCGTGCTGATACTGTCCTACGCCGATAGATTTCGGTTCGATTTTTACGAGTTCCGACAAAGGGTCTATCAGCCGTCTGCCGATGCTTACAGCGCCGCGAACAGTTACGTCGTAGTCGGGAAATTCGTCGCGTGCGGTTTTCGATGCTGAATATACAGAAGCGCCGTCTTCGCTGACCGAAAAGACCTGTATCTTTTTGCTGTAACGCAGGTTCGATATGAAATTGTCGGTTTCGCGTCCAGCCGTTCCGTTTCCTATGGCAATGGCTTCAATATTGTACGATTCTACAAGATTGACAATTTTTGTTCCGGCTTTCAATCTGTCGTTTTGTGGCGGATGCGGATAAACGGTTTCGTTGTGCAGCAGATTTCCCTGTTCGTCGAGGCACACGACTTTGCAGCCGGTACGGAATCCGGGGTCAATTCCCAGCACGCGCTTCTGTCCAAGAGGTGGAGCAAGAAGCAGCTGTCGCAAATTTTCGGCAAAAACTCTGATAGCCTGTTCGTCGGCTTTTTCTTTCGACGCTGCGGCAAACTCCGTTTCTATACTTGGTTTTAAAAGCCGTTTATAACTGTCTTTTACAGCTGTTTCAATCTGTTCAGCCGATTCTCCGTCCGATTTCAGATACCGTCGGTTCAGTCTGTCGATACATATTTCGTCGTCAGGCGAGATGTTGATGCGTAAAAATCCTTCCGTTTCGCCGCGTCTCATTGCCAGCAGCCTGTGCGACGAGCATTTAGCCAACGGTTCGCTGAAATCGAAATAATCGCGATACTTTGCCGCCTCGCTTTCCTTTCCTTTTACGACTTTTGACGAAATTTTTGCTTCGCGGCGAAAAACTCCGCGCACGGCATTTCGCGCCGCTTCCGTTTCGTTTATCCATTCGGCAATTATATCGCGTGCGCCTTGAAGGGCTTCGTCCGTATTTTTCACTTCGCCGTTAACAAAACGCCCTGCCTGCGCAAGAATACTGCCGCGCCCGTTCTGCATCATTATTATTTTTGCCAGAGGTTCGAGACCTCGTTTGCGGGCAATTTCGGCTCTGGTCTGACGTTTGGGTTTGTATGGCAAATAAATATCTTCGAGTTCAACGCTGTCCCACGTACTGTTTATCCGGTCGGCGAGTTCGGGCGTCAGCTTTCCCTGCTCTTCTATGGATTTCAGCACCGTTTCCTTGCGATGAGCAATCTCTTTCAGTTTTTCGTATTTACGTTTTATTTCATCAATCTGCAATTCGTTCAGAGCGCCGGTAACTTCCTTTCTGTATCTCGAAATAAAAGGAATGGTATCGCCTCCGTCAAGCAGTTCGACAGTTTTTTCGACCTGTTTTTCAGAAATATCAAGTAATTTAGCAATAAGTTTTGAATATATCTGCATGTATTAAAAATTTTTGCAAATATACGGCATATTTTACGGCGAAACAAATTGTTTCTGCCGATTTTCATGGTAAAAGCAAAATCACTTGAACCTTACCGCTGTTCCGCCGCAGGGCTGTTAAATTCTAAAATTGACGGCATTGAGTCTTTTTACCGTCAATATACTAATCTGTCAGTTTAATCATTAGAGTTTATGGGGTTACAGTCTTAGGAATTAATTAATTAATTAATTGAAAAAACCAATAAATTAACAACCGTATGTATTTGGCAGTCTCAAAAAAGGCTGAAAGTCCGCATGATTTCGACGCATGGCATTGCCCCCAAAAAAATTCCCCCATGTCTTACATATTTTTAAACGTGTATGACAATGGGGGGTTTTTTAATTATAATATTATAGAAAAAATTCCCGACAAAGATTTATTTAATCTCTTCTCTGCTCTCGTATCTGGCTATAACCCATGCGCATACTTTGTATGACAGGTAGATAAATACAGGCCAGGATATAAACATCAATATTTCTGTTAAATGTTTCATTTTATCCGTTTTTTTTAAGATTAATATGTGTGAGATTCCGATTTTATTTCTTCTATTGTCAGTTTCTTTTTGTTCATAACTCTCCAAAAATAAACTATGTATGCCAATACAAACACAATTGCGACAGATACTATACTCATTGCGGTCAGCGTAAATTTACTTGACGAACTGTTGAATATGGTCAGCGAACTTTGCGGGTCGAAATTTGAGCGATAGTATGGAGTATTGTTGTAACCGGCAATTAACAGCAGTGCAAGAACTGTAAGAACTGTACCGATTCCTGCAAACCATATACCTTTGGTATAAGTTTGTTTGGAGAGATATGTTTTGCCGATTCCCCATAAAACGCCAACAACTCCTGCAAGGAATATTGCCAGTACCGCAGGCATTGCCAAAAAGTTGTTAAGATATTTGTATGGTACGCCTGTTAGAATTGTTTGCTGGTCGCCTATGGCATATCCGTTGCTGAGCAGTATGCAGACAAGAAAACCCAGAAAAAAAACGAGAAACGGAACGGTTTCGTAAAGCAGACGTTTTTTGGCTCTTGTCAGGATATTGCTGTTGTCAACAGAGTTGGTTATATACAGTATTCCCAGTATTCGGGCAAGAAAAAATACTGCAAGCCCCAGCATAACGTTGAGCGGATTTTCCCATACGGCTTCAAGCCCGCCAAACGGACTCTTCCATTGCGATATTGTAAGATTTCCTCCTGTAATGTCTGCTATGTTTGCGTGATTTACAGTAAAGTTTGCTCCTGTAAACAGCGTGCCTACGGCTGTTCCTACAAGTACTGTTCCGCCCAGACCGTTAACAAGCAAAAATGCTTCGTATGTTTTTTTACCTAAAAAGTTATTGGCTTTACTGCGAAATTCGTATGCAACTGCCTGAACGACAAAACATATCAGTATAAGCATCCATACCCAGTACGCGCCGCCAAAACTTGTTGAATAAAACAGGGGAAACGACGCAAAAAACGCGCCTCCGAAAGTAACAAGAGTTGTAAAAGTAAACTCCCATTTTCTGCCAAGCACGTTGATAATCAGCGTTCTTTCGTCTTCCGACTTGCCAAGCGTATAGATAAGTGTCTGTCCGCCCTGTACAAACATCAGAAACACGAACAGCGCTCCAAGAAGCGATACCAGAAACCACCAGTAATGTTGAAGGAAAATATATGTTGTATCCATAATAAACATTATTTTTAATCGTTAAAAATTATTCGTTTGAAATATTAGGTCCTTTTTTGATTTGAGAAAAAAGAATCTTGAGTTCGGCTGCCAGCAGTATTGAAAACAGAACAAAAAAGAGGAAGAACGTTATCATAACTGCGCTTGCGTCAACGCGCGACGTAGCGGCTACGGTCGGCAGCAAATCTTGAATTGCCCACGGCTGACGTCCCATTTCGGCTACTATCCAGCCTGCCTGCGAAGCAATGTAAACAAGTGGCGCCGACAGTATTGCAAGCCTGAGCGCCCATTTTCCAATTTCTCTGTCTTTTTTCAAAACGCCGCAAAGCATGACGATAAAAACAATGATAAACAGAAAACCAAGTCCGACCATTATTCGGAAACTGTAATAGCACAGCGGTACATTGGGAACTATGCTCGACGGCGAGTTGAGGTATCCGTAACCGAAATAATTAATGTTTTTAAACAGTTCGTCTCTTGCGCCGTCGCGGGCAACTTCATTGCCGGCTTTCTTTTCTTCGGTGTATTTTGCGAAGGAAGCAATGGCTTCTTTTCCTCTGCGGATTTTTTCCTCTGCCGATAATTCTGCCGTAATTTTATTCCCGTCTCTGTCGCTGTACGACGGTACAAAGCCTCCGTTAATCAGGTCTTCGACGCCTGCAACGAAAGCGTCCGAATTTCTGTATCCCATAAACGAAAGAAGTTTTGGGACTTCGATGTTAAACAGGAAGGCGTCCTTGCCGTCGTTTGCTTCTTTGCCGGGAGTTAAAATCCCGAAGACGCTTAATCCGACGCCCTCTTTGCCTTTGTACAGACCTTCCATGGCGGCAAGTTTCATCGGTTGAGTTTGAGCGATGTTATTTGCCGACGTATCGCCTGTGATTATCAGCGCCGCCGAACTCAGCAAGCCGAAAACCGACGCAACGATTATACTCTTTTTGGCAAAGATTTTTTCGCGTCCTTTCAAAAGAAACCATGCGCTTATGGCAACTACGACAATTGCCGACAGTACGTATGCGGAAGTTACCGTGTGTAGAAATTTTGCAATTGCCGACGGGTTAAACAGTACGTCCCAGAAGCTCTCCATTTCGTTTCGAGCATTATCGGGGTTAAACTTCATACCCACAGGGTTTTGCATCCACCCGTTGGCTACGAGAATCCACAGAGCCGAAATATTTGCTCCGAAGGCGGTAAGCCATGAGGCGGTCAGGTGCGTTTTTCTGCCGATTTTATTCCAGCCAAAAAACATAATTGCAATAAATGTACTTTCCATAAAGAAAGCCAAGATACCTTCGATGGCTAACGGCGCTCCAAAAATGTCGCCGACAAACCATGAGTAGTTCGACCAGTTTGTCCCAAATTCAAATTCGAGAATAATACCGGTCGCAACGCCTATCGCGAAATTTATTCCGAATATTGTCATCCAGAATTTCACGACCTTTTTCCAGAACTCGTTTCCTGTTCTCACATAAATGGTCTCCATTATCGCAATAATGAACGAAATACCAAGCGTGAGCGGTACAAAAAACCAGTGGAAAATTGCAGTCAAGGCAAACTGTAGCCTCGACCATTCCAAAACACTTAAAAATACGTGGTTAAGCATTACAAATAGTTTTTTTATTGAATAATTTTATTTTTTTCAACCTGATTTTGCTGTTCTGCGGGAACAGTCAACTCTTTTGTTACGTAATTTATACGTTCTTCTTCTGTCTTAAAATTCGATTTCAGATAATTCTGAAAAAAGAACGGTTTCAATATAAGAAACATTATTATAAGTTTAATGACAATAATAAACCACAAGGTTTTGCCGACAGTCATATTTTTAAACCCCTCGTAATAAAATAAAAAGACGCTTTTCAGAATATTCATAGCTTTCTAATTTAATATTTCGGAAACAAAGGTACTGATAATTTTTTAATCTGCAAATTTTTTTGAAAATTCAATTAATTTTTTTTCAGACGCACTGTTTAATCATTGTAACAGGAACGACGGTACTGTAATTTCACCCGATTTCAAAGCAACCTTCTGTTCGCCAGTTTTGCAGTTTCCATAAATATTAATATCTTTGCATGTTTTTTTAAATTATTAATAATTAAAGATTTATTTAATCAATGAATAATGGCATGCTGAACAGTATCAAAAAACGCCTCCGCGACAGTGCGACGACAATAGTCCAAACAGGCAAAAACGCAGAGCCTTGTCCGTCATGCGCTCCGTGTTTCGGACGCATGTTTCCAGTCGGTAAACAATTAATACACAGTATAAATAACAAGTAAATGATATGAATGATTTTAAACAAAACAGGCGGGCGTTTATTAAAACGGCTGCCGTTGCTGTAACTGCTCTTACCATTGTGCCGCGAAAAGTTCTGGGAGGCAGTTTTATTGCTCCGAGCGACGAACTGACCAAAGCCATTATCGGCGTTGGAGGCATGGGACGCGGACATATCGGGTATCCGGGGTCGCGGCTGGTCGCTGTTTGCGACGTTGACAGCAGTCATCTCGACATTGCGCTTAAACAGTGTCCCGCCGGTACAAAAACTTATCGCGACTATCGCGAACTGTTGCAAAATCCGTCAATCGACATTGTCCACATTGCTACGCCTCCGCACTGGCACGGCAAAATGGCTGTTGACGCCGCAAGAGCCGGAAAAGACGTGTGGTGCGAAAAACCAATGACCCGAACCATAGGCGAAGGTTTGAAAGTCAAAGAAGCTGTCGAAAGACACGGGCGCGTATTCAGGCTTAACACATGGTTTCGCTTCAAGGACGGTTTTTATGGAATGAATACCACCGTCAAACCAATTAAAAAACTTGTGGACAGCGGACTGCTCGGATACCCACTGAAAGTTACCGTCAGCGCCTCGACCGGCTTCGACTGGAAATTCTACTGGGTCGGTAAAACCGGACTGGCAACAGAGCCGGTTCCCGCAGAACTCGACTATGACCTCTGGCTGGGTCCTGCTCCTTTTAAACCCTACAACTCGCACCGTGTTCACAGTACTTTCAGAGGCTACTGGGACTACGACGGCGGCGGTCTGGGCGACATGGGACAGCACTATCTCGACCCGATACAGTATTTTCTTGGAAAAGACAACGAATCGCCCGTCGAAATTCTTGTCGATGGCGAGCAGCAGGACTCGGACGCCGCCGGTACGTGGAAACGTGTGGAACTTGTTTACCGCGACGGCTGCCGCATTGTGCTTGACGGCGAAAACCGCGACACTCGCGCAGCTTATATCGAAGGTTCGAAGGGTAAACTTTTCAAGGGATTTCACTGCACAATTCCCGACATTGAAGCAAAACTTGCCGCAATGCCCGACCCCGAACCGCAGGTTACGGACTTCTCCGAATCGGTAAGAACGCGCAAACCGTTTGCTCTGAACGAACAGAACGGCTTCCGTTCTTCAACGCTTGTCAATCTTGCAATTATTGCTGTACGGCTTGGCAGGTCGCTGAAATTCGACCCCGATAAATTCCAGTTTATCGACGACCCGGGCGCAAATGCGCTGATTAACCAGCCGATGAGAGCGCCATGGAATATTTAAATCGACTGTTAAGAATTAAAAATTAAAAAAAATTTAATAATTAGGAACTAAGAGATAAAAGATAAAGACATGATTAGAAATTTAATTTTATCACTGATATTGATACTTGGTTTGTGTACTTATTCTGACGCGCAAACCGACAACCGCACCCGCAAAACCAAAATAGCGGACATAGTAATGCTGCTTCCGGCGCAGGACGCGAAAACGTACAGCAACCTCATTGGCGAACTCTATTCGCTCGGAAACGTTGTCGAAGACCTTGCTCCAAATCTTGCGCCTCCGGGTGGCGCCGACGCTCAGATACGCTACGCCATTGCAGGGCTGGCAATGTACGCATCGCAAAACGACAGTTACAGCAGAGTAATCGAAACCGACATCTGCAAAGCCATTGCCTCGGTTAATTCCGACGAAATCCGCGACTTCCTGCTTATTCAGTTACAGTATGTTGCCGGAAAAGCATCTGTCGAAACCGCTTTGAAATATCTTGAAAACGACCGTCTTTGCGACGCCGCAGCCCGCGTACTGGTTCGCACAGGCAGCGAAGATGCCGGCAAAACTCTGCTGAAAATGTTTGAAAACGCAAAGGTCGGACGCAAGATAACAGCGGCGCAGGCGCTGGGCGAACTGAAATACGAACCTGCCCTTACAGCTATTGCCGCTGCGGCGACAGACGCCGACATAAACCTGCGCAAAGCCGCGCTGTACAGCCTGTCGCTTATTGCAAACACATATTCGGAAACGGTTCTGCGAGACGCCGCTCAAAAGACTGGTTATGTTTACGAACCGTCGGACGCGCTTGGAGCGTACCTGCGTTACCTCTATAACCGCATCGAAACGGACGAAAAGCAGGTGATGACAGCAAGCGCAAAACTCTTAAAAGCAACGTCGGAACAGAAACAGCTCGCGGCTAAAACCGCCGCCCTGAAACTCTACGTAATTGCTGCACGCTCAACCGCAGAAGACAATGCCGTGAAAGAAATTATCGCGGCTCTGAAAAGCGGCGACAGAAAGTACCGACGCGCCGCGCTCGACGCTTCGCTTATGCTGAAAACTCCAAAAATGTACGGCGAACTGCTCAAAGCCCTGAAAAAGGAAAAAAGCCCCGAAACGAAAGCCGATATTATATATGCGCTTGGCGTAAGAGGCTGCCGCGAAATAGAACGTTCGGGAGCCGCGACATTGCAAAACCCGCTTAAAGACATACAGGCTGCGCTTAAAGACGCAAGCCCCGACGTAAGAACAGCGGCAATCGAAGCTGTCGGAAACATTTACAATCTTTTGCACGTCCTGCAACCAGTATCGGCTGACGGACAGATTACCGTCGCAAACCTTTACAAACCGGTTGACAACGAAATGACAAAAAACTGTACGGGCGACATTATCGCCGCCATGAATATCGACAGCAAAGACGTGGTTGAAACCGGCAAACGTGTGCTGCTCTCGCTCAAAAACATGAAACTGGCTGACGAAGTTGCCAGCGCAATGTTTGACGCATCGCCGGCTGCGGAAGTTGCGCTGATTGAAATACTTGCCGAGCGCAGAGCCGCCAACAAATTCGACAACGTTTATGCGCTTGCATCAGTCTCCGACGGAAACAAAACGGGAGAAACTCCGGTTATCGACGGCAAAAAAATGACTCATGCGCCTACAAAAGAAATATATATCGCAGCAGTCAAAGCCCTGAAAGACATTGCAACACCCGAACGGGCGCAGCCTGTGGCAATGCTGCTCAACGCATCGTCCGACGCCGAAATTACAGCATACTTGCAGGACGCTCTCTACGCTGCCGTATCTACGCTGCCGGTCGATGAACAGACAAAACGAATCACCGGACTGATGAAGACCGGACGAAGACCAGCCGTATATTATAATGTATATGCAAAAATTGGCGGAGCCGACGCCCTGAAATTCGTGTTACCCGGATTGAAATCGGAAAAAGACAAAGATGCAGCTTTCGACGCTCTGACACGATGGAACGGCGACGCGGCTATCGCTTCGCTGCTCGAAATTGCCAAAACCGACGCAACCTCTTTCGACCGTGCGCTCGAAGCATACATCGCAAAAACCGTAAGCTCGAAAAACAAGCCCGAACAAAAACTGCTGATGCTGCGCAACGCTCTTGCAATTGCAAAAACATCGAAACAGAAAACTCAAATAATTAACGGTATCGAAAAAACAGGAACATTTCTTGGACTTGTAACCGCCGGAAAATACCTCGACGACGCCGACCAGTCCGTTGCACAGGCTGCCGTGCAGGCTGTACGCAAAATAGCGCTGTCGAACAAAAACTACTGCGGCGACGCCGTTACAACTCTGCTTAACCGCGCAATCGCCGTCAACAGAGACCCCGAAGCTGCATACCAGAAAGAAGAAATACTGAAACACATCGCATCGCTGCCCGATAACGGCGGCTTCGTATCGCTGTTTAACGGAAAAGACCTGACCGGCTGGAAAGGGCTGCTCTTCGGTCCAAACGACAACCCCCTTAAACGCGCTCAGCTAAAACCCGCCGAACTGACAAAAGCACAGGCGGCTGCCGACGAAGACATGCGCAAAAACTGGGTAGTTAAAGACGGAGCGCTCACTTTTCTCGGACATGGACACAGCCTTGCCACCGAAAAACAGTACGGCGACTTTGAACTTTACGTTGACTGGAATCTCGACCCCGCAGGTCCCGAAGCCGACGCCGGAATATACCTGCGCGGAACGCCGCAGGTACAGATATGGGACACCGCGCGGCGCAACGTCGGCGCACAGGTTGGCTCAGGAGGGCTGTACAACAACAGCAAAAACCCAAGCAAACCACTGAAAGTTGCCGACAACGGTCTGGGCGAATGGAACTCGTTCTACATAAAAATGCTCGGCGAAAAAGTTACCGTATATCTCAACGGCGAACTTGTTACCGACAACGTAACGCTCGAAAACTACTGGAACAGAGCGCTACCCATATTCCCAGTCGAACAGATTGAATTGCAGGCGCACGGCTCGGTTGTTCAGTACCGCGACATATACATTCGCGAAATCCCAAGACCCGAACCTTACAAAGTATCCGACAGCGAAAAAGCAGAAGGTTTCGTGCCAATGTTTAACGGCGTGGACATGAACGGCTGGACTGGCAACCTGACAGACTACGTTCCAGACGGTGGCGTTATAAAATGTATCCCCACAAACCACGGACACGGAAACCTTTACACCGAAAAAGAATATGCAAACTTCATAATGCGCTTCGAGTTCAAGCTGACGCCGGCTGCAAACAACGGGCTGGGCATACGAACCCCGCTTGAAGGCGACGCAGCATACGTCGGAATGGAACTCCAGATACTCGACAGCGAAGCCGAAGTTTATAAAGACCTCGCCGCATATCAGTATCACGGCTCGGTTTACGGAGTAATCCCCGCAAAACGCGGATACCTGAAACCAACCGGCGAATGGAACGTGCAGGAAGTTATTGCAAACGGAAACAAAATTAAAATAACGCTCAACGGAACAGTAATTCTCGACGGAGACATTGCCGAAGCCAGCAAAAACTTCACCGCAACAGCCGACAAACAGTCGCACCCGGGACTGTCGAACAAAACAGGACACATCGCATTCCTCGGACACGGCTCGGAACTCGAATTTCGTAACATCAGAATAAAAGAACTGAAAGAACCCGTAAAAAAAACAAGTAGGTAATTGTAGTTTTGTTCTTTCAGTCTCAGAAAGAGAAAAGGCATCGCCTTTTCTCTTTCGTTTTTTATATCGAACAGCAAAATTTTGAACGCCATGCCTTTTAGCCCGTCCGCAGGCAACGCTGCGCTCGCCTGCGGTTATGAAGATTCGGCTTTTCAAGCCGGTGTTATGAACGCCATGCCTTTTAGCCTGTCCGCAGGCAACGCTGCGCTCGCCTGCGGTTATGAGGGTTCGGCTTTTCAAGCCGGTGTTTTGAACGCCATGCCTTTTAGCCCGTCCGCTGGCAACGCTGCGCTCGCCTGCGGTTATGAGGGTTCGGCTTTTCAAGCCGTTTCTGGCTGAGGCAAAGTCCGCAGGCAACGCTACGCTCGCCTGCGGTTATGAAGGTTCGGCTTTTCAAGCCGGTGTTTTGAACGCCATGCCTTTTAGCCCGAATAGGCTCAATTTTCATAACCGCAGGCGAGCGTAGCGTTGCCTGCGGCAGTGCGAAAGCTCAGAAATTGCCCGAATGGGCAAAACTCTCGCTGTCAGCAGGCAAAGTACTCAGGCAACGCTACGCTCGCCTGAGGTTATTAAGGTTCGACTTTTTAAGCCGTGTTCTGACAACGGCGCAATAAATCGCGCCCCTGCATATTCAATTACCAGTCAAAATAATTGTGCATGTACCGGCGCAATAAATCGCGCAATGTGCCGGTTCGACGCAACTTTCACGTCGCCGACGCCCCTTTCGTTTTACTCTCCCGT
>JAIROW010000077.1 GCA_031257315.1 Prevotellaceae bacterium
GTCGATGTCCTCTTTTTACTTTATATCCTTTTCTGCGTTTTTTCTTGAAAATGATGACTTTATCGCCTTTAACATGTTTCAATATTTTTGCAGTTACTGCGGCGTCTTCAACTACAGGTGCGCCTATTTTTACCTTACCGTCATCATCAATCAGCAGAACTTTGTCGAAACTCAGGGAGTCGCCTTCGGCTTGCTCCAGACGGTTTACATAAAGTTTCTGTTCCTTTTCAACTTTGAATTGTTGTCCTGCTATTTCTACAATTGCGTACATCAATTATCTGTTTTTATTATAAAAATAATTTATAAATTTCGGCTGCAAAGGTAAACAAATTATTTTATACTGCAAACGGCAGTGTGTTTTGTTATAAATCTCAGGTTTGCAAATATCTGTTTTTTAGACAGTTAACTTAAATGTAAAAAAAACGGACTGTTAAAAAAAACGAATAAACAATTTTATGATTACCTTTGCCCGCTAATAAAATAAATAAAAACACAGAAAAAATGAAGATTGCGTTGATAGGTTACGGAAAAATGGGCAGAACGATTGAGCGTTTTGCAGTTCAGAGAGGTCATACAATTAGTGTCAAGATAGACAAGGACAATACCGAAGACATTTATTCAGAGATGTTTAAAACGTCAGACGTGGCGATTGAATTTACAGGCAGCGAAACGGCTTTTAACAATGTTACTGCGACACTAAATCTCGGCGTTCCGGTGGTTTGCGGAACAACTGGCTGGCTCGACAGGCTGGACGACGCCAAGTGGTTATGCAATAAAAACAGACTTGGATTTGTATATTCGTCAAATTTCAGTCTGGGCGTAAATATTTTCTTTTACATCAGTATAAAACTTGCGGAAATGATGAAAAATTATACGGATTATGTTCCCTCAATCGAAGAAATTCATCATATTCATAAAAAAGACGCGCCCAGTGGAACGGCAATTACTCTGGCTGAAGGCATTATCGACAGTTTAAATCTGAAAAAATGGTCACTGAAAGCAGAGGAGGATTCTCTGTATATAAATGCTGTACGGACAGGCGAAGTACCCGGAACACACTCTGTTACGTATGAAAACGATATTGATTCGATAAAAATAATTCACGAGGCTAAAAACAGAGAAGGATTTGCACTTGGAGCGGTAGTTGCCGCCGAATTTATTGTCGGCAAACGTGGATTTTATACGATGAAAGACGTTTTGGGATTGTAGAATTAAAAAACTGTCAAAAACAGGAAAGTTTATTTTTTTAATTGATGATTAAAAATATTGTAAAGATAACAGAATACGTGAATTATAAATATCTTTGCTTTGTTGTTCGTTATTTGATAACAATACTCGTTTTCAGTCATTCAGCCGTTGCATTTGCTCAAAATTCAGGGCTGTCGGGAGCAACAGTGAGCCGCGATGCTGTCGAAATGTACTATACCGCTGAGTTTAACGGGGTTTACAGCCTGTTCAAGTCAACAAAAAACAGCATGGACGAATGGGAAAAAGGCGTTCCCGAAGACTCTTTCAATCAGTATATTGTCGGATACAAACTGAGAAATCCGTTTTTGACATACGATGGACGAACGCTGTATTTCAGTGCAATGCGTCCCGATGCAAATAATTTTGACATATATTGTTCCAAAATTGAAGGGTCAAAATTTACGAAACCTGAACAGGTATCGGTGATAAGTTCAGAGTACGACGATATTTCGCCATCGCTTTCGGCAGACAATTTAACGATATATTTTGCAAGATATAATGCTGAAAATGACTGTTTTTCGATTTATTCGTCCCGTATGGAAAGCTCAGGGTGGTCGCTGCCGCAAATTCTTCCACCGCCGGTAAATACGGGTTGTGAAAATTTTGTATGCGTCTCGCCCACAGGCGAATCTATAATATTTTTGTCTGACAGACCTGTTGACAAAAAGAAAAAAAAGTATAATCTGTTTTCATCAACCATGACCGGAAAAGCATGGTTGCCGCCCGTTTTAACAGAGGAATCGGCAAACGAATATAACGACGCCTGCGCCTGCATTTCTGGCAATATAATCTACATGATTACAGGCAGTTATTCGGGCAATTCGTTAAATATCGGCGTACATGAGACGGCGCGGCGCATTGTCTCGAAACCATATACCATAATTAAAGGTACGGTGAAGGACACCGACGGAAAAACCGTTGACGCAGATATAACTGTCAGAAATTCATATACATATTCTGTTTTTGCAAAAACTTCGACAGATCCAGCTACCGGAAAATATGCCGTTATTCTCCCAAATGACGGCATTTACAGTCTGAGCTGCAAAAAAAAATATGGCGCTCAAAAATTTGAAACTGTCAATACTTCAGACAATATTGCCGGAAAAATATTGAACAAAGATATGGTTATTGCTGAAAAAATGATTTTATATCTGAATATACGAGACGAGCTGTCGAATAAACCGATTGACGTTGAGGTTAAGGCTTTTGACAAAAATAAAACCGCAAAAGTTTTCCATTTAGAAACAGGCAAATACAGAGTCGAAATTCCGCTGCTTGAAAAAACTGAAATAGAAACAGGCAAAAGAAATTACATCAAGCAAAATATAAATATAAATCCGAGCGATAATATTGAATTTCATGAAATGTACTATAATATAATAATGAAACCGGAAATGCGCTCAGGAAAATTAAAAATCACCGATTTGAATACAAATCAGGGCATAAATGCAGACGTTTCGGTAAAAAATTTAGATTTAAAGGACGAGAAAATTTTTATTCTGAATCCTGACGCTGGAATATACGATTTTCAGACAAGAAAAGAAAACCGGTATTCGGTAAGCGTCATGCTGAAAGGTTATTTATATTACTATTCAATTTGGAACGTAGATGCAGGCATTAGCAGAACACTTGAAATAAAGCCTGTTCCGCTGGGCGAAACAAGTAAAGTACCGATGCAGAATCTGAAATTTAAACAGGGCGAATCGACGCTGACGGAAGAAGCCTGCGGCGAACTTGACTGCGTTGTTAAAGTGTTGAAAGATAATCCTGAATACAATGCTGTTATTTCACTATATTATTTAGATACGGAAAAAGAACTTGCACTGCAACGCATACGCTCTGTCGTTTCGTATTTTGACGCATGTCTTATTCCTAAAACAAGGTATAAAATTGAAACGGGAATTGCCGCCGACAAATATCCCGATATTGATTTCATTCCGATAATAACTAAACAGAAATAAATAACTAATTAAATATCACATTAAAGAATTAAGAAATGAATACTGAAAAAATTTTTATCGCCGCCGTTATTGCGGCATTTGCGCTGACTTCGCCCGTTAACGCTCAGCAAAAGAACGCTGGAAAACAGACGCTGCAAATCATGCAAGTCGCGCCAAAACAGGAGCAACTGTACGGACCTTACACGCCAGACCTCTCCTCTATTCGCACCCACAAATGTCCCGAATGGTTTCGCGACGCCAAGTTCGGCATGTTTATCGACTGGGGACTGTACTCCGTCGCAGGCTGGGCGCCTAAAAAAGAAAAAGGAGCCATGTACCCCGACTGGTACATGAAGAACATGCTACGCGACAAGAACGTAATAGCATATCATGAAAAAACGTATGGCAAAGACTTTATGCCCGACGATTTTATTCCGCTTTTCACCGCCGAAAACTATCGTCCCGAATGGCTGATAGAACTTGCCAAAGAAGCCGGTATGAAATATGTCATTCCATTCTGTAAACATCACGACGGCTTTTGTCTCTGGGCGAGCAGCTATACCAGACGCGACGCAATGGATATGGGACCAAAGCGCGACCTCGTCCGTCCGCTCGTAGAAGCCTGCTATCGCAACGGATTGAAGTTCGGCTTCTATTTTTCGCTCGACGAATGGTATTACCCCATCATCGACAAAGACGGCAAAAAGCTCATCAGAGAATGGGCAAACAAAGGATATTACCCATGGGAAAGCAGCAAGGAAAAGATACACCTCACGGGCAAATATCCTGTCAAGGATTTTTTTGCCGACTATATTGTCCCCCAAGCCAATGAATTTATCGACATGTACGACCCCGACATTCTTTGGTTCGACGGCGATTGGGAAATGTCTGCCGACGAATATCGCTCGCCAGAAATTATTTCACACTTCTATAACCACGCCGCCGGACGCAAGGAAGTTGCTCTCAACGACCGCAACGGACGCACGCGCTTTCAAATCGGCGATTTCTTTTGCAGCGAATATCACGCGCTTCCCGAAGGATATGAATTTAAACACACGTGGGAAGAAAATCGCGGCATCAGCCAATCATTCGGCTACAATCGCGAAGATACAGAAGAAAACGTATTAAGCAGTAAAGATTTTATACACATGTTTATCCGCACTGTCAGCGAAAACGGAAACCTACTGCTGATAGTAAATCTTGACGGCAAAGGCGCATTGCCCGAAGTTCAGGAACGCCGTCTGCGCGAA
Source organism: Prevotellaceae bacterium (assembly GCA_031257315.1). Lineage (GTDB taxonomy): Bacteria > Bacteroidota > Bacteroidia > Bacteroidales > UBA932 > JAIRLF01. The sequence continues at coordinate 4,439 of JAIROW010000077.1, forward strand.
ATCGGCAAATGGTTAAAGATAAACGGCGAGGCAATCTACTCCACCCGTCCGTGGCTTGCCGCCGTCCAGAAAATAGAAGGCGAGACGGTCAAGCTCAACGAAGGAATTTTCGGCGGCATAGCCCCGTCCGACGCAGCTTCGCAAACAGACAGCAAACCGCAATCGACCGGCGAAGTTCGCTTTACGCAAAGCAAAGACGGCAAGACGGTTTACGCCATCTGTACTGAATTTCCAAAAGGCAGGCTCGAACTCAATTCCTTGCATCTCGGCAAAACCGGTCGCGTAGTCATGCTCGGCGCCGACGGCTCAGAACTGAAATGGTCGCACAAGCCCGCGTTCGACCGCATGAAATTAGTCATCGACATACCCGATTCGCTTTATGAACAGCGAAAAAACGAGTATGCGTGGGTGTTTAAAATTACGCTGTAAGTTAAAATACAACTTACATAAATACCTATAAATACAACAGCAAAATGCAGTCATGAAATGGCGCAAACCACGTTGCCTGCGCCATTTCATGGCGTGGGCGATGTGAGGCATTACGGTTTGCATGGCGATGCTCTGCGCTATTGCCCGATGGCTTTCAGCCATTTTTGTACAGCCACTACAATATACATGCTTACAAACATTCGGATATGAAGACACTGATTTTAAACCAGTTTATACAAAAAAATCTACATAATATCTAATAAATTTGGGGCGCTGTAATCTGTTGATATGAATGTCCTGACACAGGCAGACTCAGTCAAACCCCGTTTTTGACAGTGTCTAAAATTAACTGATACTGTTCAAGACATTTTCGTGTAATTTAACGTATATTTTTCTGCAAATCCATGCGTCGGTAGCGGCGTAAATCTGTTGCGAAAGAGTAAGGTTAGAACTTGCCCAGTTGCTTAGCTGCTGTGATTTTGAAATACGAACATTTAAGACTATGGCTGCAATTTTCTGTACGCTTTTTTCCATAATTCCGTAATTTTCGACTATATTCTGTAAATCGACAAAGCCTGCCGGTTTCATTTTTTTCAGTTTTATCAAACCTTTTATATCGTCGTGAACAGCGGCTCCGACCTTTATTATGTTTTTGTTTTCCAGCAGTTTCGACAATATGCTGGGGATACCTGTCGCATTAAGGCGAAAAAGATAAGCTCTGTTATCTGTCGAAAGCTGCAACAGCGCGGGTAATCGCTTGATTCCCTTGATAAATACCGGTTTTGTTTCGGTATCGAAGCCAAGAATGTTAAATTGCGAAAGATACTCTACTGCCGATTCTGTTTGTGCAGCATTGTCAACAACAATAATTTCGCCTTTAAATACGGTATTTGGCAGCGAGCCAAGCGCGTTTTTGTCTATATTATGCAAATATTCCTTTGGTTCAATAATTTCCGGTTCTATCATCTGCAAAACAGTTCGATTATGTTGAGAATTACTTTACAGGCTTTTTCCATTGATTCGACAGGTATAAACTCATATTTTCCGTGAAAATTATGTCCGCCGGTAAAAATATTGGGACATGGAAGCCCCATGTAAGACAGTCGAGCGCCGTCGGTTCCGCCTCTTATCGGTTTTATCAGTGGAATGATATTTTCTTTTTCCATTGCTTTACGCGCTATTTCAACAATATGAAAGTGAGGTTCAATCTGTTCCTTCATATTGCTGTAACTGTCTGTTATATTAAGTTCTGCAATATTTTCGCCGTAGCGGAGATTAATAAAATTGATACAGTTTTGCAGATATTTTTTCATCTGTTCCATTTTTTTTCTGTCATGATCACGTATAATATATTGTAATTCTGCCATTTCAACAGTTCCGTTCATTGCCGTAAGATGATAAAAACCTTCGTAGCCTTCGGTAAATTCGGGACGCTTTTCTGACGGTAGCAGAGCATTAAACTCCATCGCTATAAGCATGGCGTTAAGCATTTTATTTTTAGCATATCCCGGATGAATATTTTTACCACGAATGGATATGCTTGCCGATGCTGCGTTAAAATTCTCAAATTCAAGTTCTCCAAGCATTCCACCATCAACTGTATAGGCATAGTCGGCGCCGAATTTTTCTACATCAAATTTATCTGTTCCGCGTCCGATTTCTTCATCGACAGTGAAACCGATTTTTATAACTCCATGCTTAAATTCAGGGTGATAATATAAATATTGAACTGTATGCATTATTTCGGCAACCCCCGCTTTATCGTCGGCTCCGAGCAAAGTTGTTCCGTCTGTAGTTATCAGCGTCTGTCCGCAGTAATTCTTCAATTCAGGAAAAACATCAACGTCAAGCACAATATTTTCACTTTGATTTAAAACAATATTCTCACCGTTGTAATTCTCTACTGTTTGGGGTTTAATATTTGCTCCCGACATATCAGGAGAAGTATCAACATGAGCAAGAAATCCGACAACCGGCGTTTCTTTGTCTATATTTGAGGGGATTGTAGCCATCACATATCCAAACTCATCGACGCCAGCGTCGGAAAGTCCGTACATTTTCAATTCATCGACAAGCAAGTTCATCAAAACCAGCTGTTTTTCCGAACTTGGCTGCGATGCGCACGTCGCTACAGACTGCGTGTCGAAGGAGACATATCGAAGAAATCTGTCTTTAACCGTTTCCATAATATACATGTTTTCAAGACTATATATTTTATATAGCCGATATTTCAGACGGCAAAGGTACAATTTTTTTGTAATTAGAGACATCAAGATACAGGAATATGACAAAAATTTTTAAGCTGCGAGTAAATTCATGATGCTGTTTCCTTTCAACTTAAAACGTGCCGACATGCTGTTTTTGTGTCGGGTTCAGTGTCAGACATGAGCAGAATAAACGCCGGACGCTCAGCGATACAGTGTAGTTGTAATATGCTTTAAATCTTGAATTTACAAAAAGCGACAGTCCTGTTTTAAAATAATTATTCTTAGTATGGTACAGTTTGTAATTTTTACTGCTTATCTTTGCAAAAAATTTATTTTACAAATGAAAATGAAAATTTTAATAAATCAGAGAGTTAAAGCCGAAAATTCTGAAAAAAAAGCCGGCAAAGTTAAAAAACAGTTTATGAAAAGTTTTGATTTAAAAGACGAATGTGCAAAAAATTTCGGCGCAACGGAAACAGAGACCATTCAAAAAAACGGGACAATTCTGAAAAATCAGACAAGCAGGGAAAATTTTTTTATAAAACGTATAAATTTTATGAAAAAATTTATTGCAATATTCTTCCTGTTTTCGATGGCGATTGCAGCCTCCGCACAAGATGTAATCTTTATGAAAAATGGCGACGAAATCAAAGGAAAAGTTACGGAAATCACTGAAACGTCAGTGAGATTCAAGAAATTAAGCAACGAAAACGGTCCTGTTTATTCCGAATGGAAAAGCAAGGTTTCCAAAATCAGGTACGAAAACGGCGATGAAGACGTTTTCGATGAACCAGCCAAACCTGCGGAGACAAAATTACAAACCCCGCCGGCAGGTACAGCCCGAAAAGCTGAAACGTCTGTCGTGAATGTAAAAAAATTTTACGTTGATGCAGGATTATCACTGTTTTTTATGTCAAATCATTCTTTTGGCGGCGGCAGTATTGGCATCAGTTATTATTTGAATGATAAACACCTTCTGTCATTTGACTTTAGCGGCGGCGAAGGCGACAGTAAGGACATCGGAAATTTCAGCTATACAATAACCGAACGTAACGGCGCAACAACAACAACAACAACCCACTATGACGGAATAATAACGCGCGACGTTTCGTTGTCCAACGTATTGTTGTCATATCATTATCTTACAGGCGTTTACAACAGTAAAACCCGATGGCGTTTCGGCGCCGGCGCAGGTTCCCGCACCATTTCAGCCAGAGACGAATATTCGCCTTCAAGCGTGCAGGGCGTGCAAATAGAGGGAATACCCAAAGACCGGCACAAAAAAAGCAAATCGTCGCCTGCTGTTGCTGCAAGCGTTGGGCTGACATGGAATTTTGCACAGCGCTGGTTTGCTGATTTCAATTATCGGGCAATTGTCAGCAGCGTTTCAACCGTCGATGAGGAAAAATACGGTGGATTTACGAGCAATCTGCGTTTGTTGGTTGGGTTTAGATTTTAAACATTATAGACAATTAACCTCGCTTGGAGTTACGTCCACCGCTACTTCAAGCGAGGTTAATTAACCGCTCGATTGATTTTAAGTTTAATACTAAAAATCTATTTCAAGAATAACGGGACAGTGGTCTGACAGTATTATCTTGTCGCGAATATCTGCATTTTTCAACTGTGGTTTCAAGTTATCAGTAACCAGAAAATAATCGATTCTCCAGCCTATATTTTTTGCTCTCGCTCCGCTGCGAAAACTCCACCATGAATATCTGTCGGAGTCGCTGCAAAATTCACGGAATGTATCTGTCCAGCCAGACGCAATAAAATTATCGAACCATTCTCTCTCTTCCGGCAAAAATCCCGACACTGTCAAATGTTTGTTCGGATTATTTATATCTATTGGTTTATGACAGATATTGAAATCGCCGGTAATAATAATTTTTGGACGGTCTTTTTTCAGACTGTTTAAATATTTGCTTATTTCGTCCAAAAATTCCATTTTGACAGACTGCCTGACTTCGCCGGACGAACCGGAAGGAAAATATATTACCACAAGAGTTATATCTCCAAAATCGGCGCGTATCACTCTGCCTTCCGCATCAAACAGATCGACGCCTATGCCTTTCGATACAAAATCGGGCAAAATACGTGTCAGCAGAGCCGTGCCGCTGTATCCTTTTTTGAAAGCAGGAAACCAGTAACAATGGTATCCCAGTTCTTCAAAACTGCTTACGTCAATTTGTTCGGGATTTGCTTTAATTTCTTGAAATCCTGCAATATCCGGTTTTTCTGTTTTCAACCAATCAATCAAACCTTTTCCCGTAGCGGAACGTATTCCATTCAGGTTAAGCGAGGCAAGCGTCCGTGTTTCCATATCATTAAAATTAATTTTTGTATCAATATAAAATATTTACTAATTTTCGCCTTCTCAATCTCGATAAAAATCAGGCAAAAAATCATAAAAAAACAGCATATTTATTTGCCTGAATCATTTAAATTCAGTAACTTTGCAAAATATTTCCAAATACATTCCAAATATGCAACACGACAAAGTTACAACAGATTTTTCAAAACTGCAAATCAAACAGACAGAAGATGCAGGAATTTTGCGTTGTATCGAATAAATCCAGTATATTTAATGGACTTTTGGGACAATTTTATTGAATTGCTTCCGATATTTTTAACTTTTTTTAACCGTTGAATATCTTGTTTTTCAACCGTTTAAACCTTATTGAAAAAATAAAATAAATTGTATCGAAAATATTTTTTGAGTTAATTCAAAAAAATTGCATACCTTTGTTTTTGGAAATTTTGAATAAAAAACAGAAAAAGAAAAAAATGTAAGATTATAAAAATTAAAAGAACAGTAACAAACCATAAAAATCGTGTAAGATATGTATCATACATTTAAAAATATTGCTAAAAAAAAGTTATTAACAATCCCGTTTTTTAACGAGTTTGGCACGATTTTCAGGAAAAGCTTATTATCCGTTATTTATGTTATGACCAGTAAAATATTTTACAATTGGTATCTACGTAAAAATTTATACAATATTCCATACCTGAGAGAGGTATTTTTAATTGAACCATAAACATGAAAAAGATATTTAATTTTATAAAAATCGTATTTTTTTGCATTGCTATTGTATTCAGCGCTGATAAAATGTTTTTATACAGACTGACAGAATCTTATGCTGTCGAACGCACCGGAGAAACAAAAGTATCGGCGCAAAAAACACTTAATAAAAAAGAGAAAATCCATTTCGCTACTGTTAATGTGATAAAAAATAAAATACAAAAATTAATAGCGAACAGTAAATGCCGAATGGTCGTGCCGGAGACTGAAAACCGGACAGATGTGAAACACTTTAACAACAAACAGACAGGGCGGGAGAAGTTTTCAGGAACCAACCGGAAAACCTCCGCGCCTCCTTAACATACCGACGCGAGGTTTTCTCTGTTTCCTGCAATCGCGTCATGCACTGTTTTGCAACCGACAGGCAGTTTCAGCAGCTTGAATAACAGGGTTTTGAAGTTCAATATCTTGGTTGTTCTATTTATATTGTTCTTCAATAAAACAATTTAAGTGATTTTTTAATAGAACAAAAGTTTAAAGAGAATAAAATGTTAATTAATAAAAAATTTTTATGAATAAATGTATTAATTTTGGTATTGTTTGCCTGTCGTGCTTTTTATGCTGTAATTTACATTCGCAAACACAAGATTCGACAGGTGTGCAGATGATAGAGAGTAATCTTTTTGAATATGGAGAACCTGTAACTTCAAGCGAAGTTAATTTCAAAAATCTTTTCAGAAATTTTTCGCATTATGTAAAAAATTCAAAAGATATAGATTTACTGTCATATAAATATATCTGCGTTATAAAAAACCGCAAGCAAGCGAAGGATTTTGTGAAAAAAAACATCTATCCCAATGCTCTGGGCTGGAGTTATACTACGATTTCCGAAACGGGAAAACCGTCAGAGATAATTATTGAGACTTCATCAACGATTGGGACGAACAAGTCAGAATTGGATAAAATTATAAAAACTCTTGCAGAAGAATATATTCAGGTAAATTACGAAGTATATCTGATAAAATTCACTTGTCTGCTAAAAACATACGAATATTATGTCTTTGTAGATCCTGAAACCAAAAAGGTTGTAACAAAAGGAAATATATTTGGGGTTAGTTTTTCTGTTCCAATCAGTAATTAGGATTTGCTGTCAAAGTTGTAATATGTTATTATTCAGCATATTAATAGCTATTATTTTATAATAAGTGCAAGGAAATACGATAAAAGTAACCGAAAACCTTGCACTTGAAAAATGAGCCAGATTTATTTTCTTATATTTTTAATCCAAATATCGGGCTATTGATGCTCATTTAGTTAGTAAAAAAATATGACAAATTGCTCATTTTTACTGAAAAATCCTGCAAAATTTTACATAATGGAGTTTAACAGCAACCCCTATTAATGGACTTTTGGGACAATTTTATTGAATTGCTTCCGATATTTTTAACTTTTTTTAACCGTTGAATATCTTGTTTTTCAACCGTTTAAACCTTATTGAAAAAATAAAATAAATTGCATCGAAAATATTTTTTGAGCTAATTCAAAAAAATTGCATACCTTTGTTTTTGGAAATTTTGAATAAAAAACAGAAAAAGAAAAAAATGTAAGAAAATAAAAATTAAAAGAACAGTAACAAACCATAAAAATCGTGTAAGATATGTATCATACCTTAAAAAATATTGCTAAAAAAAAGTTATTAACAATCCCGTTTTTTGACGAGTTTGGCACGATTTTTGTAGAGAGAGAGAGAGAGAGAGAGAGAGAGAGAGAATCAGATAGTTACGTAATAGTTACGTATTTTTTTCGGTATTATATCGAGAAAATATATATAATTTTTGCCGTAAAAGTTTTGTGCAAAACTTTTACGGCAAAATATACATTGTTTGATCACTTAAAACATCTATGCCTATGATAAAATAAATAATAAAAACTGTCAAATTGAGGCTGTTTGGAACGCCTTTTACCGTTGCGGGTCAAGCCTGCAATTCTATGTGTAAAGCCTATGCGGTTTTACAGTCCCGAAAGGGAATTGCGTCCGGCTGGAAAATATATCTGCCGGAACGATTGCGTTAATGAAATATTTTTTATTAACTGATTAAATAACATGTTTTTAATTGAATTTATAAAAATGAATTATGTGTTTTGAAAAAATATTTAGAAATAAACCTTTATTGAAGTGTTTGTTATGTTTGTTTGTCTGCGTTTTTTCGGCAATGACTGTCGTGGCGCAGAATCTGACTGTCAGGGGGAAAATTCTCGATTCAGACGGGAATTTTCTGGCGGGCGTTGCCGTTGTGTTAAAAGGTTCGACCAAGGGAGTAACTTCCAGCGAGTCGGGCGATTATGTGATTGTGGACGTACCAAAGGGCGGAAAATTAGAGTTCAGTCTTGTAAGTTATGTTACCTCTGAAAAAGAAATTACGGGCGACGTAATGAATGTTGTTTTGATTGAAAGTTCCGAGTCTTTGGAAGAAGTAACCGTTGTGGCTTTTGCCAAGCAGAAGAAGGAGAGCGTGATTGCGTCGGTTTCAACCGTCAGCGCCAAAGAGTTGAAGGTTCCGAGCAGCAACCTCACCACTGCTTTGGCTGGACGTATAGCCGGACTTATTTCCTATCAGCGGACGGGCGAGCCGGGGAAGGATAATGCGGAGTTTTTTATACGCGGCGTTACTACTTTCGGCACAGGAAAGGCAAATCCGCTGATACTTATTGACGGAGTTGAGATGAGCGCCGACGATTTGGCGCGACTCACTGCCGACGACATGTCCAGTTTCTCAATCATGAAGGACGCCAACGCCACGGCGCTGTACGGGGCGCGGGGTGCAAACGGCGTGATTCTTGTTACCACCAAGGAAGGACGGCAGGGAAAAGTTACCGTTAATTTTCGCGCGGAGACTTCTCTCTCCATGCCCGTCGAAACAATGAAGTACGCCGACCCTGTAACCTACATGCGCCTGCACAATGAAGCGGCGCACACGCGAAATCCTCAGGCGAGAAATTATTACAGTATGGACAAGATTTATCATACTGAACGCGGCGACGATCCCGTGTATTACCCCGCAAATATCTGGCAGGATTTGCTGTTCGACACGCATACCTTCAACCACCGCTACAACATGAGCGTCAGCGGAGGCGGAACGGTGGCGCGATACTACGTCTCTGCCGCATATTCAAAGGATAACGGGATTATCAGAATGGACAAACGGCAGAATTTCAACAACAATATTGACATCAACCGCTATGTACTGCGCTCGAATGTCAATGTTGACATTACCAAGACAACCGAAGTTATTGTAAGGCTTAGCGGCGCTTTCGACGATTATTCGGGACCGCTTGACGGCGGAACAGACCTTTACAACAAGGCGCTGAACGCAAATCCCGTATATTTCCGTCCATACTACGAACCTGACGAATCGCACGCCCACATGAAATATATTCTCTTCGGGAACTACGGGGACGGTAAATATCTCAACCCTTATGCCGAAATGCTGAAAGGCTACAAAAGCAACGACCGGTCGAACATGTCGGCACAGTTTGAAGCGCGTCAGGATTTGAAATTTATTACCGAAGGCTTGTCCGTGCGCGGGCTTTTCAACGTAGATCGTTATTCATCGCTTGACATGCTCAATTCCTACAAACCGTATTTCTTTTCGCTGGTGCCGAAATCGGGAAGCGTGTATGACCGGTATATGCTGACGCCGCTGAACCCTACCGGAGGAACAGATTATTTGCAGGCAACTCCCGGTGAAAAGTCTATTTCACTGTCAATGTATATGGAAGCCGCTGTGCAGTATAATCGAGTTTTTGCAGACAGGCACAGCGTGTCGGGGCTACTGGTGTACACCTTGCGCGAATCGAAGGACGGCAACGCTTCAAATCTGGAAGGTGCGCTGCCATACCGTAATCTCGGACTTGCGGGACGTGTAACATACAGTTACGACAGCCGCTACTTCATCGAGGGTAATTTTGGATACAACGGCTCCGAACGCTTTGCGCGAAATGAACGTTATGGCTTTTTCCCCTCCATCGGGGCAGGTTACATTATTTCCAACGAGACATTCATGGAACCGTTCAAAAAAACTGTATCCAAACTGAAACTCAAAGCAACCTACGGACTGGTTGGAAACGACGACATCGGGAGCAGCAGGTTTTTCTATCTTGCCGACGTAAATATGAACGATGGTAACTATGGTTATACTTTCGGTACAAATTTTACCGGAACGGGCAACGGTATATCCATCAAACGCTATTCCGACCCGTTTATTACATGGGAAATCAGCCGCAAGACCAATATAGGAATGGAGCTGAACCTGTGGAATTCGCTGGAATTGCAAGTTGACTGGTTTCACGAAAGTCGCAGCAAGATACTTATGAAACGGGCGCATGTTCCCGCGCAGATGGGGTTGCAGGGCGACCCGCCCCAGAGCAACGTGGGCGAAGCCAAAGGCAGCGGTATCGATATGTCTGTGGACTATAACAAGTCATTCAGCAACGATTTCTGGACAGTGTTTCGAGGTAACTTTACCTACGCCGCCAGCCAGTACGGAGTGTATGAAGAACCGTCGTATCCCGACGCTCCGTGGCGAAGGCACGAGGGACGCAAACTGTCTCAGGAATGGGGCTACGTTGCAGAACGACTGTTCCTCGACGATAACGAGGTGCGTAACTCACCTAAGCAGTTCGGCAACTATATGGCTGGAGATATAAAGTACAAGGACATCAACGGCGATATGGTAATTGACGAAAACGACCAGGTGCCAATCGGATTTCCCACAACGCCGGAAATCAACTACGGCTTCGGAGTATCGCTCGGATGGAAAAATCTTGACTTTTCGTGTTTCTTTCAGGGGTCGGCGCGTTCGTCTTTCTGGATAGACGCCAGCGCTACAGCTCCATTTGTAGGAGGCGCAGTGGAAGGATTCACTACCAACCGCGCCATGTTGCAGTATTATGTGGACAGTCACTGGTCGGAAGATTCTCGCGACATATTCGCACTCTGGCCTCGTCTGTCGGAAACTGTTGTGGAAAACAACAAGGAGCGAAGCACATGGTTCATGCGCGACGGTTCATTTCTGCGGCTTAAAACTGCCGAACTTGGCTATTCGTTGCCAAAAGAACTGACAGCAAAGCTAAAATTGCAGCGCGTCCGTCTGTACGTATCGGGAAGCAACCTGTTGCGTTTTTCCAAATTCAAGATGTGGGATCCCGAAATGGCTGGCAACGGTTTGGCTTACCCTATTCAGAGAATATATAACATTGGTTTGAATGTCGAATTTTAGAAACTAAAAAGATGAAAAATTGTTTTAAAATACTATTGAGCGGTATTGCTGCCCTGTTTTGTTCGGGCTGCGACAGCTATCTTGACGTAGTGCCAGAAGGCGTGGCAACTATCGACAACGCTTTCAGTAACCGCGCCACTACGCAGAGGTATCTGTACACCTGTTACAGTTACCTTCCAAATCCTGTAAGCGTATGGGACTACCCAGCCTGTTTCGGCGGCGACGAAATGTGGTGGGATTTTGATCAAATACAGGACGAAAATGGCATTTATGTAGCTCAGGGCTATCAGAACGCCAACGACCCGTATCAGAACTACTGGGACGGTTCGCGTGGAGGCAAACAGCTGTTTCAGGGTATGCGTTCCTGCAATATTTTCCTCGAAAATGTACATATCCCGCGCGACCTCAACGAGTACGAAAAAAACCGCTGGATAGCCGAAGTGAAATTTATTAAGGCTTATCTTCACTTCTTTCTTATGCAGCTTTACGGACCAATTCCCGTCATGCGGGAAAACCTGCCCGTGAGCGCTTCGCCCGAAGAGGTACGCACATATCGCGAACCAATAGACGATGTGGTAAGCTACATCGTACAGCTGATTGACGAAGCTATGCCATATTTGCCGATGGACAATAATGCCATGAGGGTAACAGAGGCTGGAAGGATTACCAAACCTGTTGCGCTGGCAATCAAGGCAAGAGCGCTGGTGTGGGCGGCAAGTCCCCTGTTTAATGGTGGAAATGCAACGCTTGCCGGCTTCAAAGATAACAGAGGAGTTGTGCTGATACCCGATACGCCGGATCCACTTAAATGGGAACGGGCGTTAACGGCTGTCAAAAATGCCATCGATACCTGTCATCTCGCCGGACATGCTCTGTACAGATATACTTCGGAAATGGCAGGCATGTCGGATACCACCAAACTGAAATATGCGTTAAGGTACGCCATTACGGAAAAATTCAACCCCGAAATAGTGTGGCCCGATACCCACAACGCCTATTCCTTACAGGTTAAATGTATGCCGCTGTGCGAACTGCCCAACTATAACAATGGAGCAAACGAATGGTGCGCCACGCTGAAAATAGCCGAACAGTTCTACACCAG
>JAIROW010000120.1 GCA_031257315.1 Prevotellaceae bacterium
ATTTGAATGTCTGTTTTGCGCCCTGTTTTGCACCGGGCAAAATGTATTGCAGAGTTATATTGTAATATCCGTAAACAATGAACGGAAAACTGCCTGTATAAAACCGTTCCAGTCCTTTGGGAGGATCGGTTTGCCATCTGTTTATTATACGGTTTCGCAAATCATGATAGTCTTCTCTGTAAACGGGGGTAAGATTATAGATGTACGGGAAATATTTCTGCGCCGCACCGCTGTAATTGCCGTTTTCTATCTGCGTAATGTAGTCAATGTTGAACGGCAGGGCTTTCGCAGGAGGTATCCCGTATGGCGCTGCCTCTCTTTGAAGTTTTATGCCGGCAGGGGGATAATCGCTGTATATCAGCGGATTTATTATGTCTGTGAAATAATAATCGTCCAAAGTCGCTGTCGCGCTTAACAGCGGTATGCCTCCGCTGAACTCTGTGCCAAGAAGTTCAGTTACGTCGAAAGGCTCGCCTTTTTTTATTTCATATTGAAGATTTATCGCGTCAGAGGCAAGTTTTACGGCAAAGGCTTCTCCCTTTTCTATTGCGCCGGTTTTTTCGGCAAATGTGTTGTAGGCGCTGGTCGAAAATTTATATTTCAGCAGACTTTTTCCCGCTTCATTCTGTATTGCCTCGCCTGCTTTTGCGTCCCGCACGGTAACGTCGCCGTCTGCGCCGCCGTCTCCGACACTTGTACGACGCTGAGTATCAGCCCCTGTGTCTTTGCTCTCTTTGGGATAGCTTGCAAGATCAAATTCATATTTCCCGTTCAAAGCTATCGACGGCATCGAATATTCGATGCGGTTAAGCTCAGAATTGTAGTTTTTAAAATCCTGTTCCTGAACGCCGGCGCTCTCGCGAATTATACGTATTTTATGGCTCATGTCTGTTGTGAAAAGATAGCTCTGACCGCGTTTTAACTGAACGTATGCCTTCGCGCTCTCCTTCGGATAAAAATATCGCTGATTTATAACAGGATAGCAGTATTCGATATTGTGCAGCGGAATTACGTCTGGCGCCGTTCCCGTTGTGAACTCCGTCTCCTTCTTCTCTTCGGCAATCTGACCTCCCGTGCTGACTGTCATCCATTTACCGTTTGTCAGCTCTTCAAACCTTATGCGAACCTTTGTTTTCAGCGGTTTTTGCGAAGGTAGAATTTCGTGCGAATAAAACGATACAGCATCTTTATTTTCATTCCATACATGCTTGCCTGTCAGAACTTTACCGTTATCAGAAACTGAAAATTCTTCAAGCGTCAGCCGATAACGTTTTGTGCCTCCGTCTTCTTCCATCTCAAATTCTTTGCCGACGGGCATGTTGAATGCAACCTGTGGCGCTGCAAAAACGTCAACATCATTCGAGCGGTCGGACGGAGTTATGTCGCCTATCATCATTGCCTCTAACGGACTGCCGCCAGGCTGAACGATTTCGCACTTTTCGCCTATCGACAGTTTCAGCCGCACATTCCCCCTGACCAGTCCCCCAAGAAGATTGAACTCGACGCCAAGATAGCCGGTAAACCACGCCGGATTTGGCAGTCCTGCCTGCAAAAGAGCCGCCGCCGCGCCTTTTATTATCGGTATTTTTTTCTTTATAAACAGAAGGTTTATTTTTACGCCTACTTCGCCCTGCAAATATGCGTATGCCTGACCGGTGGCATACCAGCCGTCGATGCCTATATTTCCGTTGCGACCCTTGCACTGCGCTGATCCATAATCTTTAAGCATTATGTCAAAACCCAGCCCTGCGTTGAAACTTGCATAAACTATAAGGAAAGTTATGTCGCCTGTCGAGACGGTGAGGCTGGAGCCGAAAGCTACGCCGCCGCCGTTAGACATGGCGCTGGTCGTTCCGTTGAAGAAACTTACGTCCGACGCTTTAAGTTTCAGTATGTCAAGCACTTTTTGCGGCACTTCCGGCGACTCGTCCGGCAGCGTATTTCCAATCATAAAATACGACCCCGTTTCGACCGAAAATGCGTCGGCAAGGCTGATTTTTATACCGATACGCTCCTTCGGCGTTCCCATATAAATATACCATTTTCCCGGTTCGCTGTGAAACACAGCCCAGCCGGCGCGGTTGCCCGACGATACGCCTTTCAGCATACCGTTTGCAGCGTTGACGTACAGGTCAAACGTGGCGTGAAGCGAACGGTTTTTAAAATCGTAGTCTATATCCATTGCGGCTGCAAAACCCGATTCTCCTAATTTTTCTGTCGCCGGATACTTGCCATCCTCGCTTTTTCCTGTCTCTCTGAACTTTGATGCAACAAAATCTTTTGAACTGTCAGCTCCGGGAATCGTTCCCATGAACTTTGCCTGCCCATGAAAACCGATATAGCTTAATCCGCCATTTTGATTGAAAGTTATCTCGAAAGACGCCTCTCCGTCAACCAGCCCTTTTTTTGCGATAGTCAGCAGAACGGCGGCTTTCAGCGACAGTCCGCTGTTAGCGTCGGGTACGTATTTTATGCCTGTTGGCGAACTGCCGTCTCCGCCATGTTTCATTTTATAGCTCGCTCCGCCGCCGAAACCTGTCAGCTTTACTGCCGGTGGAAAAACCGGTATTCCTGAGGAAAACTCAGCTAATCCGTCAACATGCCAGTATCGAAAATCTTTTTTGCCGAATATTGCATTGACTTTTATGCCGGCGTCAATTCCTTTTGTTATTTTAAGGTCTATTGCGCCTGCAAAACCGTCGCCGTAAACGGGGTCGCCATTCAGCAGCGCAAGTTCACCTTTCAGCGAGAATGCCTCTGCGATTGATGCGTCGATTGCTATTTTCGATATGTCGAGTTTTTTGAACTTCCAGTTGCTTGAACCGGTGGTACAGACAATTTCAAGTCGCGTACCTGCCGTTATTGGAGTTTTGTCGCCTGCAAGAGATAGTTTTGCATCGAAGCCGAGCTTTGCCTCGCCGCCAGCCGAAGTCATCTGTATTTTACTGATTGATAGAGGAAAACCCTTTAATGACACTTCGCCTTCGCAGCCGAGTCTGTCAATCGAAAAGTACGGCTCGACGGTTTGCAGCCTCATTCCCGTAAAACGTATGTCGCTGATATTGGCGACTGTCGATGTGGACTGAGAGTTTAATTTTGCCATTATATCAAGTTTTCCGTCAAGACGCGCTTCGGGAAGAAATTTGCCGTCTTTAACTCTGAGCGTAATCTGTGAACTCTTAAATATTTCGGCTCTGGCGGTCAGAATGTCGAATGGAATATCCTTTGCGGGGCTGACTGTCAGCATGTATTCGTTGTTGGGCGAGATGAAAGCCGAGTACGGCAGCTCCGACAGTTCCGATACCGGCAACCCGATTATTCCGCTGAAACCCGCTCCGGTTATGTGTCCCGCGACCATTTCGAGCGAAAAATCTTCGACTGAAAAGCGCCAGCCTCCCGCGCTGCCCTCGTCTGCTGGAAGTATGTTTTTTGCAGTAAACAGTCCGCTCACTCCGTTGTTGTCTATCAGCATGTTGCGTGCTGAAAAAGATATGCGTTTATCAGAATTTTTATACGCAAACTGTTTGGGCAAACTGATTTCAAATTTGCCAATCGACACGCCTTTCCACAGTTGAGGCAGTCCCGGAATAAGATACGTTGATGCGTAGTCGTCGGGAAAGCGCATTTCGGGGTCGTTCCTTTTATCGCTGAAATCGAAAACCGCATTTTTGACCTCAAAAATAAATCCATCCAGCCCCACCGCCGCAAATCGTGGAACGTCAACGGAAACAAGTATGTCGCTCCAGTCGCCAACAATCGTCTGTACATGACATGAAACCTGTCCGTCTGGATTGCCCGCTGCATCGACTTTGCGTATCAGGCTCTCCGAAAATACAAAGTCTGCGTCGATGGACAGCTCTTTGAAGCCGTTGCAGTCCATTGTCAGATATGTCTTTTCAATTCCAGCGCCGGTAGTTTTGTCGAACCCGCCATGAAGAATAAGTTTGTTATTTGAACCAAAAGGTATGCTCTCGTCTTTCAAGAGTACGAGTTTTGGCTCTCCGATAAATCCTCCGTCATACAAAAGTTTGACTCCCTGAGCGCCGAAAAACAGTTCCTTATGTGGCGTAGTTATCCGTGCAACCACGGTAATTTCCAAACCACATTCTTCCTGCACCGCTCCGCTTACAGCAATCTCGTAGCGAACGTTGCCCAGTGTGCGCGACGTGCCTATTGGCAAGTTTTCAATATCATATACGGTGAGCGTTTCTACATAATTTTTAGTATCTTCCAGCTGTTTAAATGTTCCGACGACCGTATTTTCCAATAACTGGTTTTGGACTTCATTTTCTGCTGCTTGCAAACTATTTAATACAACTGACAATAAAATTAAGACTGTTAAATATTGGCTTAATATTTTCATAATTCTGATTTTTTAATTATATTTCATATATCAATAATATACTCAATGTTAATATCATTACAATTCATCATCATTTTTCCAGATATAGTTTTTACTGCCGGGTTCTGCAAAATTTTTTTCGTTTAGTTCTCTGATTTTGCAATTTTCTTTCCGGTAGATTTCTACAATGTTGTAATCTTTTTTACTCATGCGAATACGGTAATCGCAGATTTCATCTTTAAATATATGCCTATTAAAAGGCTTGTCGCTTCGATTGAAAATATTTTCTACCAGCTCAATAAATACAGGGCAGTTTGTCATTATATAATACCAGTACTCCTCATCTTCTCTGTCATATTTAAGTTTGTCTTCATCTCTTGCAAGTTCGTAAAATCTGCGATAAGCCAGCAGTTTTTCTTCTATATAAGATTCTCGACAGTATGCTGTCTGTAAACTGTCGTTGTTTGTTCTGTTCTTTTCGTCTAACCGGTAAGCATGGTCATTAACATCTTTATAATAGTCTTTTGTCTTAAAAAAATCGTCTCCACTTAAAAAATGTACCAACTCCCGTACAGTATCGTATGCAACCACATAATACTGAGGCTTTAACTGAATATATTGACTCCATGTTGTGTCTTTGATAACCTCTCCGTTGGGGCGAATAATATAATCGGCGCCCGGATAAAAGAACCGCCATATTTCGACACCGGACATATTTTTATATTTTTCGGCTTTCATCGCAAGTTCACAATCCATATCGGGTAGCAGTCTGTCAACAAATGAATACAGGTTTATGTCTTCTCTTATGTACATACCTGAATTTTTGCTGCGTACACTGTCTATTAACCCCGATTTTATTATACGGTAAGCATAAATATTTTTCATTAATTCGCTGTGCAAGAAATTTTTAATTTCCTTATCTCCATGTGGCGCTAACAGCGGATATTTCTCTTGTGAACGTTCTGGCTCACATTCGTATTTTTTATTGCCATATCTAATACTTCTTTTTATAAATATTCCGCTATTGAAGGAATCATTTAAATACTCCAAATTACTTGAATCTTTTGTATTTTGCCCCAACCACAAACAGGCAGTTATATTTTTTCGATAATATAAATACCATGAGTCTACTCTTCTTTTTGTTACCATATAGACCGTATTTCCTTTTACTTCTCCCTCTTCTTTATATCGGGAATAAACTCTATAAATGTTGTAACCTGCGATACTGTCGTTTCTTGTCGTACTGTCCGGTATTTCAAGTTTATAAATATTGGAAAAACCCAAATAGGGAGTATCAAAATGTATCCGCTGTATTAAATAGTCGGGACGTAAATACCATTTACCCATGCCCGGAATAACATTTCGGATTTCTCTATCTCCAGGGTAGGTCAAACCCATATCCCCACAATAATATCTTCTTACATCTTCTGTTTGTGTAAAAAACAGAACTTTAAAATGTTTTTTTAAAATCATATCAGCCGTAAGGCTATCGACTGGTTCTAATTTTTGAGCAACTGCAAAAATTGGAAGTAATATAAATAATAATATGTACTTTTTCATAATATAATAACATTTATAATTTTAATAATTAAATTCAATACAGCAACAACCTTTACCTTCGGGATTATGCAGTTCATGTGCAGCCCCTTTGCTACAAGCTCCGCAATTAGACGAGACCCTGCTGCCGGACGAGTGCTGGTCGCATAACTGCCTGATTAATGCGGATTTCTGCGGTTCCGGCAATCTGTCTATTTCATAGCGCAGTACCATCCATTTAATATTGGAAACCGGATGCGTCATCTGGTAGTGCAGATGATACAGTTCATGTACCAGTGTACGGGTATAATTCTGTTGCCGGTATTCGTTTTTCATTGTCTCGTCCGGTACAGGGTCTAATACATTCCTTCTATGTGGATAGTTGAAGTTTCGCTTCTCATCGTTCAGATTGTCAACGTATAAATTAACAGAACCGATATTGGATATGGAAAAACCTTCAGTTATTTCATTATCTGTTAATGGATAATCAAAAATGTGATTTGTAAAATATGTTTTTATTGTATCCATGTATTTATCTCTTATATCGAGATTTTCGGATAGAGCGTCTATTTCTGCAAATAATTTAGGATTAAATATTTTCAATTTTTGTACACGAATATCTGTGAAATTCCTTTGTTGAATCAATTTCATTATCGTACTCTTTATATTAAACGGTATTAATTCCATCAATACAATACTTTCGTCTGTGATACAGTTTGAATTTAACTGTATCATGTCAAAGTTCACTTTCAATCCATTTCTGTAATTGGTGAAATTCCATTTGGCGTCTCCGTCTTTGTCGTCTGAAGAACCGCTTACCAGATTAATTGTTATTTCCTTATTTTTCAGAGAATTGAATATTGCAGCGCCTTCAGCCCTGTTTCCTGTTCCTTCCTGAATTATCTGCTGCGCTTTGTTTAACCTCGTTTTTTCGGGGTCGGCGCTGCAACCGGTACACTTAAATCCAGATGAATAAGCCTCTTTAATATAAACCGTTACTGTTATGGTTATTTTTTTGTCGCCATTGTCAGTAATCGAAACTGTAAGCTTTTTCTGTCCTCCATTTATTAAACTAAAATCCAGCGTGTATTCTGTTTTTCCGTCCAAGTCATTATCTCCAACAGTAATTTTTTTAGCAGTTGCGGGAGATTTATCCGCACTGTTCAAAACTTCCAGCTTATAGGTTGCCTTTCCTTCGAGTTCAATAGAAGCATTGTTACTCAGCAGTTTATCGCCAATCCGAAGAATGTAGGGCGAATCGTCGTACCGTTTAATTGTTACGTCAAATAATTTTTTCAGTTCTTCGCCTTCTTTGCCAGCATATTGCGTATATATTAAATCCTGTTCCAGCATGTATGAAGGTATTCCACTGCCACCTGATTTAATGGCTTGTAAAGCCTCTGGAGAGATACTGGGTTTGCTTTCAAGCGTATAGTTTTTATTTTTCCCGTCAACAGAATATGTATTACTGAAAATGTAACCGTCTGCTTTTTTTCTTAGATGTATAAGTGGCATATCAGGAATATAAACATTGTAAGGTTTGTCATTTTCAACTGTAAGATTACTTTTTTCAAGAATATCAACCGTTTCATGAAGAACTTGTGAAAAATAACTTTTCAGCTTATCAACAATGATTTCATCAACATTGTCATTCAATGTGGCGTAATAATATTTAGATTTATTAGCATTCTGCAATTTGTCATACTCAGATACATAATACAGAAAATAAAAATTTTTCATGTATTCTTCAACCGGTTCTTCCTGAGAACTTGAAGTTACTTTTGTTACCGTAACAGTTTCAGGTTTTTCGTTATTCTTCTGCTCGACGCTGTAAATGTTTCCATCTTTATCCGCAATTTTTGCCGGCAATTTCGGCGTTCCGTCTTCATTTTTCGGCAGTTCAACCGTGTGCGGATTTCCTTCCGCGTCCATTATAATTAATGTTTCAGTCTCTTTATCATAATGATAATCAGGATTGTTTGGTATAACAAAGTCCAACAAAACATCTACCGATTTTGATTTTTTAATAGAGTCTTCCTGCTGCTTTTTCTTCATCGCATTTTGTTTATCCTCAAACGTAAACATAACAATTTTACCTTCAATTTTACGGTAATCAGTGTTTACGACAACGTTTACCATGTTGCCGTTTACTCTTATGCCGTTGAACACGTATTGCGGATATTCAAATTTGACAACGCCATTGTAAACTCCGTCTTTATTCGAGTGAATTTCAGTTACATACGCATAATATCCGCCAGCTATAAATCTGTCTCCCGGTTTAAGCGTCATAAGTCTTTCACGATTTGGTATTTCCGACTGTTTTAAACCGTTACAGTTATCAAGTCCGCAGTTTGGATTTGGCGTAAATTCCGGCTTCATTTCAATTTCATACGTCTTGCCATAAACAGGCTGAGAACCGGCGCGACAGACAGTGCCAATTTTATACTCTGCCCATGTTCCAGCTCTAAGACCGCGAAGCATGACGTTTGAGCCGCGAGTACGCTCGTCGTACCACATTGCATCGGGAACGTCGCGATGCCGGTAACTTACCACATATTCAAGTATTTGCGGGTGAGATGTCCATTCAAGAAATATCACGTTTTTTTCGGCTCTTGCCTTTATATCAACAGGTTGCGGACACCAGTCCTCAATTTTGAACTCGCGAATTTCGCTAAGTCCGTTATTTTCAAATATTCGCAGCTCGTCCGAACCGTCGTAGGCAATGGCGCGAACTGCCCATGCGTAGCGAGTTCCGGGCATCAGCGGCGGCATCGTTATACCGTATAAAAATGA
>JAIROW010000133.1 GCA_031257315.1 Prevotellaceae bacterium
ACAAACATAATCCCAAAAAACTGGCTGAAAGCCAGAACTTGAATATTTTCTGCTCCACAGGGTTCTGCCTTTACAGGCAGCGTTATCGTCTCACTGTTTCTTCCGCCGGTCAACGACCGTCGGTTATGAAAATTCTGGCTTTCAGCCAGATATATGCTTTCCAATAGCATATTTAATTTTACATTAACTCTATTATTAGACGAGTCCTTAATTACATAAAGACCAAGTCCAAAATCGCGAACTAACTTGCCTTTGGACAAGTCTTATAGTCTTTTTCTAAAAAATGTCCGTTTTTCCGGTATTTTTTCATGAATTTGTCGTCTGAAATTATTTAAAACTGTTTTTAAAAGTGATTTTTCGTCAATATATATGCCTTAAAATAGGGGGTATCTCTAAGAAAAATAAAATTTTTTGAAAAAAATTGAAAAAAATTGGGGGTATATCAAAAAAAGTGTTTATCTTTGCGCCGGATTTCTGATGACAGAACCGGATTGAATTTATTGTAAAATTATATACGAAGATGAAAAAAATTGAAGCTATTATTAGAAAATCGAAATTCGTGGACGTCCGCAAGGCGCTGCACGAAGCAGACATTGACTTTCTGTCGTGGTGGGAAGTCAAAGGACAGGGCGACGCAAAACAGGGGCTGATATTCAGAGGTATTGCGTATGACGTTAATGCAATAGACAGAATCTATGTCTCGTTTGTGGTCAGAGATATTAATGTCGAAAAGTCGGTCGAGGCAATATGCAAAACGGCTTATACTGGCGAAAGCGGCGATGGCAGAATATTTATTTCAGACATCGACCAGGCTGTTCGCATACGCACAGGCGAAAGTGGC
Organism: Prevotellaceae bacterium; assembly: GCA_031257315.1. Lineage (GTDB taxonomy): Bacteria > Bacteroidota > Bacteroidia > Bacteroidales > UBA932 > JAIRLF01. The sequence continues at coordinate 842 of JAIROW010000133.1, forward strand.
GATGAATCATTATATAATAAGGAGTAATTAAAATGATACATACTGTGAAAACAAAAATAATGAAATCGGTAATGACGGCGCTGGGACTTATGAGCGTTACGGCTCTTTCGGCAGAAAATGCTTCTCCCGCGTATGACAGCGGAAACACGGCATGGATAATTGTTGCTTCCATTCTTGTTATGATGATGACCATTCCCGGACTTGCGTTTTTTTACGGAGGTCTGGTCAGACGTAAAAACGTGCTGAGTATAATGATGCAGTGCATTATTATTACAGCCGTTATCAGTCTCGAATGGATTGTGATTGGCTACAGCTGGGTTTTCGGAAAAGGTTTTTCCGGAGATTTTATCGGTAGCATAATAGGCGGATTTGACAAAATTTTTCTGCACGGAATTTCGCCCGATACGCTTTACGACAAAAATATTCCGGAAATGGTTTTCGTAATGTTCCAGTGCATGTTTGCGGTAATTACGCCTGCGTTGATTATAGGCGCGTTTGCCGAGCGCATAAAATTTTCGGGATTTCTGCTGTTTTCCATTCTGTGGGCAACACTCGTTTACAATATTACGGCGCACTGGGTATGGGGCGGCGGCTGGATGGCAGAATACGGCGCCATTGACTTTGCCGGCGGAACAGTTGTCCATGTCAATGCAGGTATCTCGGCGCTTGTTATGGCAATCATGCTTCGCCGCCGCAGAGATTATGCCAACGGGAATCCCATTATTCCTCACAGCATACCGTTTGTTGTAATCGGCACGGCTCTGCTGTGGCTCGGATGGTTCGGTTTTAACGCCGGAAGCGGTCTGGCTGCCGACGGTCTGGCTGCAAACGCATTTCTCGTAACGCATCTTGCAACCGCCACCGCCGCGCTGACATGGATGGCGCTCGAATGGTTTATCTATAAAAAACCTACCGTCGTGGGTATATGCACCGGAGCAGTGGCTGGACTTGTGGCAATAACCCCAGCAGCCGGCTCGGTCGATGCTCAGGGAGCGCTGTTTATAGGCTTGATTGCGGCTTGCGTATGTTACGTGTTTGTGGCATACATAAAACCGAAATTCAGGTATGACGATTCTCTCGACGCTTTTGGCGTTCACGGAATTGGCGGCTTTATTGGAGCTGTTTTGACAGGTGTGTTTGCAACGCAGTTTATTACCGGAACCGACGGCGCATACGGAGCCTTGTACGGAAACTGGCATCAGCTTTGGGTACAGCTTGTTACAAACCTTGCAGCAGCGGTTTTCAGCGCGGTAATGACATACCTGCTCTTCAAGTTTGTGGATAAAACTGTGGGACTGAGAGTAAACAAAAACGAAGAAGATACGGGACTGGATATATCGCAGCACGGAGAATTTGCATACAGCGACAGCGAATAAATGTTTTTTTGGGCAATAAAAGGTAGAAATTAAACAAGTCTTAACTTCTAAGTATACAAGATGAATTTGAAAATCTTAAAGTATGCAGCCATTATTTTGCTGCTGGCAAGAACGATGATTGCCTGCGAAGATGAGAAAAAAGATGGTAATCCAGTTTTAAAAGGTACAAGTTGGAAATTAATTGGATTTATGGATGTTGAACCCGGCAAGTTGCGAAAAGCCGAGCCGGAAGATTGTCAGCGTTGTTATACGATTACATTTGATACGGATACTACGTTTAGCGGTCTGGCAAGCAGCAATTTAATGCATGGATATTATAAAATTGATTATCAAACGACTTATATGCAAATAGTCTGTGGCACTACAACTGAAGTTATTCCATATTTTGATGAAGAAATATTTGTCGAAACAATGAATCTTGTACTGTCTTTTTCTCTACAGAATGATGAATTGAGATTATATTATAAAGACAAAAAAAATTATTTACTTTTTAAATCAAAAATATCATGAAAAATACTGTTTTAAAAAACATTATTCTCGTATTATTTGTAATGTTATTTTTTACAATTGCGAGTTTGAACGGGTGTAAAAGAGAAATAAAACCGACCACCGGAGATGAGAAAACCGCCCGATTTATATCAATAAAATATGGCGGTTGTAATAATCAGTCTGAATCTTATATGGGTCAAAGAAGTGCAATAGATGTCAAAAAAGATACGGTCATTTTTGAATGTCAAAACGATACTTTAAAAGTAACAGTTGGTATAAATTATATTTGTTGCTCTACTTTTAATACTACGCAAACTGTTGACGAAAATAAAATTTCGCTATTGATAACGGAAACAACTTCGCCGGAACAGTATTGCAGATGTGAATGTTATTACACATTTGATTATTTTTTTACAGATATTTCTCGAAAATCTTATGTGATTAATGTTACGTTTGACGCGCAGGATAACAACAGAGACAAAAATTTTTCTAAATTTTTTAATTTGTAAGTATTATGAAATATTTATTTAAAAAATTTGTAACTGTTATTTTTTCAATTTTTGGTTTTGTTATAGTAAATGCACAACAGATTACTGAAACAATAAATCAAAACCTTAATAAAATGAATGTTGTTTCAAGTTCTACGCAGGCTTTAACAGTTAATATTACAATTGGAAATTATAATAAAAAACCAATAGTTGTTAATGGTGTAACTTATTATTCAATAACGAATAAACAGGGAACTCCAATATTACAAAAAGGATTTCCCGATTTGCCTAAAATTACAAAAAGCATTGTTATCCCCAATTTTTCGGGCGTAAGTGCTTCTGTTGTTAGTGCTGAATACAAAGATTACAGTATGCAAGTTATTCCCTCAAAAGGGATACTGATAAAACCTGTAAATCCAGAAAACATTCCATATGAATTTAGTACAGTCTATAACGAGAATAAATTTTTTCCACAAGTTTGTTATGATTTTGGAGAGCCATATTTGTTACACGGTAAAAGAGGAATGGTACTTAATGTTTATCCATTTGCATATAATCCTGTTCAACACATTTTAAGAGTTTATACTTCATTAACTATTAATATTTCTTTTAACGGTTTAAATACAAAAAATTCATTATCAAAACCAGAAGTCAGTAATAAATTTTTTGATAAAATTTATAAAAATCATTTTATAAATTTTACCAATGGAAATAACAGACAAGGTTATGGAAATGAAAAAATGTTAATAATCTGCCATGATAATTTTCTTGATAAAATGCGTCCATTCGTTACACATAAAAATAATATCGGGCTTAATACAGAAATGGTTGCTTTAAGTAGTGTTGGAAATAATCCTGCGGCTATTAAACAATTTATACAAAATAGATACAATGCAGATAGCCAGTTGACATTTGTTTTATTAGTCGGCGATTACAGCCAAATTTCTACATTTTTTTCGCAGGGAGGCGGATCTGATCCTTCATATTCTTTGTTAGAAGGGAATGATAACTATCCAGATATAATAGTTGGAAGATTTTCTGCAGAAAATACGGAGCAAGTCGAAACTATGGTAAATAGAACAATATCTTATGAAACTTTACCACATCAACAAACTGCATGGTTTAAAAGAGGAATTGGAATTGCCAGCAGTCAGGGGGCAGGAAATGGTGATGACGGACAATCAGATTATGAGCACCTAAGACAAATTAGAACAGACCTCTTAAAATGGAATTATACAGACATTGCTGAATTATATGACGGAAATCAAGGCGGTATTGATGCGACAGGTAATCCAACTACTGCAATGATTGCAACGACAGTAAACAATGGCGCTTCATTGATTAATTATACAGGACATGGAAGTACAACAGGCTGGATAACAAGTGGATTCTCGAATACTAATATTAATTCATTAACGAATGTTAAACAATTTCCTTTTATTTTTTCTGTTGCCTGCATAAACGGTAATTTTACCAACAATACCTGTTTCGCAGAAGCATGGTTGAGAGCGACAAATAATCAACAGCCAACTGGAGCTATTGGTTTTTACGGTTCTTCCATAAATCAGTCATGGCAACCACCAATGGAAGCGCAGGATAAATTTAATGAGTTGTTAATTAATGAAAATTTTACTACTTTTGGAGAATTATGTTTTAATGCTTCTTGTGCAATGATTGATAAGTATGAACAGAATGGTGTTAATATGTTTTTAACATGGAATTATTTTGGAGATCCATCGGTTTCATACGTTGATTTTCTAAACTTTTCGATCTCCGGAGCTTCTACTGTTTGCACATCAGGCAGCGTGTTTACGCTGTCAAATGTCCCGCAGGGGGCAACAGTTCAATGGAACGTAACAGTACCTTTTACCAAATCCAATGCAACCAACACATCGGTAACAATCACAAAAACAGGAACGAGCAACAGTAACGGAACACTGACTGCCTCAATTGGAGGTGTTGTGGTTGCCACAAAAACTATTTCGCCATGCGTCGCCGAAATCTCCGGCACATCAACCCTCTGTTATGGCAGCGGTACATATACGCTTTCAAATGTACCAACAAACGCAACGGTTCAATGGAATGTAACAGGGAGTTTTGAAACATCCTATGAAAGCAATACGCAGGTAACAATCACCAGAACAGGAATTTCCGGTAGCAGTGGAACGCTGACAGCCTCCATTGGCGGCACAGTGGTGGCAAGCAAAGAGATTAGCGTATGCGAAATCACGGGACCGTCCAATGTAACATCAACCACAGTCTTTACGCTGTCCAATGTGCCGGACGGTACTCCTGCATCCGTACAGTGGGGCGTAACCGGACCTTTCGGTACGATAGATGCTAAAAGCCGAACCGTAGCCGTTTATCCTGCAAGAACAAGTTATCAGAGCGGAACGCTTACCGCGTATATCAGCGGCACGGCGATAGCCAGTAAAACCATTATGTGTTATCCAGAAATCATCGGTCCGTCTATTGTCTGTTCCACAGGCGGAACGTTTACCGTTAACAATCTGGTTTCCGGCGCTACCGTGTCATGGTATTGCAGTTCAAATCTTGTAAAGGTCAGCAGTTCTGTCAATACACAAACTTTCAAGTCTGTCGGTAACGGAAGTGCATGGGTTAGCGTAACGGTAAATGGTATTTCAAGACGGTTCATCACTTATGCTGGCACGCCAGCGCCAATCAGTTCGTACTGGAGACAGGTTGCCGCCGACAGATATTACTGTTATGTCAGCGCTCCTGCGGAGTCTCAGGTTTGGGAATACAGCTGGAACATTGGCAACTGGGGGCAGTCTCAGTTTGGTTCTTCTGTATATTTTACACGTCCGCCGTCTGCTACTTTGCCGCATCAAATTACCGTATATGCGGCAAACATCTGCGGTGCAAACAGTTATAAATTTACAATTACCGGCTATTCGTCAGGCGTGGCAGCATACATATCCCCCAACCCCGTTTCCAACTTTTTGAACATCGAACTTGTTGCCGTCGAAACATTGGCAGAACCGGTTGAACAACAGCCTGTACAGTCCGCTATTCCATTAAAAACGCAGACTTTACAGGCAGAAACAGCGGTATTAAATTCTGAAACCGCGACAGTCGCAAAACCTCTGCAAAAATGCGAGGCAAAACTGTATAATCAGAGCGGAAGTCAGGTTCGCAGTTTGACGTTTACGGGCGACAAAACGCAGCTGAACGTTTCAGACCTGCCTGCGGGAATTTATTATCTGCATATTATTGGCGTTAACGATAAACCTGAAGTGCGGCAAATTATTGTACAGCATTAATTAAATATTACAGAAATGGTAAAATTAATCAGCACCAATGAAACTTTTTTCCAGACTAAATAAACTAAATAATTTTCTGTCTTTTTTCAGGACGGTTCGCAAGAGCCGTCCAAAAAAAGCAGATGTCAATTTTTCAGATTATGCCTTTTCAGTCAATTTAAAAACATTAAAAAAAATTTATATGAATATGTATAGAATAAAACTCTGTATCGAAGCTCTTTCAGAACAAAAATCAGGCATTGGATTAGAAATGCAGACAGTCAGAAAAATAAAACAAATGCTTGCGGCGTTTTTGACAGTGTTTTGCACTGTCGGCAATTATGCAAACGCTCAGAAACTTGCAGTCAGCGCCGGCGGCGATTTGGTCAGCAGCTATATCTGGCGCGGACAGTATGCCGGAGGAGTGTCAATTCAACCGTCGGCATCGATCTCCCTATCGGGATTTTCGCTGACCGCATGGGGATCGACAGGTTTCAGCAGCAATGACGTAAGGGAATACGACTTTACGCTTGCTTTCGACAAAGCCGGTTTCCGCCTCGCTGTAACCGACTACTGGTTCGATACGTCCGACAATTATTTCGACTATGACGTTCAAACAACTGCCCATATATTTGAAGCTACTGCCGGATACGATTTCGGCGTGGCGGCAATATCGTGCAACATATTTTTTGCAGGAAACGATTTTCACGCAGCCGACGGCAAAAGAGCATGGTCTGCATATATCGAAGCCAGCGTGCCTTTCAAACTTGGCGGATTAGACTGGAAAGCCGAAGCGGCGCTGACTCCTGCCAGAGGTTTTTACGCCAACTGTTTCAACGCTGTAAATGCAGGTATAGCCGTAAAAAAAGAAATCAGTGTAACAGATTCGTTTTCTGTTCCAGTCTTTACAAAAATATCGTTTAATCCATATCAGGGAAAATGTTTTTTTACATTCGGACTGACACTGTAATAATGTTAATAAATAATGTTACGCACAATCAAACAATGTATAATTTTATTTGCATGACGAAATATGATAAATAATAACCTGTACTGTGTGAATCATAACGGCTCGTTCAAAAATGATAAGCCGACTTACTCAAATGATAGGTCAACTTACTCAAATGATAGGTCAACTTACTCAAATGATAAGTCAACTTACTCAAATGATAAGTCAACTTACTCAAATGACAGGTCAACTTACTCAAATGACAGGTCACATATTACACAGGTTAGCGTAACGTCGGTTAATAAGTTAATAAATTAATAAATAATATAAAAATTAAATTAAAAATGTCTTTAAGATTTAATGTTATCAATGAGGCTATCAAGCGTAAAGCTGTAGCCGTTAATGTTCCGAACGGCAGACCTGCCGACTATTTCGGAGAATGTGTGTTCAACAACGAAAAGATGTTGAAATATCTTCCCAAAAAGTACTACGACGCGCTGCTCGACACCATGCGCAACGGTACTCCGCTCAACCTCGAAACAGCCGACATTGTTGCCGCCGGTATGCGAAAATGGGCGACAGATATGGGCGTAACCCATTATACTCACTGGTTTCAGCCTCTTACCGGCGGTACAGCCGAAAAGCACGATTCGTTTATCGACCCCGACAACAAGGGCGGCGTTATCGAGGAGTTTTCGGGCAAACTGCTCATACAGCAGGAACCCGACGCTTCGAGTTTCCCCAGCGGAGGTATCCGCAACACTTTTGAAGCCCGCGGCTATTCGGCATGGGATCCAACCTCTCCGGCGTTTATTGTGGACGATACTCTCTGTATCCCCACAATATTTATATCATACACCGGAGAAATGCTCGACTACAAGGCTCCGCTGCTCAAAGCGCTCGGCGCGGTAAACAGAGCAGCAACCGAAGTATGCAAATATTTTGACCCGAATGTGTCGAAAGTATTTTCGTATCTTGGATGGGAACAGGAGTATTTTCTTGTGGACGAAGCGCTCTGGGCTATCCGTCCCGACCTTGTTCTGTCGGGAAGAACTCTCATGGGACACGAAAGCGCTAAAAACCAGCAGCTCGAAGACCATTATTTCGGCTCGATTCCCACGCGGGTTGTCGCATTTATGAAAGACCTCGAATACGAAGCTCTGAAACTCGGTATCCCCGTAAAAACCAGACACAACGAGGTTGCTCCCAACCAGTTTGAACTGGCTCCGGTTTACGAAGAGGTAAACCTTGCAAATGACCACAATGTACTGCTGATGTCGATAATGAAAAAAGTTGCACGCCGTCATTACTTCCGCGTACTGCTCCACGAAAAACCGTTTAAGGGAATAAACGGCAGCGGCAAGCACAACAACTGGTCGTTAGGCACCGACACTGGCGTAAACCTGCTGTCGCCCGGAAAAACATCGGACGAAAAACTCCGCTTCATAACATTCCTTGTCAACGTTATGAAAGCCGTCTGGAAACACAACGGACTGCTTAAAGCAAGCATATCGAGCGCAACCAACGCCCACCGGCTTGGCGCAAACGAAGCCCCGCCGGCAATAATTTCCATTTTCCTTGGCTCGCAAATAACCGAAGTACTGAAAAACATCGAAAAGGGAGACGGCACAATCAAGATGGACGGCAAACAGAGCCTGAAATTCGACATCGCCCACATACCCGAACTGCTGATAGACAATACCGACCGCAACCGCACATCGCCGTTTGCATTTACCGGCAACCGTTTCGAGTTCCGCGCAGTAGGCTCGTCGGCAAACTGCGCCGGCGCAATGATTGCTCTCAATACCGCAGTCGCCGAGCAGCTTATCGACTTCAAAAAGGAAGTGGACAGCAAAATTGCAGCCGGAACAGGCGTTGAAGACGCAATAATGCAAACCGTTAAACAGATTGTAACAGAAGCAAAAGCAATAAATTTCGAGAGCAACGGCTACAGCGACGAATGGAAAGTCGAAGCGCAAAAACGCGGACTTGACTGCGAAACCTCCGTACCTCTGATTTTCGACCGGCTGCTTGCCGAAGATACCGTAAAAATGTACACCGGTACAAACGTGATGACAGAAAAGGAACTCCACGCGCGAGCCGAAGTCGAACTGGAAACATACATCAAAAAAATCCAGATCGAAGCCCGCGTACTGGGCGACATGGCGCTGAATCACATTATTCCAGTTGCCTCGCGCTATCAGGAAATGCTTCTGAACAAAATCGAAAAGTTCAACAATCTGTTCAAAGGAGAAAAATTAGAAAGAATCGCAAAATCGGACGTTGACATCGTTGAAGAAATTGCCGAACACATTATTATTATCAGAGAACAGGTTGCGAAAATGATTGAAGAACGCAAAACTGCCAACAAAATCGAAAACTCGCGCGAAAAAGCAATTGCCTACCACGACAAAGTAGCAGCGCTGTTCGACGAAATCCGGTACCACATCGACAAACTCGAATTTACAGTCGATAATGAAATGTGGCCGCTTCCAAAATACAGAGAACTGTTGTTTATTCGATAACGTTTTATATTGTTTATTGATACTGCCGGAAAATTATTTGCTTCCGGCAGTTTTTTTTCCTGATTTTACCATGATTATAGGGTGCAAAACATTAGTTAATTATAATAGCTGTTTAATATAAGTTTATTGATTTCTTTAAGTCAATAGAGTTTATGTAAATTTATATGAGTATAACTGGCTGAAAGCCAGAATTTTCATAACCGTATGTCGTTTGACATACGGACAAACATAATCCCCAAAAAACTGGCTGAAAGCCAGAATTTTCATAACCGTATGTCGTTTGACATACGGACAAACATAATCCCAAAAAACTGGCTGAAAGCCAGAACTTGATATTTTCTGCTCCACAGGGTTCTGCCTT
>JAIROW010000188.1 GCA_031257315.1 Prevotellaceae bacterium
AGCCAGAACTTGAATATTTTCTGCTCCACAGGGTTCTGCCTTTACAGGCAGCGTTATCGTCTCACTGTTTCTTCCGCCGGTCAACGACCGGCGGTTATGAAAATTCTGGCTTTCAGCCATATATATGCTTTCCAATATCATATTTAATTTTACATAAACTCTAATATAACTACCTGACCGAAATTTAATTGCAAGTTAATTGTAAGTTTCGATAGTCAGCAATGCTGAATTTCGCGATTTCTCTAAACATTGTTTCATTATATGGTAACCTTTTTGGCATATTATTTATACAGAATAGTGTGTAACTATAATTTTATCTATTTCATCAATATTATGTCTATCGTTTGTTTCTATGTATTTTCTATATAAAGATTCTATTGTTTGTTTTTGTGGCAACTTTTTCAAGTCCAGCATTTTACCTTTATTTAAATCATTAGGCTCGAATTTTTGAAGTCCATTGCCATATTCGCGACTGTTGTCTTCAAAAATTTGTCGGGCAGTATCGGTTAAAAGATATGCGAACAATAAATCAATGGAAACACCTGAAAATAAGTTTGTTTGCGGATAGATACAATGAAATGTTGTTAAATTTGAAACATTCGCTTCGTTACGAACAAATCGCAATCCGGTACGATTAAAAACGGAAACCCAAATCGGTGCGGGTGGTCTATTTTCTAATGAATACCACGGATTACGGCTTGCTGGTAGAAATTTTTTATGTATTTTTTCATCTTCTCCTTTTCGCAGATATTTTGTAATATTCTCATTTTTAACATTGACGGCATTCAGCAGAAAGACGTTTTTATCGCTGTTTTTTAATTTGTCAAAATCAGAATATGAAAAATTATTTCCCTTTACATCAATACAATGACAAATGCAAGGCAATAAATATTTTTCATCAATTCCATATTTTTGGGACTTGGAAAGGTTGAAAGTAAAATAGTCATTTGCGCCTGTGGCAATGCCGCGAACAACTTTTGCGTAGGTTGAAAACGGCACAAGATTTTTAAATTTATGTCCGTTTTGCTGTTGATAATATGCTTTCCATTTAATGTCTGGATTAAGTTCGGAAAACGAATATGTTTTTGATTTTTTGTAAAGATGAGGGTCATCGGCAATTATTTCATCAATAAAATTCAACTCATTCACAGATTGTATGTTTGTAAATTGCACTTTGTCGATTTTGCTGTCATTAGAACAAAGCACAATACAAGCCGTTGTAAGAGCATCATCAAATACATTTTCCTCAAAATCAAACACAATGATATGTCGCAAAGCGCCTGTTTTGATTAGGTGTTGTTTGACTGATTTTCCGTAATCGGAATTTAGAAATTCCGACGGAATAATATAGGCGCAACGTCCATTCGGTGCAAGTTGGTATATTGATTTTAGTAAAAACAACGTGTAAAGATTGGTAAAACCGCTTAAACTGCATTGTAACTTCCCTTCTATTTCTTTGAGAATATTTTTGTTATCATAGTCGTGGAACTTAAAATATGGCGGATTACAAATTATTCCATCATATTTGTTGTGCCAGTCGTTGTACATATAATCTTCAAGCAGCAGATTTACTCTTTCCGTACTCGAAAATTCTTTTTTTGCTTGCTCAAATATCAGATTATCGACTTCAAAACCTTTTATCACGACATCATTTTTATGTGATAGTAATGCTCTTGAAAAAATCCCCAAACCAAACGCAGGCTCTAAAACTGTTTTCAATTTTTCATTGCCGAATAGCCATTTACACATAATTTTAGCAACAGGAAGTGGCGTAAAAAACTGCGCAAATTTTTTACGGTGTTCCAACGAAACCTGTTTGGAGTAATCTTGTTCTATTGTATTATTGACATTCATTAGAAATCATCTTTAATGGTTAATATTGTTTTCAGATTGTCAATATCCAAACAGGCTGCGCCTCCTTTGAAAGTTACATAAAACAGCAATCTCCCTCTGTTCATTTCTTTGCGAACACTTTCGTGGTCAGGTTCATCAATTTTTGAGGCAATTTCAATTCCTGATTTTGAATTGATTTTAATCGTGGTTTTGTTTTGATTTTTCGTATCGGATTCAACCGAAAAAATCACACCATCATTATCCGAATTGGAAATAATTTGCAGAATTTGCTCAAACGATATTCCGTAAATTTTGTCAAAAAATACTTGAAAATAAAAATGCGGGACATTAAATGTTTCAATCCATTTATAAACCACTTTAATATCTTCAACTTTTGGGGTGATAGAAAGATAATCACGCTTTTGGATTTCTTTAATTGCGGATTTCAATTGTTTTCCGCATTTGGTCTTTTTACCATTTTTCTTTGCACTTTGGTAATCGGGACAACAGAGTAATATTTGTATTTTCATGACACACAAATAATATTTTATTGCCTGATTGCCAAATTTTTATACCAGAATACTTTTTGCATCATCTCCTTGTATTGATATTAAACGTTTTCAGCGCAGAAAAAAGTTACGGACTTTTCTCTACGCTGAAAATACAAATTTATAAAAAACTAACCTCTATGTGCAGGACGATACACTTTATGTTAATGTAATTTTCTAAGGGACAAATTCCTGCAAATTTTCGGAATATACCGGCTGCGGAATTGCTCTCAGATTATACTGCGAAGCCATTACTTCGCCGTATGCTCCCGCCGAGCGAAGCGCGATAAAGTCGCCGCGTTGTGTTTCCCGCAATTTTACGTCTTTGTCGAAACAGTCCGACGATTCGCAAATCGGACCGACAACATCATATACAAGATATGGTTTGTTGGACGAAATATTTTCGATATGGTGATGCGCCTTGTATAGTGCAGGTCTGATTAAATCGCTCATTCCGGCATCAATAATTGCAAAATTTTTACTTTTACCCTCTTTTACATATAAAACTTTTGAAATTAACGAGCCGCACTGCGCCACAATTGAACGTCCGGGTTCAAAATGCAGTTTTTGTCCCGGATATAATTTTATATTTTGTTCAAATATTGAAAAATATGAAGCAAAGTCGGGTATTGGATTTTTATCAGGGTTCTGATAATCAATTCCCAAGCCACCTCCTACGTTTATGTGTTCAAGTAAGAAACCCCGTTCTTTAAACCATTGATTGAAACTGTTTACTCGCAAGCAAACTTCAGCAAAAACGCTCATGTCGGTTATCTGTGAGCCGACGTGGAAATGCAGCCCTGTGAAGTTCAAATTGCTCAGAATTTCAAGTTTTTCAATGACTTTTTCAAAATCCCACGCGCTTATTCCGAATTTGTTTTCCGATTTTCCTGTCGAGATATATTCATGCGTTTTAGCGTCCACGTCAGGATTTATTCTTATTGCAATGCTGGCTATTTTGTGTTTTGCTTTTGCCAGAACGTCAATGTTTTCCATTTCAGGAATTGATTCGCAGTTGAAACAGAATATGCTGTTGTCCAGCCCGATACCGATTTCACGGTCGGTTTTGCCAACGCCGGCAAAAGTTATCAGTTTCGGGTCGGCGCCGCACTTGACGGAACGTAGAATTTCGTTTCCGCTAACACAGTCGGCTCCAAATCCTGCCGAAAAAATCAGTTTCAGCAGAGCCGGATTAGCATTGGCTTTTGTTGCGTAATGGAGAATATATCCACGTTTATCTGCTTCATTTTTAGCTGTTTCGAGAGTCTGTTTCAACAAATCGACGTCATAATAGTAAAATGGAGTTTGAATATTTGTCCATTTTTCAGTATTAAACTTGTTCATTATCAATTATAAATAAATCGGTATAAATTCAGTCTTCTTTTTTGCCTGCTCCTACAAAATAATCGTTTTTATCTTTAAAAAGCACATTAAAAGTTGTTAGAGAACCATACACATTTGTGATATATTTTTGCAGATTTATTTTGTCCTGTTCAGTCAAAGTTGTATTACTGTTTATGTTTTGCTCCAAAACTCTAAGTTTATCTCTGACCATCACAATTTTATGAAAAAATATGTCAATCGGGATTTCTTTCGGCTGCGTAGCATTGCCCGGATTTAGTACAATTGTTCCTCCCTGCCACTTATCGGCAATTTGCACGTTTTCGCTCAAACCAGTATAGCGTTCAAGAATTTTTTCAAGCACATCTGTAACTTCGTCCAGCGAAAGTTTCGGTTCAGTGTCTTCAACCGGTTCTAAAATCTTCATATCCCGTAGAATATTGTTTTTGCCGAAACTCATTTTTCCGCCTCTTTCAAAAATAATTTCATAGGCGGTCAGTGTATTTTTACATACAAAACCTTCGCCATATCTGTCATGTTCTACTCTTGTGCCGACTCCAAGTTCTACGTTTTCACTCATGATTTTATAAATTTTTAATTATGGAACTTCAACAGCATTTAAAATTGAGGTAATAACGTCAACGCTTGTAATGTTTTCGGCTTCTGCTTCGTATGTAAGTCCGATACGGTGTCGCAAAACGTCGTAACACACAGCTCTTACGTCTTCGGGAATTACATAGCCTCTGCGTTTTATAAATGCGTATGCCTTTGACGCCATGGCGAGGCTGATGCTTGCACGCGGCGAGCCTCCAAAGGAAATGAGCGGAATCATATCTTTCAGCCCGTAGTCGTCAGGGGTGCGCGTAGCAAACACTATATCAACAATATAGCGTTCGATTTTTTCGTCCATATATACTTTTCTGACAATTTCGCGGGCGCGGACAATCTGTTCGGGAGTAACAACGGCTTGAGGTTTGGGCATATCGTCGGAAATATTTTGACGTATGATTTTCATTTCTTCCGATTTTTCGGGATAGCCAACAACAACTTTAAGCATGAATCTGTCAACCTGCGCTTCGGGCAGCGGATAGGTGCCTTCCTGTTCTATTGGGTTCTGCGTAGCCATTACCAGAAATGGTTCGGGCAGTTTGTAGGTTGTTTCGCCGATTGTTACCTGACGTTCCTGCATGGCTTCGAGCAGTGCGCTCTGCACTTTTGCCGGCGAACGGTTGATTTCGTCTGCCAGAACAAAATTTGCAAATATCGGACCCTGACGGACTGTAAAACTTTCCGTTTTTTGACTGTATATGAGCGTTCCTACGAGGTCGGCAGGCAAAAGGTCGGGGGTAAACTGCACGCGGCTGAATTTTGCGTCAAGCGTTTTTGCCAATGTCGTTATAGCCAGCGTCTTAGCCAGACCCGGAACTCCTTCTAAAAGAATATGCCCGTTAGACAACATTCCAATGAGAAGACTTTCGGACAAGTGTTTCTGACCTACTATAACTTTGCCCATTTCGAGGTTAATCATCTCAACAAAATAGCTTTCCTGCTGGATTTTATCGTTCAATTCTCTGATATTTACTGTTTCATTCATCTGTTTTAAATATTAAACAATTTCACAATTTATTTTGCGAAATTATAAATTAATTGTGAAACACAAATTAATTTTGTGTATTTTTGTGATTTTCAGGCAGTTTTAAGATTATTGACAAGCTGTTTTTTTCGGAATCGACTCGAAATTCCGCATTTATCTGCAAACATTGTGCAAACATTGCGCAATGGGGAGTAAGGCAGAAGGCTGTCATATTATGTAAAATCATGTAAAGTACAGTATAATGCAGCGCCGGTTCGGTAAAATTTTTCAATTTTTTAATCGGTTAAACTGTCTGTTTTTCAACTGTTTAAAAATATTTTTAACGAAAATAATTTTATAAATGACATTTTTTGAACAATATTGAAAATTTTTATCTACTTTTGTGTCTGGAAAAAAATAAAAATGAAGACTGATTTATTTTACTGATTTATAAAACAGATTATTAATTATTTATTTGCAGCAGTGTAATTTATGACAGATTTTAAAATCAGTATTAATAATAAAAATAAAATCATATTATCTTCTGTTGACAGGAGATTGACAGATATGATTTTTTGCAGTCTGGCTCATAAACACAACAATACAAAATGAATATTTTAGCAAAAAAATACAAAATTTTCACAAATGCTTTTTTAGCGCTTTTTATTTTTTTATTAACAACCGGACGCGCGGAAGCCGCTATAACAATTATCGACATGAAATGCGAAAATTTAGTCAATCCAAACGCCATTGACAATACGAACCCGCATTTCAGCTGGAAAATAATATCGGATAAACCGATGCGGCAAGAGGCTTTTGAAATTCAGGTAGCATCAGACAGTATGCTGTTATTGAACGGTTTACCCGATTTATGGAACTTGGGTAAAATCGACGCTTCAACTTCCGTGATGGTTCCTTATAACGGCGCTGCTTTAAGTTCGCGCTCATTGTGCTGGTGGAGAGTCCGCGTTTGGAACGGGCAAGGCGAGGTTTCGGCGTGGTCGCCCGTCGCCCGTTTCGGAATAGGAATTTTGGATAAAGCAGACATGAAAGGCAGTTTTATCGGATTGGCGTCCATGAAAACCCCGATATTGCGAAAAAAATTTACGCTTATCGACAAAAATACAGCCTTTTTGCACGTCAATTCGTTAGGCTACCACGAGGTATATATCAATGGCGAAAAAGTTTCCGAAGACGTGCTTTCACCGGCTGTTTCTCAGTTTAACAAGCGCTCGCTCGCGGTTACATACGACGTAAGCCGGTATCTTCGCATCGGTGCCAACGAGCTGGTTATTTGGCTGGGACAGGGCTGGTACAAGCAAACGGCATGGGACAGGGTGGATATAAATATTTTGGACGGTCCGGTGGCGAGAGCGCAATTAGACGTCAGGCAAAACAATTCGTGGAACACTTTGCTTGTTACCGATTCCACGTGGAAAGGACGGGAAAGCGGATATGAAGATACCGGAACATGGAACGCGCTTCGCTTTGGCGGTGAAAAAGTTGACGCCGCAAAAAATCCTGCCGACATGTATCCCGCCACATTAGACGGGTTAGCATGGCAACCCGCCGCCGTCATGAACGTTCCCGACCATGAAGTTTCGCCCGTAATGACCGAGCCTAACCGGATTCGGGAAAAAATACCGGCAAAATCAGTTAAAAAAATTAACTCAAACACATGGCTGGTAGATATGGGAAAATCCCTGAACGGCTGGTTTGAATTGCGTTTGCCGAAATTAGCCGAAGGACAAACAATTGCGATAGACTATACCGACGATTTGACTGCCGACGGACAATGGCTTGAAATGGAAGGCGGACAGGCGGATAAATATATCGCAATGGGAAAAGCGGGCGAAATTTTTTGCAACAAGTTCAATCATCATGCTTTCCGGTATGTAAAAATAACCAATTTGCCCGTTAAGCCAGCATTGAAAGATATGAACGCATTTTTGCTTCATACCGATTACCGCGCCGCCTCTTCGTTTGAATGTTCCGACCCCGATTTGAACGCCATTCACGATATGATTCAATATACCATGCGCTGTCTGGCATTTAGCGGATATATGGTCGATTGTCCTCATCTGGAACGCGCCGGATACGGTGGCGACGGCAATTCATCGACCCTCAGCCTGCAAATCATGTACGACGTTGCGCCACTGTTTGCCAACTGGCTGCAAGCATGGAGCGACGCCATGCGCGAAGGAGGCAGCTTGCCGCATGTTGCTCCGAATCCGGGCGCAGGCGGCGGCGGACCATACTGGTGCGGATTCATTATCATGGCTTCATGGCAAACTTACGTAAATTACGGCGATTCGCGACTGATTGAAAAATACTATCCTGCAATGAAAAAATGGCTCGGATATGTTGAAAAATATACGATAAACGGCTTGCTGAAACGTTGGCCCGATTTGCCTTACCGCGACTGGTATCTTGGCGACTGGCTGGCTCCGTCGGGCGTAGATTCCGGGAATCAATCATCTATTGATTTGGTAAATAATTGCTTTATAAGCGATTGCTTCTCTAAAATGGAAAAAATAGCCGCCGTGCTGGGCAAACCTGTGGAAGCGACGGTATTTGCGGAACGCCGAAACAGTTTGAATAAACTTTTGCATACAACATATTATAATCCAGATAATAAAACCTATTCCACAGGTTCTCAACTTGATATGGCATATCCGATGCTGGCGGGCGCAACTCCGAAAGAACAGTATGCCGACGTAAAGAAACAGTTATTTGAGAACACAGAAAACAATCACCGAGGACACATTGCCGCAGGCTTGGTAGGCGTTCCCATAGTAACGCGCTGGGCAGTCGAAAACAAAGCGGCGGACTTTATTTACGCAATGCTGAAAAAACGCGATTATCCGGGCTATCTGTATATGATTGATAATGGGGCTACTACCACATGGGAATCGTGGAATCGCGACCGTAGCCGTATTCATAACTGTTACAATGGTATCGGCTCTTGGTTTTATCAGGCAATAGGAGGCATTCGTCCCGACGAGGCTAATCCGGGCTACCGTCATGTCTTTATCGAACCGCAAATACCGGAAGGCGTCAGCTGGGCAAAAGTTACGAAAGAAACGCCTTACGGTACGATTGCCGTAAATTGGGAAAAACAAAACGGGCAAATCAAATTCAATATCGCTATTCCTGTTGGCTGTACGGCAAGTTTTCTTCTTCCCGAAAGGGCGAAGATTTTAGAGAGCGGGAGACATGAGATTTGTTATTAAATAAACGCTTCTTCTTTTGATTTGCATATCAAAATGTCAGTTATATTGGAAGACCGAGTTCATTTAATGTTAAGAACAATGTATTTCTGTGGATATAATTTGCCAGATTTTCAATTTTTTAACCATTTAAACTGTTTGTTTTTCAACTGTTTAAAAACATTTTTAAGGAAAATAATTTTATAAATGACATTTTTTGAACAATATTGAAAATTTTTATCTACTTTTGTATTCGGAAAAAATAAAAATTGATATATAAAACAGATTACTAATTGTTTATGTACAACAGCGTAATTTATGACAGGATTTGAAATTGCATATACAAACAAGGTTATTAGAGTTTCCGTAAAGGACGAAGAGAATTCGGCTCTCTTAGTAGAAAACCGTATAAAAAACAGTTTAAATAAATTGTCAATATTATACTAAAATTAAAATCAAACAGATATGAAAAAAGCGTTAAAAATTCAGATAATTTTAATTCTGTGTTTCTGTTCGGCTGCATACAGCCAAAAAAATTATCCCGACTATACAGAAAAAGATATTGATTTGGCTTACAATGCTTTCAATGAACAATTCCTGTCGTCGAAAGAAAAAATCTATTACGAAAAATCTGGCAGGAGCGGAAAAGTTGCCGCGATATGGACGCAGGCAATCTTCCTCGATGTTGCCGAAAACGCCTATTTGCGTACTCAAAGTAAAAAAGACAGCCTGTTTTTTCAGAAAATTCTGGAAGGAAACCGGAAATATTACGATAATTTCAACTGGGACAACGGTAAAGTCTGGTTTATTTACGACGACATTATGTGGTGGGTAATTTCGCTGGCGCGTACTTATTTGATTACTGGCGAGAAAAAGTGGCTCAATTTGTCCGCAAGCGGTTTCGAGCGCGTATGGTCTGGCTCAAAAATACTGAAAGACAACGGCAGTTACGACCCCGTTTCGGGCGGAATGTACTGGGCATGGAATCAGCAGCGCCCCGAAGGAACGCCCACGCCTTCGATGGGAAAAATGGCGTGCATCAACTATCCCGCCGTTATTGGCGCAATGACTTTGTTTGAAGCGACCGGCGATTCAAGTTATTTAAAAAAAGGTCTGGAAATTTATGACTGGGCGCGTAACAATCTGTTCGACAAAAAAGACGGGCGAGTAGCCGATTCGCGACACGGAAACGGTCGTCCGGCATGGAAGATGCACGTTTACAATCAGGCGACATGTATTGGAGCGGCAATGATGCTGTATAAAGCGACGGGCGATAAAATGTATCTCAACGACGCCATTTTAACTGCCGATTATACTAAAAAAATGAGTGGCAACGATTTCCTGCATTTTGAAAACGGAACAGAACAGGGAATTTACCATGCCATTTTTGCACAATACATCATTCGCCTGATTGAAGACGGCGGACAACGGCAATATCTTGACTGGTTGCGTTATAACATCAATGCGGGCTGGGCAAACCGGCTGAAAACCGGCGTAACCAGCAAGGATTATGCTAATCCCGCTCCGGAAATTGAAAAAATCGAAAGCTACGACGCCTCCGGTATTCCTGCATTGATGCAAGTGGTAAAACCGGTTTCAAAAAGCAGATAAAACAAGGGGCAAAACCATTCCCATTATACAGAATTTGATATTTTCTCTGTCAGCACGTTTCCGTCGTCGGGGTGTTTCTGTGTAAGCGTTACAGTCTTCGGCTGATATTTTTGCCAGCCAGAACGTAATTTTCGTACTGTTTTAAAAAGTTTTAAATTAATAGTCATAACCGTTAAATGTTTATATTAGAGTTTATGTAAAATTAAATATGCTATTGGAAAGCATATATCTGGCTGAAAGCCATAATTTTCATAACCGCCGGTCGTTGACCGGCGGAAGAAACAGTGAGACGATAACGCTGCCTGTAAAGGCAGAACCCTGTGGAGCAGAAAATAT
>JAIROW010000227.1 GCA_031257315.1 Prevotellaceae bacterium
TAATTGACGTAAAAATAATTCATGTTCACATAAATTCTAATAAAATTTTTATAACAGCATGTCAACGGGCGCGATAAATCGCGCCCCTACGTGTACAATAAAATGTGTATAATAATGCTGACTTGTTTATTTTGACTGTACATGTAAATTCTCACGACCTCAATAGCGGATAAAATAAAGTCCGCTTTTTTATTATATTGTTTTTTTCAAAAAATAAAAGGAGGTAAAGCCGAAAATCCTGCACAAAGCAGTTATTTTTAATTTTTTTTTTGCGAATTAAAAAAAATACAGCAATTATCTGAAAACTTTTTTGTAATTTTGCGCCTGTTATAATTATTTATTTTTGTTTGAAAAACACATAAATAAGTTAAAATAACGAAAACTGTAAGTTTTGTATATCGAAATTTTGTAGTTATAAGGAAAAATATTTGATGATTTAAGCTAATTAACGTTTTATTTCATAATAATTAAAATTTTAAATATGAATAGATTTTATATTACTCTAAGTATTTGTTGCCTGTTCTCTCTTGGAGGAACGGCTCAAACCAAAAATGTGGACATTGATAATGTCTGGTTTAATTTTGCCTTCCGGACGACGCCTATCGAGCCGCAAAATCCGATACGTTTTGCGTATTTCGTGAACATGAATGTGAGCAGCGTGGCTAAACAGAATTTGCAGATGGACGCCTTACGGGACGCTGTGAGAATCGAGGGGCAGACGCGCACAGCATACGCCGATTCCGCACTGATAACCCTGACGCTGTCCATTGGCGATATTCTGATTAGAAGCAGCAATGTGGTAGAACGCAGGGAAGAATCGAAGGACAAAAGTGGAAAAGTTACTGTATATAATTATTATCATACAGAGATTATTTATACATTTGAATCGTCCTATAAAATAGAGATTCGCGATAAAGCCGTGCGGAACATTCCGATACATTCGCGCTCTCGCGAGATTGTCTATAAAACAAGAGAATACAGAACACGGAAAGAAGCTGCCGATTACTGGAATAACAACCGCGAAGTGCATCTGTCAACGTTCTATTCAAACCATACGACGGAAACTGTCGATAATATGACGGCATATCTGTCAGAGCGCTTCGGATTTCCCATTCATACAGGTCTTCCGAAATTAACACTCAAAACTATGGACGAAAAAAAACACGATGAAAACACAAATTTCAGGACAGAGGTAAACTCGCTTAAAGAAACACTCGAAGCAGCTACGCCAAATACCCCGCCAGATGCGGCTATGAAAAGCATTTTTACCGGATATTTCAAGAATATTTTGACAAAATATACAGACCCGAAGCGAAAAGCAGATATACGGCTTCGATATGCGGCTTACTATAATCTTTGCATGATATACCTGTGTTTCGACGAACCGGAAAAAGTGGGCGAATATGCCGACAAACTCATTGCCAACGATTATAACAAGTATGAGGGCGAAAAAATGAACGATCTTGCGAAAGAACTGAAAGCACAGTTCGACAGGAGCGGAATCCGTACCAGACATTTCGACCCTGAAACCTTTTTCAGTAATCGCTGAAACTGAAAAAAGAGGCTGTCCTAAACCTTTTAGCACAGCCTCTTTTGATATGGACAGACATTTGTTTAGCTGTATTCTCTGTGAACATTTGACAACTATTGAAGTTGTATTGTAAAATCAAATTTCTACCTTTGTGCGCTATATTTTAATTTTGACGGTAAACTGTACGAATCATGATTTTTGGCATAAACTGAAAATAACATTAGAGTTTATGTTGATTTAAATAAAATATTTGAAAGCAGGGGCGTGATTAATCGTTGGTTGAAGTCCAGAATTTTCATAACCGCAGGTCGTTGATTTGCTGAAAAAACCGTATAGACGTTGCATGTAACATCTATATATAATGTTAAACTATTGATTTTTAACTAATTATTGCGATAAAAAATTGCATCAACCCTAAACTCCAAACTCCACACTCCAAACTCCACACTCCAAACTCCACACTCCAAACTCCACACTCCAAACTCCACACTCCACACTCCAAACTCCACACTCCACACTCCACACTCCACACTCCAAACTCCACACTCCACACTCCACACTCCACACTCCAAACTCCAAACTCCAAACTCCAAACTCCAAACTCCAAACTCCAAACTCTAAACTCTAAACTCTAAACTCCACACTCTAAACTCCACACTCTAAACTCTAAACTCTAAACTCTAAACTCCACACTCTAAACTCCACACTCTAAACTCTAACCATTCAATCCCGTAAGATGATTTGATTCTATTTACAAATTCGAGCGGAGCGCACATCAGGCAATCGTAGTCGGTTACAGCCATTTTTTTTTATTTTCGACGACGATATTGACAGTCACAAACCATTAAGACTTAGCATGAAAGCAAAAAATTTTTGCCGTTAAATATAATCTGCCTATTTTTGCAAATTATTTATATAAATCTGATAAATGGTTCGACTGACAGTTTTTATTTACCAATATTTTAACAGACACAAGTATTTACTTTATGTGATTCTGCTGGTATCGACGGGTTTGTTTGCATATTTCGGCAGTAAAATTGACTTTAAGGAAGATATTTCGCAGCTTCTTCCGGCAGTCAGAGACAACGGAACTCTGAAATTTGCGTTTTCAGACCTTAAAGTAAAAGACAGGGTTTTTATACTTTTTAATCCCGTAACAGAAAATATTACACCCGAAGATTTGATTGAAATATGCGACGAATTTGTCGCGGAACTGTCTGAAAACGACAAGGATTCGCTTATTGCAGACATTTTTTATCAGATTGACGATGAAACGCTTCTAAACGGTATGGAATTTCTGTACGGAAACGCTCCGGTCTTTCTCGACGCAAAGCAGTACGGGAAAATAGACTCGCTTCTGGACGGCGACGCTGTAGAGCGACAGATGTCTGAAAATTATTCGCTGCTTGCTTCCGTCGCCGGCACTGCGTTCAAAAGTATGGTAATGAACGACCCTGTATGTTTTCGCAGCATTTTTATGTCGGGCGACAGGAAGGAAGGAATTTTCAGTCTGGGCGGAAACTATAAAATGTATGACGGTCACATTTTTACGCCCGATACCGCGCTGGTTCTTGCGTTTCTTGTTCCAAATTTCAAATCATTAGATTCAAAACAGTCTGCAAAACTTGTGAATCTGTTGAGGAACGAGTCTGAAAAATTCATGAACGGAAATCCCGACGTCGAAATACTGTATCACGGCGCTCCGGTGCAGAACATAAGCAATTCCGAACGTATAAAACAGGATTTGCTGCTGACTGTATCAGTATCTCTGTGTCTTATTTTTATATTTCTGATAATATGTTTTAAAAGCATATCGACACTGTTTCATCTGAGCGTTCCGGTGATTTATGGAGCAATATTTGCACTGGCAGTGATTTATTTTATTAATGGAAGTATCTCAATTATGGCTCTCGGCATAGGCGCTCTGATTCTGGGAGTTGCATTCAGCTACTGTCTGCACGTTATCTGCCATTACAAATATGTAGCCAGTTCCGAAAAAATGCTGAAAGAACAGACAGTCCCCATAATTCTCGGCGTCTTGACCACCATAGGCGCGTTTATGGGTTTGCTGCTCACCGGTTCGGAACTGTTGCACGATTTCGGACTGTTTGCCTCGCTCGGTCTGGTCGGTTCAACAGCATTTGCACTTGTTTTTTTGCCGCATTTTTTCACGCAGTCGTCAGGCAAAAAATCCGAAAAAGCCTTCCGCATTATCGAAAAAATAAATTCATATCCGTTTGAAAAACAGAAATGGCTGATAATATTTATACTGATAACCGGTATCGTCTGCTTTATTGCTTCCGGCAATGTGAAATTCGATTCGAATCTGCGTCATATCGGATATTATAACAGACAGTTAACACGCTCGCAGGATTTGCTTGCGTCCAAAACCGCCGACGGTCAGGCGACTTTTTATTTTGCAACGGTAAGCGATGACCTCGATTCGGCTTTAATTAAAAGTCATAATCTGAGCAGAAAACTTGACTTGTCGGTTAAAAATGGAGAAATAAAGGGATATTCAGCTCCGTCATCGCTGTTTATCCCGACAGGCGAACAGAAAAAGCGCATCGAACACTGGAACGCCTACTGGACTGACGCAAGAAAAGCCGACGCACGCGCCAAAGTAATTGCAGCAGGCAAAAAATACGGATTTTCGGAAAACATGTTTGAACCGTTTTTCAACATGCTCGACGCTGAATACGAATCGGTTTCGCTTTTCGACGCCGGAATCCTGCCCGAAGAAATGCAGAGCAATATTATCGAATATTCCGATAATCGCTACCTCGTATTTACTTCCGTACTCATGGACAAAGAAAGTTTATGGCAGGTGGGCGATAAATTTTCAAAAGACGACAATGTCATAATACTTGACCCGATGTACTACGCAAGCGATATGGTCAAATCTGTTCACAGCGACTTCAATACCACGCTTGTAATATCGTCGCTGTTTGTATTTTTAGTACTTCTGATTTCGTTTAAAAATCCGTTAATTGCCATTATAGCATTTATTCCTATGGGCTTGAGCTGGTACATCGTGCTGGGGCTGATGTCGCTGTTCGGGCTTGAATTTAACCTGATAAATATTATAATTTCGAGTTTTATATTCGGAGTAGGCGTCGATTACAGCATATTTATAATGGACGGACTGATAGCTCGGCGTCGCGCGGAACAGTCTTTGTTGATGCATCATAAATCGGCAATATTTTTCTCGGCAATTACAATGATTATCGTAACAGTATCATTACTGTTCGCAGTACATCCAGCAATCCGTTCTATCGGCGTAGCGACGCTTATCGGCATGTGCGCTACAATATTAATATCATATTCGCTGCAACCGTTCCTGTTTTCAATTCTGATGAAAAAACAGAGCAAAGAAAAGCAAAACGGACATAAAGACAGATAATTATGTGAATGAAAATGAGGCTGTCCCAAAAGTCTTTTTAAGCCTGTTTTGTTCTGGTACGTCTGTCAACAGGAGTTTTCAAATATTCGCTTCTAAAAAAGTTGAATTGATTTTTTGGACAGCCTCAAGATTTCTTATAGATAATATTTTATGTTCAAATATAAACATAAACAACTTATTATCAGCGAATAACCGATTTTATCAAAAACAACATCTGTTCGTCAAAATAATAACTGTTTAAGATTGTGCCGTCTTTATTAACTTTCATTACAAGAACTTTTGAAATATCGTCGTCATTAAATAAATTACAAGCCGAATCTATCCAATAAACAGTTTGTTTTACCTTATTTTCACGCAAAAACAGGCGTAATTCTCTCAAATTACTGACATTAGACAAAATCAGCAAGTCTTCACAGTCTGACAGGTTGTCAATAAGCGTGGTCATCTGTTTTTTTGTACAGCTACTACAACTTGTATGACTTAATCTTATTATTGTAGTTAATGACTTATCCGATAGTAAAGAAAATAAATTAACGGGGTCTTTGACAAGCGTATTCCATAATATACAGTCTTCAATCTTAAAATTACATACAGAATTGGCGCTCTGTAAAACATTGATAATTTTAACAATACTGTCCGATTTTTTTTTACTGTCAAATTCAAGCGTATCGTATTTCGTCTGTAATTTTCTGATTTTTATATTCACAAAAGTAAATGAAAAAATAAATGCAGCCAGTACAATAATACAGACATAGATATAACCGTATTTTTTCATTTCAGCGTTTTTTTTCTTTAAAAATTAAAATCACAGGATTACTGTCGTTTTCAAGCGGATATTTTGTTGTTTTCGCTTTTATGGGAAACAATTTATTACCGTTTAATATGTCTGTCGGTTCCATTGCCGAATAAAAATATCCGTTCCGCCGCAAAAATATCCGTATAAATCCTTCTGCCGACCACGACAATATTTTCTTATTTTCACTAAAATCCATTACAAAGACAGCAATTCTGCCACTGCCTTTAATTTTAAAAGACGACCATAACTTGCCGTCTGCGAAAAAAGCATTAAGAAAAAAACTGTAATTCATGGTTTCTTTCATAAAACTCTGAACATCTGCATATATTTCCGGCGGCATTTCACCGTCCAGAGCCAATTTAATTGACTTTGAAACTTCAATGTTGTCCCGATTTATGAAGTGTACTGTCGATGTAAAATTGTCAAAATAAACAATTTCTTTTTCGTTACAGTTTAACGGAGTTCCAATAAACGGCGGAAATGCGACCTGAATAGGCAATACTGGAATCAGCTTGCGTTTGAGATTAAAGTTCCTGTCGAAAATAAACAGCAGATATGCGTTTTCGCCTGTCGTAAAAGTCTGGTGATTTGTTGAACATACAAAGCCGTCGCCGTAACTGCATATATTCCAGAATAAAGACGAGGACAATGACTTCTTTTGAATAAAATTACCATTCATGTCATAAATATATGCTGCGGACGGATAAGATAATATAATCACTCGCTGCTGCTCTTCGTCTATTGTAAAATCTTCAATATTGGTGTATTCGCCGGGAGCCTGCCCAATCGTTCCGATTGTATGACTGAATGTTCCGTCATTGTGAAAGACAAATACCTTTTTCGTTTTGGCATTGTCCAGAATGAAAAACTTATTGTCATATATCGTCAGTTTGTCTATATTGCCGAATATGCTTTCATCGGATGTTTCCAGTGTAACATATTCAAATTCGTCAAACAGTTCGGTTATTTTTATTTCTCCCGATATATCGGACAATGAAACAGTAGTCGGTTCATTTTTTGTCATACATGAACCTGTTACAACAGCGGTTAAAAATAATGTTAAAAATTGTTTCATTATATATAATAATCATGTTTTATATAAAAAAGAGACTGTTGCAAAATACTGGGATACAAGATGTTGTTCTACCGAAATTTTAATTCGTATTAATATTTCGGTACCGGAATTACTTTGCGCTGCTTCTCCAAAACTTTTTTAAGAATTTTACATTATTATCTGTCCGGTTTTCAGTTGCAGTAACAGTAACAGTTTTGTCATATTTCAGCAACCGGAACACAAAATAGTTTCGCAGTAAAAATGATGTAATTCCGCTTAAAATATACTGTAAAATTTTTGTCGATATACACCTGTAAAATATTTTATAAGCATTGTAAACAGCTTATAATAAACTCTCTCTTTCTATGTTAAGAGTTAAACTGCTGTGCATACAGACCGTATTCAGCCTGTCAAAAAATAAGCCTGTCAAACTTTTAGGGACGGTATGTTTCAAATTTCGACGCATCAGTTATACTGTTTCTATTTTTTTTAAATTCATTCAAATATTCGGGTACAAAGGTAGGTATTAATTTTTAATTTACGTTAAAAAATGTACTTATATTTTCACATTTTTTTCTCTGTAATATTTTAAACAGTTACAAACAAGGAATTTAACTGTTAAAAAAGTTAAAATATTTTTTACGGTAAAAGTCGCTATATTTAAAACCAGCAGGCTGTTTTAGGACAAAAAACGGACAGATACAGGAAATATTCCATAATCTAACGTAACTTTCAGGAAAAAGCAAATCTGCGTTATCTGCGTGCTGAGCGCCTTTTTGAACAGTTTATCGGCATGTGCGCTAAATATTTCGCTGCAACCGTTCCTGTTTTCAATTCTGATGAAAAAACAGAGCAAAGAAAAACAAAACGGACATAAAGACAGATAATTATGTGAATCAGGAGTTAAAATGTCCCGCAGGGACAAAATTTTCATAACCGCAGGCGAGCGATAGCGTTGCCTGCGGCTAAAAACGACAACAACAGACTGCCTGAAAGGCAGAACTCTATCGCAAAAGCATTAAAGTTTTGCCTTTCAGGCAAAGAAGAGAACGATTGTGCTGCCGCATACCGCGCTTCGCTTGTATGCGGTTATGAAAATTTAGCCCATTCGGGCTAAAAGTCAGGGTGTTATAACCGGCTTGAAAAGCCGAATTTTCATAACCGCAGGCGAGCGATAGCGTTGCCTGCGGCTTAACAAGGGGTTGCAACCCCGTGTTGAAGTTTTGACTTACAGGCAAAGATGAGAACGATTGTGCTGCCGCATACCGCGCTTCGCTTGTATGCGGTTATGCAAATTTAGCCCACATTCGGGCTAAAAAAAACGTTGTCAACCCCTGATTCGCATTAAATGAGCATCAATAGCCCGATATTTGGATTCAAAATATAAGAAAAAAAATCTGGTTAATTTTTCAAGTGCATGGTTTTCGGCTATTTTTATCATTTTGCCTTGCATTTATTACAGAATAATAGCTATAAATATACTGAATAACAATATATTACGAGTTTAACCGCAGTCCCTAATTACATAATTTTATGTATTCACATAATTACATGATTTACAAGTTTATTAAATATGTAAATTTTGTAATTCTGAATTTCTGTAAATCAGATTTTGCAGATCTAAATATTGTTTTTATATTTGCAGCCGATTTTTATATTTGTAGATAATGAAAAGTAAAGGCAAAAATAAGCTATACAAAAGCGTTAGTATTAGCGTTTTGAGACCTGCGGCAGTTGAACGAAACGTTGCAGGTTGTTATACTTTTGCCGCACAGTTAACAAATAATAACGCGCAGAATTTGCTTTTCTCAAATATTTTCTTCACACACACACACACACACACACACACACACACACACACACAATACCTCGACTACCCGCCCGCCCTCTTTCTTTTTGAAAAAGCGACAAAAATACAACAATAATTTATTGTACAAAATATACCCAACCGTTTTTTATTGTAATAGAACGGTTGTTCCCGACGCGACTCTTTCCTTTAATCTGTCGCGTTTAGTTGCGATTTTTAAACTCTTAATACATTATAATAATATTATGTCTATACTATTTAACAAGGCAGAAAGGGGCAATCCTGCCAATCCACAAGCCCCGAAACTATGGTATCCGGTGTTGAAAAGTACGGGATTGATACACGAAAAGGAAGTCGCCAAACTATTGGCTGACGAAACAACGCTTAATTCCAAAGAAGCAGAATTTGCCATTGCGCAACTATTCAAAGTTGTAACCCAACTATTACTCGACGGTAAGACCGTGCAGTTAGGCGATTTGGGTCATTTACGGGTAACGGCTCATTCCGAAGGCGCGGCAACGCAGGCGGAAGTAACAGCGCGACAAATCAAACGTTTGACTATCCGTTTTTCGGAATCGGACGCCACGAAAGAAGAATTAAAGAAGGCAACTTTTATCGCTATTGATTCGCTGTAATGAAACGCTACGCGCAACACGGTAATCTCGAACTCGCGAGATGGTTATATTGATCTCGCGAGATGGTGATCTCGAACTCTCGATATCACCATCTCGCGAGATCGAGATTACCATCTCGCAGACTTAATATCACCATCTCGCGAGAGTAGCAAAATTGTATATTTCAATTAGGATTAAAAGATGAGAAACATTTTACTTTTTAGCATTGTCGCCTTGCTTTTCTATTCTTGCGGGAATAACGGTCGCAGTAACAGAAACGAAGGTAAATCAAAGGCAAAAAATACTGTTAGTGCTGATACTTCGGCTGTTGTAAAAATTATCAATCCAACCGTCAATGTTTATATTGAAAACAGCGGCTCGATGGACGGCTATGTGAAAGGCAAAACCGAGTTCAAAGGCGCTATCCGCGATTTGCTGGTGATGCTGAAATATTATTACGTTGAAGACAATATCAACCTGTTTTTTATCAACAATCAAATCAACGCGCCGCA
This sequence comes from Prevotellaceae bacterium, assembly GCA_031257315.1. Classification (GTDB taxonomy): domain Bacteria; phylum Bacteroidota; class Bacteroidia; order Bacteroidales; family UBA932; genus JAIRLF01. The sequence goes on from JAIROW010000227.1 coordinate 9,718, forward strand.
AGTAAAAGGCGCAGGAGGTGTATCTACCGCAAAAATAGACCTTGCAACTTTTGCACAGGACATTGAACTGAAATGGCGCAACGGACAGGACAAAAAAGCGTGGCAAAGCACCAATCTCAACCAGATTTTTAAAATGATTTTAGGTAAAACCGATAACAACACTATTTCTATTCTCTTTTCCGACTGTATTTATTCCATTCACGGCTCAAATAACGCTGTGGGCTTACTCCAAGACGAAAAAAGTTTGACAAAAGATGCGTTCCTATCGAAATGGAAAAACGACAACGTGCCGCTTGCCACCACTATTGTAAAAATGAAATCGAAATTCGACGGCAAATACTACCCTTATACCGGCGACCAGAACGGATATTATATGAACGGCGAAAGACCTTATTATATATGTGTGATTGCAAATCAGAAAATTCTCTACGATTTCAACAATAAGATTGTATTGAAAGCCGGCAAAGTTGAGGGTTTTGAAAATAAATATACTTTGCTTTCCGAAAAATCGAAGAATTTGTATTATTCCGTTCTGCAATCAACACTCAAAAAAGGGCGTTTCAAAACCGACCGAAGTAAATCAAACAAAACTTATATTCACGGTATTAAAGATGTGAATTTGGTGCGGGGAGTTGATAAACTTCAATTCGCGGTGGCAGTGGATTACAGCAATGTACAGGCGGAAAGCGATTACCTGACAAATCCTGCAAACTACACGGTAACAACTGACAATTTTATTGTAAAAGAAATTTTGCCGATTGTTTCCGTAACGGTTAATGTCGATGACAAAATACGTATAGCAGACTCAAAGCCAACGCATATCATAGTGTTGGAAGCAAAAACCAAATTGGTTTCCGATGTGTCGTTTGTGTTGAACAAGCAAATGCCGCAATGGATTGCCGACAGCAGTACCGAAGACGACACTTTGCAAGAAAAAACCGCAGGTAAAACTTTCGGTTTAAACTATTGGGTAACAGGAATTGCTGAAGCATATCAAATTATTTACCCAGATAATAAATACTTTTTTGAATGTACAATCTCAATAGATAATTAAATATAAACAAATTAAATACATAATATTATGAACGATTTCTTTTCAACTCTTTACGAACTCTTTGGTTCTAATTACATTGAAGGTTTTTCAGAAAACCTTTACGATGGCGGGGTTTATAACTCGACCGGTATTGCAATGTTCATAGTTGCTATTCTCGGTATGATTATTTTTTATTTGCTCAAAGCGCAAAAACCGCTTACATTCCGTTTTTGGGCGTGGTGTATTGCCATTTTGTTGCTTTGTATAATCAATTTTGGTATCGCTTATGCGCTGTCGAACAGTAAATTGGCAGAGATATATACAGAACAAAATCAAGACCTGCCTTATGGTTTTGGCAGTTTCGCGGGTTTTGGCTTGGTAAATGTGCTGTGGACGTTAGTGTTATGCCTTGTAACTTCGGTAGTAATTCAAATTGCCTGCATTAACACGCACGGAAATGTACCTTTCCCATTTCGTAAATCGCATAAATAATTATAAAAACAAATAAATCGCAAATGTATGGCAAAATTATATGTATTCGGAATAGGCGGGACAGGTTCTCGCGTTCTCAAATCGCTTACAATGCTGCTGGCAAGCGGCGTGGACTGTCCTTTTGATATTGTACCGGTTATTATCGACCGCGATATTCAAAACGGCGATTATGTACAGGCAAGCAATTTGATAAGCAACTATATCAAAGTCAATAAAAATATGTCAAGCCCCGATTGCAAGTTTTTCAGAACAAAAATTAGTTTGGTCGGGCAAACAGATACTACCACAGGAGAACTTTGTTTGCAGTGGAATCAGCAAAATGTAAGGTTTAACGATTTTATCAACTACACTTCGTTAGACAATCAAAACAAAGCGTTGATTGAAATGCTTTTTTCGCGTGAAACATTGGAAATGGATATGAGTCACGGCTTTCAGGGAAACCCGAATATGGGCTGCGTTGTTCAAAATCAGTTTGAAGGCAATCCGCTGTTCGACGCTTTCGCAAAGCATTTTCAAACCGACGACCGTATTTTTATTATTTCTTCCATTTTTGGCGGAACGGGAGCGAGTGGTTTCCCGCTTTTGCGTAAATTGTTGCACAAAGACAGAACTACGGCAGATGGAAATTGGGGACCAATCAAACAAGCGCCCATTGGAGCAATTACCGTATTGCCGTACTACAATGTAACAAGCGCTGACGCACAAGATAACAGTTCGGTAAATGCACAGGATTGGAACGACAAGGCAAAAGCGGCTTTGGATTATTACCAAAGTGAAAATAGTCATTTAGACACGCTTTATTACATTGGCGACACCAAACCTACTACTTATCCGCACTGCAAAGGCGGCGTAAAACAAACCGACCCCGCTCACATAGTAGAAATGGCGGCAGCGTTATCTATCGTTGATTTTGCAAAAATCCCCACAAATAACTTCAATATTACAAACAATGGCAACAACCACGAGACCAAATACAAAGAATTTGGCATAAGCGACGAAACGCAAGTAGATTTTTCGATGCTGTATCAGGAAACTCAAAACACTGTTGTTGAGCCGCTGTCCCGCTTTTTATTGTTCGCTAAATATATGGGCTACAATGCTGTTGCCGATAATAATCCGAAACAAGTAAAAATAACGGATACAATCGCCAAAAAAGATAGCAATAATCATTTTGACGCCACAGGCATAAAACAACCTTATGCAAACCGCAAAGGTTTTGATGCGGCTTTCCGTACAAATGAATTGCAGGAATTGGAGTTTATCCAAAAAAATTATGTGGATTGGCTGATAGAATTGGAGGCGCAAACTCGCAGTTTCAGTCCGTTCAAACTTGAGGTTTCGAGAGCGGACGAATTTATTAAAACTTTAAGGCTATGGAATGGCGCTTTGCTAAATAAAAACTGGGAGCGAGTAACAAAAATTCTCAACGACACGCACATCACTATTGACGAAGCGCTTTCAAAATCGCAAAAATTCCTATTGCTTTTTTCCAAAATTACAGAAATATTATTAACCCTTAAAACTCGTTAAAATTATGTCATATATTTTCAGATTAAATACAGAAAATACAAAAAATACAAACAGTAATTTGAAACTCGATTTAGAAGATTGGGCAGACAGCATACAATATGGGGCAAACGAAATAGCAGAAATTCCGCCGTCAAATCCAAATTCCACAAACGAGCCGACTTCCATTCCTTCGCCTTTTGCGCGTTTGGCGCTGACAAAAACGGCTTTCACGGAAGTTGCTGAAAAAGGCGCAAATGCTCTGAAAGCATATCAGCAAATTGTTTCCAACAGTTTAGATGTAGCCGAAATATTTTTCAAATTCAGTACACTCAAAGACCACGCGGGACTTGAAATTATCGAATGGTCGTACAACGATTTGCAAAATATTCAGAGCGGTATTCTAAAATCTACTTTGGAACTGTTTTTCCAAGGCGATGCACAATCGTTGAATTTGATCAACACTACAACTTTTTACTTTTTGCGCCACAAGAATACAGGAAAAATAATAGGCGGCACTTCGCCACGCACCATGTTTTTCAGCGCTGCAAATGTAAAACGGCGCAAAGGCGGCATAGTTGAACCCGAATTTATTAAAGCGGACGGTACTTTTTTTATAAAAAGTGACCAAACAAATACATACGCAGAATTTGGTAAAATAGAACTCGGCTCAGTCATTAGGCATTATGCGTTTAGTGGCATAACACCTTTGTCGCATCGCGATATGGAATTTCGGGAATATCTACATAGATGGGTAATTGTAAATAATAATATCGAAATTCCCGAATTTTCGGCGTATGAGTTAAGCCAAATTGCGGCTAACGAAATACAGCATTTCAATGATTTGCCAAACAATTTGGACGACTATAAAAAACTTCAATTTATTGACAATAAAAATATTATTTACCCTAAAATACTCGCAAAAGACCTTTATGAAGCAGGTGGGCGCGTTTCCTCTGATTATTTCGAAGAAAAAATCATTCAACTACCCAAGCCCATAGAGAATGGCTACTTTTCGGGTAATCACACAAACACAAGCGATAAATGCGTATTGTTGCCACTAAAAGATAAATTCTTTGAGGATTATACTGTCGAACAGTTAGAAACAATGATTAGTATAGACGGCAGTGCGTCAATACAAGTTACGCTCAATTGTAGTGTGAAAGGACAAATTGCAACATATACCAAAGTTTACACAGCTTCAGATATTATCACGCTTTCTGGCGAAACTGATTTTATGCTTTTCCCGAATGTGAAATTCAACGATGCCGGTAGCGCATTTTATCGTTTTGGCTTGTTTAGAGCATTTCGCGAAAACAAAACAATGTCGGCAAAATTCTACAACCAATCAAATGAAGTTGCGCTTAATGAAACAAATGAAGTGATTACCCGCAACGAAAACGATAAAAAAAACAATATTTGCACAACCTACGCATTAGAGAACAAAGAATTTGACCACGTGAAAATTCTGATTGACGGCAATATAAGCGGAGTTATTATTCCTAAACTCGAAAAGAAAGACAACAATATCGAATTTACTTTTGCAGTCGATTTTGGAACAACCAATACGCATATTGAGTATAAAACAGATGTAGATGGAAATATCAAATCATTTGACATAACAGACCAAGATGAACAAATTTCGTGGTTTGTCAATCCGGGCGAAAAAGTTTGCTACACACGGCTTGTTGCCGATATTGATTTTATTCCCGAACATATCGGATTTGAAAACGCAGAAAATCTCAAAGTAAAATTTCCCACACGTACTGCATTGATTGTGACTAACAATGCCACCACCGATATCAAACTGCCATTTGCGCACACAAACATTGTTTTACCTTTCGACAAAAGAGATGTACCTGCTTACGATGGCACTCCTATTACGCAATTGAAATGGGAATCGAAAATTAATGAAGTCGGTTATTATATTGAAAATTTGTGCTATCTGATGCGAAACAAAGTAGTTCTTGGCAACGGTAGATTGGCAGAAACAAAAATACATTGGACTTATCCGTTGAGTATGAACTCCGATCGTTTGGGAAAGGTTACAAAAAAATGGGAAGAGGCATATAAGAAATACTTTGACAATAACCCTGACGATAATTGTACAAACCTTACCGAGTCGCTTGCACCCTTCTATTATTACCGACAATTGGAGAATTACGATACTTATATCAAAGACCTTGTGTCTATTGATATTGGCGGCGGAACAACCGATGTGCTTTTTGTGAAAGACGGCAATCCGAATTTTGTTACTTCATTCCGCTTTGCCGCAAATGACCTTTTGGGGTTAGGGCAACATGTTAGCAAAATTATTGTAAAACACAAGCAAGACATTAAAAATAAGATTTCTAAATCTTACAATTTAGTGCAAGTAATGAAATCGATAGAACAAAATGTGGAATTCGGCGATTTTGCCTCTTTCTTTTTCTCGCTCAAAGACAATGAGGAATTAAAAGAAATGGGCATAAGCATTGATTTCAATGATATGCTGGAAGAAGACAATAATCAAAAATTGGTTTTTCTGCTGTTTTTTGCAGCAATCGTTTACCACACAGCGCAAGTAATGAAAGCCAAAGGACTATCATCTATGCCTCGCCATCTCACTTTTAGCGGTAACGGGTCGCGTATTATTTATGTGGTGGGCAAAAAAAATATGCTGGAAAAAATTGCATCGCTTGTTTTTGAAAAAATATTCGACGCAAAGTATGGCAATGGAGTACAACCTACAAAATTGGAAATCATTCCAAACACAAGCAATCCGAAGGAAGTTACCAGTAAAGGCACAATTCAATGTCCTGACCCGAATATTAGAGTAAATAGTTGTATCTTATTTGGTTATGATGACACTTCTGTATATTCTTCTGAAACAGAAAGCGCAACCAAACCTAAATATTCTGATGTTAATAGTGATGATTTTATTGACAAAATAAATTTGCAGGTAAGCACATTTTTTAACTTCGTGGTTAACGAACTGCTCAAAAGTGAAATCAAAAAACAGGTAGGCTCTGAAGCAATCGAAAATGCTTTATTAATTCCCCAAGCGGCGATAGATAAAGCGAAGGAAGTTGTTGCAAGGAAAGCAGATATGAAAAATATCACGAAAAATAAAATCAGCACAAAAGAACAATCTGCCAATATTGAAGAAACATTTTTCTTCTTTCCAATCCCTACATTGTTGCGTACCATTAGTAATGAAATTGAATATAGGGAGAACTGAATAATGAGAAAAATAACAGTAATATTCAGCGTATTGGTTTTGTGCAGCGTTTCGGCTTTTGCACAAAAAACAATTAGTAAAGACGATTTTGAACATTTGGTAGATTATGCAAATTGTCAGTATCTTATGGCTTTTATCGAAAAGAATGCAAGCAAATCTTATATTAAAGACACTTACGAAAAAAAAGTTAAGCCCATATTGCAAAAAGCCACATTAGACGATTTGACAAAAGTGCCGACCATTGACACAATCAACAATCTGTTTTCAATAGATTCAATAGATTCAATAGATTCAAATGATAAGGCTTTGAGTAACCTATTAAAAAGTGCGAAAGGACTTGCGGAAACGATCAATAAACGCAAGGGTAATTACGACTACAGCCCCGACAACAACTCATTAGTTGATGAATTAAATGCAAAAATTTGGTCTAATGTAGATTTGAAAAATACTGCTACAAAAATTAAAAATGATGTTCGCAAAAAATATCAATTAGGTTCTATAAAAGAAACAAGTTCAACACCTTGTTTCTTGATTTTTATCAGTTTTGTGGTTGGTATATTGTTTGGGTTGGTCTTGAAGAGTCTGATTTGCAAATTTGTAAAACAAATTTACAGAGGATTAAAAGAAGGCAGAGGCAGTTCTGGGAAAAAAGAAGAAAACAACGGTGGAGCGAATAATGGAAATAATACGACCAAGAACGACTTGGTAGACGAATTGAAAGCCGATATTGAAAGAAAGGATAAAGAGATAAAAGCTTTGACGAAACAGAAAGTGTGTTTAGAAACCAAACTTACCCAAAAGAACAAAAAGATAAAAGAAATGAATGGCAAACAAACCATTCCGCACCAACAGGCACCGCAACAAACCAATAACGCGCCTCAACAAGCAAACAATAACCCGCCACAAGACAGCAGTTTGTATTTTGCCTCAAAATACGACAAAACACTCA
>JAIROW010000275.1 GCA_031257315.1 Prevotellaceae bacterium
AATTAAAAATATATGAATAAAAAAAACAGGAAAATTTTAGCAAACATCGTTATTATAACGTTTATTTTGTGCGGGGCTTCATGGATAGCCTCGCTGTTTATCCACATTGGCGGCGAATACACAAATAACGCGCAGATGCAGCAAAACATTGTGGCTGTTAGCAGTCGCGTTCAGGGATTTATCAAAAAAGTGTATTTCGATGAATTTCAGCATGTCAGCAAAGGCGACACGCTTGTCGTTATCGAAGACAGCGAATTTCGGCTGCGTCTGGCGCAGGCAAAAGCCGATTATGCAAACGCTCTGGTTGGAAAATCGGCGATGGGAACGAGCATCTCCACGACGGCAAATAATCTTTCCGTTAGCGATGCCGGTATTGAAGAGGTAAAAGTGCTGATTGCCAACGCCGAAAACGATTACAACCGCTACAAAAAATTGCTGGAAAACAATGCCGTTACCCGTCAGCAGTTCGACGCCGTAAAAACGCAGTACGAATCGCTTTGCGCAAAATTGGAAACAATGCAGCGGCAAAAAAAGTCAACACGACTTGCAAAAGACGAACAGACTCAACGACTTGCACAAAACGACGCCAGTATCGAAGTTTGCCGCGCCGCGCTGGATTTGGCAGCGTTGAATTTGTCATATACCGTCATACTTGCGCCGTGCGACGGCTACACTTCGCGCAAAACCGTTCAGGAAGGCGAACTTGTGATGCCGGGGCAAAATCTGCTTTCGGTAATCGATGACAGCGAAAAATGGGTGATTGCAAACTACCGCGAAACGCAGTGCAAACATCTGAAAATCGGCAGCAAAGCGGAAATAACGATTGACGCTTTTCCCGATACGCGCTTTGAAGGAGAAATTATTGCCATTTCAAACGCCACAGGCGCGAAATATTCGCCACATTCGCACGACAATGCCATTGGCAATTTCGTGAAAACCGAGCAGCGTATTCCGGTAAAAATTGTTTTTACGTCGAACAACGACAACGATATTTTGCAGCGGCTGGCAGCTGGAATGAACGTGGAATGTAAGGTAAAATATTGAAAATCGCAGCGAATTGTTTTTGAATAAAATACGGGGATGATCATGATATTTCTGTATTTTTTGCAGCTGAAATTATAGATAAAATACAGGTACGTTAATGGATAAAAAAGAAATTTTTATACTGATTTTAATCGCCGTTTTATGGATACTTTTAAGAATAGTTGAATACTATTTATTGCCATATTATTTATGTCCATTATCGTGGCTGGGAGTTTCATTTGCATTTTTAATTATAGCAATTGTTCAATTAATAAAATTGATAGCAAAAATAAAGCACATACAAAAAATAAGAATAATCAAAGTTGTTTTTTATGGTTTGATTTTTTATTTGTCGCTAAATAGATGGATAGTTGCACATATAATTGAAAAAGCAGATTGGCGCATTTTTTATCAAAAACGAGTTGAAATAGTCGAAAAAGTGCAAAAAAAGGAATTAAACCATAATGCCGGCAGGAATAACCGTGTTTGCGAACTGCCATTTGAATTTCCTATAATTTCAAATGGCGGCAACGATATAATAATAAGTCAAAATGACAGTACGCAAACAATAACTGTTGAATTTTTTATTTTTAGAAATTTCATGTCATCGCCCTCTTCATATTTTATTTATACAAATGATAAATACCGTATAGAATATTATGAAAATTATATTAAAAACAATCCAGATAATAACTGGAAAATTGAAGATAATTGGTATCGAATAACGAAAGAATAAATATATGAATGAGATAACAAAACAATGAAGAATAATTTGTATCTTTGCATTCTGTTTTCTTAATTCTTTTTGTATAAAAACAGAAACGTAAATGAGTTTTTGGGAGTTAAGAAAAAAGTTTTTTGAGTTTGGCTGTTTTGCTATAAAAAAACGAATTGTAAAGGATACTGTTGGGACATTCATAATTGAAAACAATGTAAAAAAATATAAAGTAAAAAAATGAGACAGAAATTTGCAGATTATCATAAAAATTACTACTTTTGTAAAAAATATAAAGTAAAAAAATGAGACGTGTAAAAATTTTCGGATTAATCGCATTTGCAATGTTATCATGTATTGCATGTAATAACTCTGCTAAATCGAAAAAATTAAACAGCAAAACAGCTGTTTACGATTCTATCGAAGAAAGCAAAGAAACAGCTATCCTGTCAGAAATTTATGATTCGATAGAAATAACCAACGATTGGTATGCAATAGGTAATGATTCTAAACAATTAAAATTAGCTATAAAAAATGGCAAAAAAGGATTTATATATGAAAATGGCGAAGAATTGTTTCCCTGCGTTTTTGACAGTATAGTAAATGTACAAGGAGGTAATCCGAACAACGAAAATAATTCATATTTTACGTATAGTTATGATAATAATCATTATGCTAAAGTTAAAAAAGATGGAAAATGGGGAATTGTAACCATAGATGGAAAAGTTGTAGTTTCTTATATGTATGACGATATTTATGATTTTGACTATACGCAAACCAGTCGCATGGAAGGACCTTATATTGATTTTTTGGATTATGAAGGAAAAACAGCAATGGTAAAAAAAGATGGCAAATGGGGAATTGTCAATACAAAAGGCGAAGTATTAGCGGCTTGTGTTTATGAAGCTTTTTTTATTCCTGACGTGCATTTATTTTGTGCAGATAGAGCAGCTGCGAAAAAAGACGGTTTATGGGGATTTTTAAATGAAAAGGGCAAACCTGTTACTGCTTTTATTTATGAGGATGTCGGCAGCATGGATTTAAAAATACCGCAATTTACTTCAACATTTTGCGGAGGAATGGCAATCGTGAAAAAAACCGGTAAATGGGGCGCTATTGATACGGACGGAAACGAAAAAGTGCCATTTATTTATGATTATATTTCAAATTTTAGCTCAGAAGCAACCATTGCACAAAAAGATGGTAAATGGGGATATATTAATAAAAACGGAGTAGAAGTTATTCCTGTAATTTACGACGAAATCAAATGGTTTGAGAATGGTTTATGTCCTGCGAAAACAAATGGTTTATGGGGTTTTCTCAACGAAAAAGGCGAAACCGTCGTTCCGGCGATGTATGATGATATTCTTGTCTCGGACGAAATTTCTGTTGACGGGGGATTATGGTTTTTCTCACAAGATGATTATTGTGCAGTAAAGAGAGACGGCAAATGGGGACTTATTGACAAGGACAATAATATTGTTATTGGTTTTGAATACGATGGAGTAAAATTTACTTCAGACGGCTTAGAGGATTGGCGCTATTTTTCCGATGGATTTATATCGGTTCAAAAAGGGAAATTTTGGAGTGTTGTCAATAAAGACGGTTTAAATCATATCCCTTTTGAATATGATGATGTAGAGATTTGGTCGAAAGGAAATGTTTGCGTCAAAAGAAATGATAAATGGGGACTTCTGGACAGTTTAGGTATGCTTCTCGTTCCACTGGAACACAAATACGCAATGGATGCATGTAATTACCTGTCGAAAGCAAACAAGTAAAAAATGGCAAATACTTACACGTAAATTCATTTTTATACCAGAATGGTATTCTGCCTGTAAAAGAGAAATCGGAAATTATAAATAAAAATAATTATGCAACAAGAGAAATTTCGCTTTCTGTCGTTCAGGGAATTTGTTCCGGACGGCTTGCGATTCTGGATTTACATCGCGTTTCTGATATGTTTTCAGTTTTCAAACGGAATGTATTTTTGCGCGATGAATGAAATGGCGGGCGGGCTGTCGCTCACCACTGCCGACGTCGGTATGCTTGGCAGCGCCGTACTTGTCGGGCTGACAATGTATTTCCCGCTGGCGTTCCGGCTTAAATTCCGTTTTACAAACCGCGCCTGCCTGATTATTGCCGCTTCGGTACTGATGGCGATAAACCTTACAGTGCCGCATGTTCAGTCGCGTCCTTTGCTGGTGACGCTCTGTTTTGTGGCTGGATTTTTCCGGCTGTTCGGCACGTTTGAATGTCTATCGTCCTTGCTGCCGAAAATTGCGCCGACACACAATTACGCCGTTTTTCTGTCGTTTGTGTTTTTCACGGTACTTGGATTTGTTCACGTTTGCGACATTGCGGCAAGCTACATAATGTATTATTTTAACTGGTATTACATTCATTATTTTGCCGTCGGACTGCTGCTTTTAGTCATACTTGGAGCGTTTCTTCTGATGCGTCCTTTTCGTCCGTCGCCAAAAGCGCCGCTCTACGGAGTGGACTGGCTTGGAATGGTTTTGTGGGCAATCTTTATACTTTCGGCAATTTTTGCGGTGCAGTATGGCGAGGAAATGGACTGGTTACATTCGCCCTACATTCGCGCGGCGGCGGGCATTTCCTGTCTTGCGCTGGCTGCAAATCTGCTGCGAATGAGGTACGTCAGCCAGCCGTTTATTGAGGCAGCCGCCTTCAAAACGCGCAATATAGTAAATTTGCTGCTGCTGTTTCTGTTTTTGGACATACTTCTGTCCGCGCAGCAAGTTTTGCAAAACACTTATACCGCCGCCGTGCTGCACTTCGACCAGCTGAATACGGTAAATCTTTACTGGCTCGATATTTTGGGAATGGCGCTCGGCGCTCTGTTTTCGTGGTTTGCGCTTGCAAAACTGAAATGGCATCACAAACTGGTATGCTTTGCGGGAATGTCGTTTATTGTGCTTTATATTGTTCAAATGTACTGGCTGATAACGCCATATACCGAAACGTCGATGCTGTATCTGCCGCTTGTGTGCTGCGGTTTTGGTCATGTCGTTGTTTTCATTTCGTTGACTGTTTATGCGCAGGCAACGGCTCCGTTCAAGAATTATTTTCAGGTATTGTGCATTTTGGGATTAGTTCGCACCGGCATCGGAGCGCCTCTTGGCGACGCCATCTTCGCGCGGGCGCTGGAAGCTGAAATAATTACGCACTCGTCAATGACCGTCGCCCTGCGCGAACTGTTTGGTTTGAGCGCTGTTTTCGGCGTATTTGTACTGATAGTCATTGCCGTATCAAGGTTTAAGAACAAAGTAGGAATGCCGATACCAACTTTCAAACGAATGTACTGGATGCTGTTAGGAAAATCTCCTTATTATTAATTCACTTATAATTGACATAATTACAAAATTCCCAGAATTTACGATTCTAATAAATTTACATAAAAAATGCGAATCAAGGGTTGCAAACGTTATTTTAGCCCGAATGGGCTAAATTTTCATAACCGCAAACAAGCGAAGCGCGGTTTGCG
>JAIROW010000009.1 GCA_031257315.1 Prevotellaceae bacterium
ATTATCTTTGCGCCCAAAATTAAAAGGCATGAATAACAACGAATATGTAACTAAACCTCATTATGAGATACTTGACGGACTGCGCGGACTGGCTGCCGTCGTCGTACTTGTATTTCACATATACGAAGCGTATGCGGTTGAAAAATATACGCAAATGATTAATCACGGCTATATGGCGGTCGATTTTTTCTTTGTCCTTTCCGGTTTTGTTATTGGCTATGCCTACGACGAGCGCTGGGGCAAAATGACGCTTGGCAATTTCTTTAAACGCCGTATTATCAGGCTTCACCCGATGGTTGTTTTTGGAATGGTCTTGGGCGCTGCCTTGTTTTATTTCGGCGCATCTACTGTGTTTCCACTTGTTGCCGGCACTCCCGTATGGACAATGCTGGCGTACATGCTGCTCGGCATGTTGCTTATTCCAACGCCGCCGTCTGCCGACATACGCGGCTGGCAGGAGATGCATACGCTTGACGCCCCGTGCTGGTCGCTGTTTTTTGAGTATATTGCAAACATACTGTATGCTCTGTTTATTCGCCGTTTTTCCATTGTCGCGCTGTCGGCGCTGGTATTTGTTTCGGCTTGCGCAACGGTTTACCTGACGCTGAGTGCGGGCGACGTGATTGGCGGTTGGACATTTAACGCGCCTCACTTGCAGGTTGGCTTTATCCGTCTCATCTATCCGTTTTTTGCCGGACTGCTGCTCTATCGCCTGAAAAAGACGGCGCACATCAAACACGCTTTCCTGTGGAGCAGCCTGTTGCTGCTGTTCGTACTTTTCATGCCGCGCATTGGAGACAGTAAACATGATTGGATGAACGGCATTTACGAAGCCGCCGTCATTCTGGCAGTGTTTCCGCTGATTGTTTTTCTGGGCGCTAACGGCAGGCTAAAAGGAACATTTGCTCCGAAACTTTGCCGTTTTCTGGGTGGCATTTCCTATCCGCTCTACCTGATTAACTATCCGATTCTGTATGTCCATAACGGCTGGATTTCAGATACGCATTACACGGCAAAAGAAACATGGTGGCTCATAATACTTCTGTTTGTCGGTATAATAGCGCTTTCATACGCCGTCCAAAAACTATATGACGAGCCGGTCAGAGCATGGCTTGGAAAAAGGTTTACAAAGAAACAGGGTTGACTTTTGTGGATTCAGGTTTTTTTGTCAAAAGATGTCAGTGGAGGATTAATGCCAGACATGACATATAACCAAGAAAGGCTGTCTCAAATGTTTTCGAGACAGCCTTTCTTTTTATAAATTTTTTAAACGATTTCTATAAGTATTTTTTTCCGGTTTTATCCTCCAAAATTGTCGTACATGACCATTTCGTCGGGAACGCCAAGATTGCAGAGCATTTTTTCGACAGCCGAATTCATCATTGGAGGTCCGCACATGTAATATTCAATGTCTTCGGGCGACTCGTGATTTTTTAGATATTCGTCGAAAATAACCTGATGAATGAAACCTGTTTTACCGTTCCAGTTATCTTCCTTTTTCGGGTCGGAGAGCGCTATTGTAAACTTGAAATTCGGAAACATCTGTTCGATTTTATGAAAATCGTCTTCGTAAAAAATTTCCCGTTTCGAGCGTGCGCCGTACCAGAATGTAACTTTGCGTTTCGTTTTAAGGGTGTGAAACAGATGGAATATGTGCGAACGCATTGGCGCCATTCCCGCGCCGCCTCCGATAAACATCATTTCGTTGTCGGTATTGCGCAGGAAAAATTCGCCGTAAGGTCCCGATATAATAACCTTGTCGCCCGGTTTGCGCGAGAAGATATATGACGAACAGATTCCCGGATTGACGTTCATGAACGAACCGGCGGCTCTGTCCCACGGCGGGGTTGCGATACGGATATTCAACATTATGATATTGCCTTCGGCTGGGTGGTTTGCCATTGAATACGCTCTGAATGTCGATTCCGTGTTTTTCATCTTTAAATTCCATATTTTAAGACTGTTCCAGTCTTCATGATATTCTTCTTCCACGTGAATATCTTTTGAATAATCGACTTCGCACGGCGGAATATCAATCTGTATGTATCCGCCGGATTTGAATTTCAGCGTTTCTCCTTCGGGTAGTTTTACAACAAATTCCTTGATAAAAGTGGCGACATTCCGGTTTGATACAACTTCGCACTCCCATTTTTTTATACCCAATACTTCTTCGGGGATTTCGATGTCCATATTTTCTTTTACTTTCACCTGACAGCCCAGACGCCATTTGTTCTGCTGCTGTTTGCGCGTAAAAAAGCCCGTTTCAGTCGGCAGTATTGTTCCTCCGCCGTCAAGCACTCTGCATTTGCACATTCCGCAGGTTCCGCCTCCTCCGCAGGCTGAGGGTAAAAATATTTTATTGTCCGACAGTGTTGCAAGCACGGAAGAGCCGGGAGAAACTTCAATTTCTTTTTCTCCGTTGTTGATATTCAGTTTTACATACCCCGAAGGCGACAATTTTGCCTTTGCAAACAAAAGCAGTACTGCAAGCAGCAGGATAATTGTCAAAAATACGAGAATTGCCGATATTATAACAGTTGCTGTTCCCATTTGTATAATTCTTTTCCGATTTTTATTTTTCTATTGTTATACCTAAAAAACTCATAAATGCAATTGCCATAAGTCCGGTTACTATAAATGTTATGCCCAGCCCCCGTAATGGCGCCGGAACATTCGAGTATGAAAGTTTTTCCCGTATTGCAGCGATTCCTACAATTGCAAGCAGCCAGCCAGTTCCAGAACCCATACTGAAAGCGAACACTTCGGAGATGTTTGAAAAGTCGCGCTCCTGCATAAAAAGCGACGCTCCCATTACGGCGCAGTTGACAGCTATCAGAGGGAGAAAAATTCCCAGCTGGTTATATAGCGCCGGAGCAAATTTTTCGACCACCATTTCGACCACCTGAACTATCCATGCAATAACGGCAATAAAGACGATGAAACTTAAAAAGCTGAGATCGACGGTTGCAAAACTTTCGCCAAGCCACGACAAAGCTCCTTCCGACAGTAAATATTTGTTGATTATATAGTTTACCGGAACGGTGATAGTCAGTACAAATACGACTGCAATTCCCAATCCCATGGCGGTTTTTACGCTTTTTGATACCGCCAGATACGAACACATGCCCAGAAAGTAGGCAAATATCATATTGTCAACAAAAACAGATTTTACAAATATACCGATTGTATTTTCCATAATGATTTCTGATTACTTTTCGTGTAATGATTTATTGAATGAGCGATGTACCCAGATTATTATTCCCAGTATGATGAGCGCCATCGGAGGAAGAATTATTAAACCGTTATTTTCATAAAAACCTCCGTTTTTGACGTACCACGATTCGGGAATAATTCTAATATCAAACAGCGAACCGGAGCCGAAAAGTTCGCGTACAAACGCTACAATAACAAGTATGGCTCCATACGCCGCTCCGTTTCCCAGACCGTCAACAAGCGAAGGCGTCGGTTTGTTTCCAAGTGCAAACGCTTCAATACGTCCCATTATTATACAGTTTGTAATTATAAGTCCTACAAATACTGATAACTGTTTGCTGATTTCGTAGGCGCAGGCTTTCAAAATCTGGTCAACCAGAATTACCAGCGCGGCAACAACTACCAATTGTACAATAATTCTTATTCGAGTAGGGATTGTTTTGCGTATTAATGATATAATTAAACTCGAACAGCCGGTTACGACAGTTACCGAAATTGCCATAACAATTGCCGGCTGCAATTTAACCGTAACAGCCAGAGCCGAGCAGATACCAAGCACAAGAACGGTGATTGGATTGCCGTTATTAAACGGATCTGTAAACAGTTTTCTGTTTTTTGCCGAAAAAAAATGTTCTTTTTGACTCATATTTTCTTATTTTTCACTGATTACTGAATTTGCCGAAAAACGCCCTGTAATTCGATAAACTTTCGAGCATCATTTTTCCCACAGCCTTGCTTGTGATTGTGCTGCCCGAAATGCCATCGACTTTGTAATCGTCGAGAGCTGCGCTACCCTCCTTGATAACCTGTACCGATACAAAGGCGCTGTTTTTGAATAACTTTTTGCCGGAAAATCTTTCCTGAAAGTTTCTCGTTGCAATCTGCGCTCCCAAACCCGGAGTTTCGCTTGCGTGGTCAAAGTTTGTGCCGTAAATGGTATTCAAATCGTCTTTAAGAGAAACATAGCCCCAGATAGCGCCCCACAAACCTTTTCCGCGAACAGGCAAAATATACAGTTTAATGTCTTTGTCGATACATACAAATACTGGAAGTTTGCGTTCCTGTTCGGGTTTTGCATATTCTTTTTTGAGGTCGGTATTGAAGGCGTCGCCCTGAATACGTTCGCCTTTTGCGTTTACAAGAAATTCTTCCTTTATGTATTTTTTGTATTCGCTTTCAATAAACAGGTTTTTTTCACCGCTGATTTCAAGCGCTTTACCGACAGACATCAGAATATTCATTTTTTTCTCGATTTCCCTGTTTTTATTGATGGGATTTTTTAGTGCGTCGGCAGCAAAAGCCAAAGCCGCTGCCACAATTATAACCATAATTGTGGAATATATCAGCGTATAGGAATTTTTATTTGTATTCATGTTTTATATAATTATAAAAATCAGATACTTGTTTTTGCACGTTTCATTCTGCGCCTTATATTTGCGCCGACAACATAATGGTCTATCAGCGGAGCAAAGGTATTCATTAGCAGTATTGCCAGCATTGCGCCTTCGGGAAATCCGGGGTTAAGCACCCTGATAATAACAATCAGTATTCCAATAAGAAGACCGTAAATCAGCTTGCCGGTAGCGGTTTGCGAAGCCGATACGGGGTCGGTAGCCATAAATACCACTCCGAAAGCAAAACCGCCCATCAGTAGATGATAATACGGCGGAAGTTCCATGTACGGATTGAGCGCGAGCAGATTAAATATCCACCCCATTCCAAGTCCGCCGACTGCTGCTGCAAACATAATTCGCCAGCTGGCAACGCCTGTAAACAGAAGTATGCACGCCCCCATGAGAATTGCCAGTTTTGAGGTTTCGCCTATCGAACCGGGTATGAAACCAATAAACAAATCGCTTGCAGAAGGCAGCTGTTCTGTCAGTTTTTCCGTTCCTGAGGCTGCCATCGAAAGCGGAGTTGCTCCGGTAAATCCGTCGGCAATCCAGTTTTTATCTCCCGACATTTGAGAAGGATATGCAAAAAATACGAAAGCGCGGGCAAGTAGCGCCGGATTCCATATATTCATTCCCGTTCCGCCGAATACTTCCTTGCCCAGTATAACTGCAAAAGCCGTAGCGATTGCGACCATCCACAGCGGCACATCGACGGGCATAATTAAAGGTATAAGTATTCCCGATACCAGAAATCCTTCGTTTATTTCGTGTTTGCGTACCTGAGCAAAGGCAAATTCTATTCCAAGCCCTACGACGTATGAAACAACAATAATCGGCAGTATTTTCCAGAAACCGAAAAGGAAATACTGACAGAATGTCTGTTCCATACCAAGAGACTTGAAATACTGGAAACCTGTATTCCACATGCCAAACAGCAGACATGGCATCAGCGATATTACAACTACCGACATGGTGCGTTTCAGGTCAATGCTGTCGCGAATGTGAGCGCCCTGAGCCGTAACGGTTTTGGGTACGAACAGAAAGGTTTCAAATCCTTCAAAAGTTGAATGAAGTTTGCCGAATTTTCTGTCTTCTTCAAACGAAGGTTTTATTTTGTCAAGAAATCTGCGTAAAAATTTCATAATATGTTTTTTATCTTTACTTTGGTTAACTCATTTCTTTAATCATCAAATCTATTCCTCTACGGATAATTGACTGTACTTCGATTTTCGATGTGCAGACAAATTCGCACAGAGCCAAATCTTCTTCAATAACTTCGTAAATGCCAAGCTGTTCCATTTTTTCGATGTTTTCTGCAAGAATGGCTTTCAGCAGATAAACAGGGTAAATGTCCATCGGTAATACTTTTTCGTATTGATTTGTAACGACAAACGCTCTTTCGCCTCCGTTCAGATTTGTATCCTGCGTATATGATTTATACGGCGTTAACCACGAGAAATATGAGCGCGAAGCGCTGAATTTGTTCAGACGCGGCATTGCCCAGCCAAGAAATTCATATCTGTCGCCTTCGGGTATAACTGAAATCCGGTTTCCGTAAAAACCTGTATATCCGTCGTTTCCGATATTGCTGCCTGTAAGTACGTCGCCGTTTATGTAACGGACATTGCCAGAAGAATTATCTATAAATTCGGATATTGAGCTTATTGCAGCTCCTGCAATAATGTGCATGTATTGCGGACGTTTAACTTTTGAACCGCACAGGGCAACAACCTTGTCGGCATTGTAAACGCCTGTCGTAAAAAATCGACCGAGCATTGCTACATGCTGGGCGTCAATTGTCCAAACAATATCGCCCTTGTTAACCGGGCTGATATGATGAATCTGCACGCCGACGTTTCCTGCGGGGTGTTTTCCCGAAAATATTGTAATTTCAGCGTTTTTTACTTTGTTCAGTTTCGAGCCATAGTCTTCGGAACTGAGTCCCAGATGCACTTTGCCGTCGGTCAGTTTTGCCAAAATGTCAATTCCTTTCTGAAAATGTTCTTCCCGTCCTGCCAGAAGAAAATCCATGTCAACTGTCAGCGGAGCGGAATCGAAACCCGAAATAAAAATCGCTTTCGGCTTATCGTTCGGATTGGCGATTATGCCGTAGGGACGCTGTATGACGTATGCCCACAAACCGGCTTCGAGCATCAGATTTATAATCTGTTCTCTGTTTTTAACGGCGTCTTCCGAAATGTTGAATTTTTCGGATACCTGTTCTGCGTCCGGCTTGATTACTGCTTCGAGTAATTTTCGACGGTCGCCTCTGTTTATTGTTTCTACAACGCCGCTAACCGGTGAAACTATTTTTACTGCGGGGTTGTTTTTATCGTAAAGCACCGGCGTTCCCGCTTTTACAGCATCGCCCTGCTTTACGCAAAGACGAAGCGTTACGCCTTTGAAATCAGAAGGTTTTACGGCATATCTTTCTGCATGGGACGCTTTTGTCAGAAACTTCTCTGCTGCGCCCTGTAACCTGATATTCAGTCCTTTTCGTATTTTAATTACCCTTGACATTCATTTTAGTTTTAATTGCGCAAAGTTATTATTATTTAATCAAACTGAAAAAAGTTTTTTCAAAGTTATTTATTTTAAATAACTTTCATTTCATGCAAAACGCTGTTCATGCCGCGTACTGCTTCGGCGCTTTTGTTGAATAAATCCTGCTCTGCGCCGTTTAACTTGTAGTCGATAATTTTTTCGCAGCCGTTTTTACCCAAAACAACCGGAACGCCCATTGCAATGTCTTTCTGTCCGTATTCTCCGTTAAGCAGGACGCTGCACGGCAGTACTTTTTTCTGGTCGCGAACGACTGATTCGACCAGCGAGGCGCAGGCTGCTCCCGGCGCATACCATGCCGAAGTTCCAAGCAATTTTGTCAGAGTGGCGCCGCCGACCATTGTATCGGCTACAGCTTTGTCCGACAGTTCTTTCGATAACAGTTCCGAAACAGGAATACCGTTGTATGTGGCAAATCTGATTAAAGGTATCATGGTTGTATCGCCGTGTCCGCCTATTACAAATGCCTGTATTTCGGTTGACGGGACGTTCAGCGCTTTGCTGAGGCTGTATTTGAAACGGGCGCTGTCGAGTGTTCCGCCCATGCCTATAACTCTGTTTGCCGGCAGTCCGCACGATTTCAGCGTTAAATATGTCATTGTATCCATCGGGTTGCTGATAATGACAAAGATGGCGTTGGGCGAATATTTCAGAACGCTGTCTGCAACCGATTTTACAATGTTTGCGTTTGTTCCTATGAGGTCTTCGCGCGTCATTCCGGGTTTGCGCGGAATACCGGACGTGATAACGACAATGTCGGAATTTTCCGTTGCCTGATAGTCTCCGGTAACGCCTGTAACTCTGGTATCAAACTCGCGCAGAGACGAGGTCTGCATAATATCCATTGCTTTTCCTTCTGCCATGCCTTCCTTGATATCCAGCAGTACGATATCGGCGGCTAATTCTCTCGAAGCCATTACGTCTGCGCATGTCGCTCCTACATTTCCTGCTCCTATTACTGTAATTTTATTAGACATTTTATATTTATTTTATATACTTTCTTTTTTATACACTTGTTTTACTGTACAATTTAACATTAAAAACGTTGCAAAGTTAATGTTTTTGTCATTATAATTAAAGAATTTATTGCTTACTGCGTCTTCTTGCATTTTCGTCAAGCAGAATTTTTCTCATTCTTATTGCATTTGGCGTGATTTCTACGTATTCGTCTTCGTTTATATATTCCAGCGCTTCTTCGAGGCTGAATATTACTGGCGGAGAGATGTGCATCTTTTCGTCAGAACCGGTAGCCCGCATGTTTGTCAGTTTTTTTGTTTTGCATACGTTGATTGTCAAATCGCTTTCGCGGGTATGTTCTCCAATGACCTGTCCGCAGTAGATTTCGTCGCCTGGGGTGATAAAAAACTTTCCTCTGTCCTGCAATTTGTCGATGGAATATGCAATTGCCGTTCCCGTTTCCATAGCTATCAGCGAGCCGTTTGTCCGCATTTCGATACTTCCCCTGTACGGTTCAAAACCTTTGACAATATGCGACATAATGGCTTCGCCCTGCGTGGCTGTGAGCATGTTGCTCCGCAAGCCTATTATTCCGCGCGACGGGATTTCAAATTCGATATGGGTGCGGTCGCCGCTGTTTTCGACGTTTTTCATAACGCCTCTGCGCCGCGATACCATTTCGATAACCTTGCCCGACAGTTCTTCCGGAACGTCAATTGTAAGAAATTCGACCGGTTCGTGTTTCTCGCCGTTTATTTCCTTTATGATAACTTTTGGTTGCCCGACCTGCAATTCGTAGCCTTCGCGACGCATGGTTTCAATCAGGATACTCAGGTGCAGCACTCCGCGTCCGTAAACGATAAACGAATCGGAGTTTTCGCCGGATTCGACGCGCAGAGCCAGATTTTTCTCCAGCTCTCTTTCAAGCCGTTCTTTGAGATGTCTTGACGTTACATATTTTCCGTCGCGTCCGAAAAACGGCGAATCGTTAATAACAAACTGCATGCTCATTGTTGGTTCGTCAACCGAAATTGGAGCAAGAGGTTCGGGGTTTTCATAATCGGCGATGGTGTCGCCGATTTCAAATCCGTCGATACCGACAATTGCACAGATGTCGCCGCACCGGACTTCGTCCGTTTTCTTTTTGTCCATGCCCTCGAAGGTCATGAGTTCTTTGATACGCGAGCGGACGATGGTTACTCCGTCGCGTTTTACAAGAGAAACATTCATTCCGTTTTTCAGCGTTCCACGCGCGACGCGACCTATGGCTATGCGTCCCAGATAGTTTGAATATTCCAGCGAAGTAATCAGGAGTTGTGGAGTATCGTCGATAAATCGTGGAGCGGGAATTTCGTCAATAATCAGGTCGAGCAGCGGAATGATGTCGGTTGACGGTTTTTTCCAGTCGTCAGACATCCAGCCCTGCTTTGCGCTTCCGTAAATGGTTTTGAAATCCAGCTGATTTTCGGTTGCTCCGAGACTGAACATTAAATCGAAAACCTCTTCGTTAACTTCTTCGGGACGGCAGTTAGGCTTGTCAACCTTGTTAATAACGACAACAGGTTTCAGCCCCAGCATCAAAGCCTTTTGCAGTACGAAGCGCGTTTGAGGCATCGTACCCTCGAAAGCGTCAACCAGCAGCAGCACTCCGTCTGCCATGTTTAGAACGCGCTCAACTTCGCCGCCGAAATCGGCATGTCCGGGGGTATCAATAATATTTATTTTGTATCCCTTATAGACAACCGAAACATTTTTCGCAAGAATCGTTATGCCGCGTTCCCGTTCAAGATCATTACTGTCGAGAATAAGTTCGCCTGCCTGTTCAGCGTTTCTAAAAAGGTTGCCCATAAGAATCATTTTGTCAACCAGTGTTGTTTTGCCATGATCGACATGGGCTATAATTGCAATGTTTCTAATCTTTTGCATTAATCAGTCTATAAATTTCGAGGGGGCAAAGATACTCGTTTTTTTTGATATAAAAAACTTTGAATATTGATAATCATTTGTATCTGTCGAATATAATTTTTAATTATGTTTACTGTTTGCACGTTTGTCTTTTTATTATTCTATTATGAATAAGGCGTTTGCAGATATTTTAAATGTTGTGGCGATTTTACAAAACAGACTGAAATTTTAAAGAATGAGATTTATATTTTTATGCCCGTTAGCAATAAATTAACATGCGCCTGCCATGCCTGCTTCCGTGTCTCCGCTTGGCAATTCAAATATTTAATGTAATTTTGCAGCCTGAAAAAAAGGGACGTGATTTGAAAACACTGTACAGGCATATATTTCTGTCGTATCTGGGACCGATGTTTCTCACAATATTTATTGTGGTTTTCATTTTTCTTATACAGTTTCTGTGGCTGTGGATTGATGAACTTGTCGGTAAAGGTTTGGCGGTAGGCGTAATATTCAAATTTCTATTCTGGGCTTCGATTTCCAATCTTTCGATGGCGCTGCCCTTAGCCACGCTTTTTGCATCGCTGATGACGATGGGAAATCTGGGCGAAAACAACGAACTGCTGGCAATGAAATCGTCGGGAATATCACTGCGCCGGATACTGTATCCACTGTACTGGACTATTTTGGGAGTTGCGATGTGCGCGTTTCTCATATCAAGCGAAATTGAACCATACGCATATCTGCGAATGAGAACCATGTTGCTGGAAATCAGAAGAACAAGTCCGGAATTGAGTATCCCCGAAGATATTTTTTACGACGGCATAGACAAAATCTGCATAAGGGTCAGCCATAAAAACATTGAAACCGGAGCGTTAACCGGCGTTATGATATATAACCACAGAGTTGGAGAAGGTAATGTTTCAGTTACAATTGCCGACACTGCATATATAAAACAGTCGAAAGACGCGCGATACATTCTGTTCCGTTTAATTAACGGCGTAACATATTCAGAATCGCTTAAAAACGACCATATCGACCGGACGGAGTATCCTTTCGACCGACGTTTTTTTTCAGAACAGACCATTGCAATTGACCTTGGCGAAGAAGAAAGCTATTCGTTTGCATCAATGTTTCAGGACAATCCCCGAACAAAAAGTTTGACGACTCTGATGCGCGACGCCGATTCGGCTCAGAAAAAACACCGTATTGTTACAAACCGGTTTGAAAAAGACCAGATTAATTCTACAGTAATATTCAAACACTCGCTTACAGACACGCTCAACAAACGCCGTTACGAACTGAGTTACAATACGGATTCGATTTTCGACGCCTCGACAGCCATACAGAAAATGGCGTATCTCGAAAACATGGGCGCAACTGCATCAAGGGTTGCAGGTTTCATGGAACCGGAACTGAAAGAATTGAACATGGAAGCAAAAAAATTGAACACGTTAATGTATGAACGTAATAAAAAGTTTACACTGTCATTTGCCTGTATTATATTTTTTCTTATAGGTTCATCGCTTGGAGCAATAATACGCAAAGGCGGTCTGGGTATGCCGGCAGTAGTGTCAATACTGTTTTTTCTGATATATCACGTTGTCGAAACAATCTGCGGAAAAATGGTGCGTAACAGCGGATGGTCGCCAATTATGGGCGCATGGTTTTCGTCGTTCATACTTGCTCCGCTTGGAATTTTCTTCTCAATCAAGGCAAACGCCGATTCGCAGCTGTTTAACATCGACTCGTATCTCCGGTTGTTCAATACAGTATTCGGAAAAATGAAAAAACTGATTGACAGGGTAGATCTTGATAAAATCGTTCCGCACCCGAAGGAAATGTGCGATCAAATCATGCTCGAAAACAGCGCCAATGTAATCCGTCTCGAAAACCTGATACTAAAATATCTCGACAGACACAATTCGCGCAGTTTTATGAAAAATGCCGACGATTTGCTCGAAATAAAATCGGTTTACGACTACATACTGAGTTTTTACGTTACCATCGACGACGATGAAAAAATCCGCAACGAACTTAAAAAATTTCCAATGTTCGAGCCTGACGAATTTCTGTATTCAAAGTTTGCCCTCAAACGCGGAATACTGAAAATACCATTATCGATGCTCATGATTTTTATCAGAATAAGACGGTTTAAAAAACTGGAATATATATTTAAAGATATAATAAACATTAATTTGAACATAAACAAGTATATAGATGGCAGAAAAAGGACTGAATACAATAGATGAAGCTCTTGACGACCTCAGAAGTGGAAAAATTGTGATTGTGGTGGACGACGAAGACCGCGAAAACGAAGGCGATTTTATTGTCGCCGCCGAAAAAATCACCCCCGAAACAGTTAACTTTATGCTCTCGCACGGACGCGGACTGCTCTGCGCTCCTCTGCCCGAAACCCGTTGCAGGGAACTTGCTCTCGATATGATGGTCGGAGAAAATACCGCCATGCACCAAACTCCATTTACAGTCGCCGTCGATTTGCTGGGACACGGCTGTACCACAGGAATATCGGCAGACGACAGAGCGAAAACAATTCGAGCGCTTGTTTCTCCCAACACCAAACCCGAAGATTTGGGACGCCCCGGACATATTTTCCCCCTGAAAGCCAAAGACAAAGGCGTTTTAAGACGTGCCGGACATACCGAAGCCGTCGTCGATTTGACAAGAATGGCAGGACTTACGCCCGGAGGTGCGCTGATAGAAATACTGAACAGCGACGGAAGCATGGCGCGTCTGCCTCAACTGCTCGACATCGCAAAACAGTTTGACATTAAAATTATTACAATAAAAGACCTTATCGCCTGCCGTCTGAAAACGGAAAGCATTGTTGAACGTGGCGAAAGAGTGAAAATGCCCACAAAATACGGCGATTTTGAACTGATTGCCTTCCGGCAAACCAGCAGCGGGCTGGAACATGTCGCATTAGTCAAAGGCGAATGGAAAGACGGCGAACCGATTCTTGTGCGCGTACACTCGTCGTGCATGACCGGCGACGTTTTAGGCTCGTGTCGCTGCGATTGCGGTCCACAGCTGCACGAAGCAATGAAAATGATTGACCGAGAGGGAAAAGGCGTAATCGTTTACCTCAGTCAGGAAGGACGGGGAATCGGGCTGTTCAACAAAATTCACGCCTACAAATTGCAGGAACAGGGCAAGGACACGGCTGAGGCAAATCTTGCGCTTGGATTCGGAATCGACGAACGCGACTATGGCGTGGGAGCAAGTATTCTGCGCGAAATTGGCGTTTCAAAAATGCGTCTGATAACAAACAATCCGCTTAAACGAAAAGGTCTCGAAGGCTACGGACTGACAGTCTCGGAAATTGTCCCGCTTATTACTCCCGCAAACAGCTACAACAGGTTCTATCTTGAAACAAAATTCAAAAAAATGGGACACGAAATGCCTGTCGGACTGAAAATAAACGATTAAAACTTTTTACGTGCGAAACTGTATCGAAAAATGAAATGTTTTAAGTCATATTATATTCATAAAAAATTTTTTACTATTTTTGTAAAACAAAACAAGACTGTAATTTATTATGTTACAAGATAAAAGGGGTTCCTGTTCAAAACGGAAAGGCATTGTTTCAAAAATAACGGACGAAAGTATTGCCGTAAATATTATAAACATGTCAGCCTGTTCAGCCTGTCATGCAAACGGAATGTGTCAGGCTTTCGAGCGGCAGGAAAAGACTGTTTACGTCGCAAATACCGGACAGCAGGTACATGACGGAGAAAGTGTCAATGTGGTAATGCAAACCGGTATGGGGCTTAAAGCCGCATTTTTTGCATACTTTTTGCCGGTGTTTATTGTTGTAGCAGTATTGCTGATATTGACCGAACTTGGAATTAAGGAATATTTGACAGGCGTCATTTCGGTTTGTTTTTTAGCAGTTTATTACTGCATACTGCGCCTGTTTCGAGAAAAATTAAAAAATCAAATTCATTTTTATATCGAAAAAATCTGATATGAATACGATACTTTATACAATACTGATTTTAGCGTCGATGGGAGGATTGCTCTCAATAATTTTATGGTTTGTAGCGCAAAAATTTAAAGTTTACGAAGATCCGCGAATCGACGAAGTGAGCGAACTGCTTCCCGGAGCAAACTGCGGAGGATGCGGTTTTGCCGGCTGTCGGGCTTTTGCCGAAACTTATGTGAAAAGCGAGGATTCTTCTTCGTTAGTCTGTCCAGTAGGAGGCTCGGCAACAATGACAAAAATTGCAGAACATCTCGGCAAAATTGCCGCAGCAGTTAAACCGAAAGTTGCTGTTGTGCGGTGCAGCGGCTCATGCGAAGTCCGTCCAAGAACAAACAGTTTCGACGGCGCAAATTCCTGCGCCATAATGTCGGCAACATATTCCGGCGATACCGGTTGCAGTTTTGGCTGTCTGGGTAAAGGCGACTGCGTGGCTGTATGTACATTCGGCGCAATAAGTATAAATCCAAAAACCCTGCTTCCCGAAGTTGACGATGAAAAATGTACAGCCTGCGGTTCATGCGTAAAAGCCTGTCCAAAATTTATTATCGAACTGAGAGACAAAGGTCCGAAAAATCGCAGAATATACGTTTCATGCGTTAACAAAGACAAAGGCGGCATTGCAAAAAAAGCGTGCGGAGCGGCGTGTATCGGTTGCACAAAATGTCAGAAAATATGTCCGTTTGAGGCAATTACAATAAACAGCAGTCTGGCATATATCGACAGTGCAAAATGCAAACTGTGCCGTAAATGCGTGTCCGAATGTCCGACGTCTGCAATACTCGAACTTAATTTCCCGCCGAAAAAAACGGAGAACAAAGAACCGGCGCAGGCGACGGTATAAAAATTATAAATATAAATAACACTGTAAATTCAGATGAAAGACAAGAAACAGAATTTTTCCACGAAAATCATAAACAACAGATTTTCAAAACCCGATGTACACGGAGC
This sequence comes from Prevotellaceae bacterium, assembly GCA_031257315.1. GTDB lineage: Bacteria > Bacteroidota > Bacteroidia > Bacteroidales > UBA932 > JAIRLF01. Next base: position 14,983 of record JAIROW010000009.1, read on the forward strand.
AATATCGCTGCCGGTGTATCGAAATTCGGCATTTGAATTTCCCGACTCGGAAAGTATCGCCGCCGCATTTCAGTACAAACGCGAGGATCATACTTATTCGCGTATATCGAACCCTTCGATAGACAATTTTGAATCGAAAATCAAAGTTGCCTCAAACGCCGAAAACGTGATTTCAGTGTCGTCGGGTATGGCGGCAATTGCCAACACGTTTTTAACCGTTGCTTACAGCGGAAGCAATATTGTAACTTCTCCGCATCTTTTTGGCAACACGTTTTCATTATTTAAATTCACACTGGCAGAATTTGGCGTAGAAACGCGATTTGTAAATACCGACAATATCGACGAAGTTGCCAGTGCGGTAGATGAAAACACATGCGCCTTTTTTGCAGAACTGATAACCAATCCGCATCTTGAAATTGCAAATTTTCCGGAAATATCAAAAATCATGAAAAAACGGAACGTGCCTGTGATACTCGATACTACCGTTATTCCATGGTGCGGATTTGACGCTGGAAAATGCGGAATCGACATTGAAGTCGTTTCGACTACAAAATATATTTCCGGCGGAGCTACCGGAATTGGCGGAGCAATAATTGATTACGGAACGTTTGACTGGTCGGCAAACAAAAAACTTGCACGGATTACAAACAATCCTGCCGGAATTTCAAAATTCATGCATAAAATGCGAACTGAAATTGCCCGCAACATCGGTTCCTGCATGTCGCCCGACACAGCCTCGCAGCAGGCGCTGGGTATGGAACTGTTACAGCTGCGATATGAAAAAATGTCGGAAATAGCATGGCAACTTGCTCAGTATCTGCAAACAAATAACAAAATACTAAATGTCAACTATCCGAAATTGGATACGTCTCCGTACAAAAAAATTTCGGACGCTCTTTTTGTCGGAAACCCAGGAGCCATGCTGACTGTCAGCCTGAAAGACAAAGACGAATGTTTCCGTTTTATGGACAGGCTGCAAGTGTTCAGACGAGCCACAAATCTGTTCGACAACAAAAGTCTTGTTATTCACCCCGAATCGACAATATACGGCACATTCAGCAGAGAAATGAAAGCGGAAGTAGGAATAGAACCAAATCTGATACGGATTTCGGCAGGGCTTGAAAATATAGACGATTTGATAAACGATATTGAAAATGCCCTGTAAACTGATACTCTGAAATTATATGGTTCAACTTGTCGAACAGCCGTTTCATTTTTGTTTTTTTCCGATTAAGCAAAAAAAAATGTACTGGTTGAATTTTCCGGTTTATCTTTGCACTGTTAAATAAAAAATATGTTTTTTTCAATTTTTAATGTCATGAAGATAAAAGTCTTATTTCTAATTTCTGCGTTTTTGCTTTCGGGCATGGTTTACGCACAGAATCGTCCAAACAGACAGGGGCAGGGACAGAGAATGTCAACAGAAGAACGGGCTAAAGCTCAAGCCGACAGACTTAAAAAAGAACTGGATTTGACAACCGTTCAGTACGATTCTGTTACAGCAATTCAACTGAGACAGGCGAAGAAAATGGAAGCTCTCAGAAATCAATCCAGTGGAAACAATGGCGATATGAGATCCGTTTTCCAGAAAAATCAGGAAGAATTGAATAAGGAATACAAAAAACTTTTTACTGCCGACCAGTATAAAAAGTACGAAGAAATGATTAAAAACCGACAGAATCGCGGCGGCGACGGTAACAGAAGGCAGCGAAACGCAAATTAAAAGAGAATTTTTGTATCTTAATTGAACAGAGGGGCAGATGATTTTGCTCCTCTGTTTTTATTAGAGTTAATGTAAAATTAAATATGCTATTTGAAAGCATATATCTGGCTGAAAGCCATAATTTTCATAACCGCCAGTCGTTGACCGGCGGAAGAAACGGCGAGGCGACGGCGCTACCTGAAAAGCAGAATCCTGTGAATCTGAAATATTCAAGTTCTGGCTTTCAGCCAGTTTTTTGGGATACCGAAAAGCAAATCGCGC
>JAIROW010000066.1 GCA_031257315.1 Prevotellaceae bacterium
GTGAACTGAATCTTTCTTAACTTTTTCATACAATAAAAATTTACTTTAAAATATTAATACCTGTATAATCATTTTTAAAAATATACTGCAAAGATACAATGTTTTTTTTAATTGTATTGTATTTTTGCGCAAAATTTATGCTCTTAAATTTGCAGAAAAATGTAAGAAAGTCATAAAAATCGTGCATTTAAGCTCAAAAAAATACGGGAACATCATATCAATAGAAAAATAATGTCATGCAAAACACAAAAAAACACAACAGGTGGGGCGATTTCGACAAATATTGCCCCCTGCGGACATTTGTTTTTTTATGCTGCAATACTCTTTACTGACATGTTTGCAATGACATAAAATTCAGTCCGTTCGGAACATTATCAATAAATTATACAGTTATTGCAGCAACAAACTGTCAATTATTCTTTTATTCTTTCGGATTTGCGCCCCAGTTATTATTGCCGGGCTGACTGTCCGAAAAAAACCAAACCAGTAGAATAATGCTGCCAACCATAGGTATCAACCCGATTAACAGCATCCAGCCACTTTTGCCAATATCGTGCAAACGGCGAACACATACCGCTAAAACAGGAATAAATACCGCAAGTCCATACAGCAGAACCAACAGATTAAATATTCCATAGCCCTCTGCGATGTTAATTCCAACAATTTTGTCAAGAATAACTGCAGCCACCATAAAAATGGCATTGAACAATGTAAATATCCAGTACTCTTTTCGCCTTGCTCTTCCTCTGAAATCGGCGTACTGTTTAAAAACTTTTAAATACCAGTTCATTTTAATATAAAATTATAAATAAAATAAGCCTCCACTTTTATACGGCTATCGGCTACTCCGTTTTTTTCAATATGTTACAAATTAAATTTATGCAAATCTGTTAACTTTTTGAACAACAACACACCGGACAGTTGATTGCGAAAAAAATCCGCAACCGGCTGTCCGGCGACAAATAAAAAAACCTCTGACTAATTCTCAAGTTTATTAACTTTCTGAATAACAAAAAGTCGGACAGTCGATTGCGGCAAAAAGTCCGCAACCGGCTGTCCGGCGACAAATAAAAAACCTTCGACAAAAACAAACAGTTTTTCTCGAAGATTTTAGTATGTATAAAATTAATCCGGCAAACGCCGACACTGGCGTGTCCGTTATCTGTACGTAAAGATAGATAGATAGATAGATAGATAGATAGATAGATAGATAGATAGATAGATAGATAGATAGATAGATAGATAGATAGATAGATAGATAGATAGATAGATAGATAGATAGATAGACGTTTTTACAAAATGTATGCAGTGTGTGTTATTTGTAAAAATCACATTCAACCTGTCGCAAAAGACGGCTGTTAGTAAGTTTTTAACGGTATATTTTAAATTTCCACACGCAGTTTGCATAATTTACACTTATAATTTTTCTTAAAAAAATATTTCCGTACATTTATTAAAAAAAGAAAAATACGGCTACAAAGGTAATTCTAATTTTTTAATTACTGTTCAATATTTTAGACATGAAATATATTTATTTTCAGGCAAATGTCATAAATAATTGTCAATTAAGATATTTTACGGTTAAAAAAAGGTAAGATATTTTTGTCGGTAGCAGTTTAAAACCGGTTATGTCTCAAATTAACTGAAAGTTTAATACGTTGCAGAGTATAAATTTCACCAGTGAACTTTGTATATTTGTAAAACATGCGAATCAGGAGTTAAAATGTCTCTGCGGGACAAAATTTCCATAACCGCAGGCGAGCGATAGCGTTGCCTGCGTACTTTGCCCTGCCATGACACGGCTTGAAAAGCCGAATCTTCATAACCGCAGGCGAGCGTTAGCGTTGCCTGCGGCTAAAAACGACAACAACCGACTGCCTGAAAGGCAGAACTCTATCGCAAAAGCATTAAAGTTTTGCCTTACAGGCAAAGAAGAAAACGATTGTGCTACCGCAAACCGCGCTTCGCTTGTTTGCGGTTATGAAAATTTAGCTCATTCGGGCTAAAATAACGTTGTCAACCCTTGATTCGCATAAAATATTAATAAACAGTAAATTACATAATACGCAAAATTGACTTGCTGAAAAATTGCATAAATTCATAAACTTGCCAAAATATTCCCGTTTGAACGTTCTCATAAATACAGCCTAATCAACAAAATGCAATTTTATTATTGATAATGAAAAAAATATACTTATTTTTGCACGGAAATAATTAATGTCATTATGGCTTAATATTGCTGTTTTGACAATTGTTAATGTTTGATTATTACGATATTGCGCATATATTGAATGATATAATTATGGAGTCAAAAAAGATTAGGTCTGCCTTAGTTTCTGTTTATTATAAGGATAATCTTGAAAAAATTGTTGAAATATTGGACAGTTTTGGCGTAAAAATATATTCTACGGGCGGCACGCTCGAATTTATAAAAAAAACAGTTGCCGACGCCAATTCGGTCGAAAGCCTGACAGACTATCCTTCGATACTTGGAGGTCGGGTGAAAACTCTTCATCCGAAAATTTTCGGAGGTATTCTTGCCCGCAGAGACAACGAAAAAGACAGAAAAGATTTACAGGAATATGAAATCCCTGAAATTGACCTTGTTATAGTTGATTTGTATCCTTTCGCCGAAACGCTTGCCTCAGGTGCATGTCATGAAGAAATTGTCGAAAAAATCGACATCGGAGGGATTTCGCTCATAAGGGCTGCCGCAAAAAACTGTAACGACATTCTTGTCGTCTCTTCGCGTACACAGTATTCTTCTCTAATCGAAGTTTTGCAGAAAAAAAGCGGAGCAAGCGATTTGAGCGACAGAGTTCTGTTTGCCTGTGAAGCATTTGCCGTTACTGCCGAATATGACAGACAGATTTCAAACTATTTTTCGTCTCTGCTTAACAAGGATACTTTCAGTTTAAACGTATCGCCTTCAAATACATTGCGTTACGGGGAAAATCCTCATCAAAACGGAGTTTTTTACGGAAATCTGAACGATGTGTTTACCCAATTGAACGGTAAGGAAATTTCCTACAATAATTTGCTGGATATTGAAGCGGCGCTTGCATTAATTGGCGATTTTGAAGAGCCAACATACGCCGTAATCAAACATAACAATGCCTGCGGCTGCGCTTCCGATGAAAATCCGCTGGAAGCATGGAAAAAAGCCCTTGCCGGCGACCCAGTCTCGGCATTCGGCGGAATAATTGCCACAAACTGTCCGGTTGACAGGCAGTGCGCTGAGGAAACGGGAAAACTGTTTTTTGAAATAATTCTTGCTCCCGAATATTCGGACGAAGCTCTGAAAATTCTGAAATTAAAGAAAAACAGAATTATTCTGAAAACAAAACCAAACCGACGTCAGCAAAAACAGTTCCGTTCGATTCTCAACGGCGTTTTAGTTCAGGATACCGACCTGAAAACTGAAAGTACGGCAGATTTGAAAGTCGTTACAAAAAAAACGCCTTCGGAAAAAGAAATTGTCGATTTGCTTTTTGCAAACAAAAGAGTGAAACATTCAAAATCGAATGCCATTGTTTTGGCAAAAGACCGACAGCTGATTGCCAGCGGAACAGGTCAAACCTCGCGGGTTGACGCGCTGAAGCAGGCAATTGTCAAAGCGCAGCATTACGGATTTTCGTTGACGGGAGCAGTTATGGCTTCCGACGCTTTTTTTCCGTTCCCCGACTGTGTGGAAATCGCTGCAAACGAAGGAATTACTTCTGTAATTCAACCCGGAGGTTCCATAAAAGACGACGAGTCGATTGATTTTTGCGACAGCGCGGGACTGTCGATGACAGTTACCGGTTACAGACATTTTAAACATTGATTAACAATTAAATAATTAGATATAAGGATATGGGAATGTTATCATTTTTAACCCAAGATATTGCAATGGATTTGGGTACGGCTAACACAATTATCATTTTTAATGATAAAGTTGTTGTAAATGAGCCTTCTATAGTAGCGATAGACCGAAACACTAATAAAACTATTGCGCTGGGTGAAACAGCTCGGCAAATGCACGGAAAAACACACAGTAACATAAAGACTATCAGACCGTTACGCGACGGAGTGATTGCCGATTTCGAGGCTGCCGAACAGATGATTCGGGGAATGATTAAAATGATCCCTAACAAGGTGAGATTTTTCACTCCTACTTTGAGAATGGTAATTGGAGTTCCGTCGGGCAGCACCGAAGTGGAAATACGCGCTGTACGCGATTCCGCAGATCAGGCTGGCTGCCGCGAAGTGTATCTGATACACGAACCGATGGCTGCCGCGCTTGGTATCGGCGTAAATGTCGAAGCGCCAAGCGGAAGCATGGTTGTGGACATAGGCGGCGGAACTACCGAAATTGCGGTGATTGCACTCGGCGGCATCGTCTGCAACCAAAGTATCAGAGTTGCCGGCGACGAATTTACTGAAGACATACAGCAATACATGCGTCAGCAGCACAATCTCAAAGTTGGCGAACGGACAGCCGAAGATATTAAAATCAAGGTAGGCTCGGCTTTGACCGAACTGGAAAATCCGCCCGAAGACTTTAAGGTACGGGGACCGAACCTGATGACCGCTCTTCCGATTGACATATCAATCAATTACGAAGAAGTCGCGTTCTGTCTCGATAAATCGCTCATGAAACTCGAATCGGCAATTATGACTGTGCTGGAAGCAACTCCGCCAGAACTTTACGCCGATATTGTCGAAAACGGAATATTTCTGACCGGCGGCGGCGCTCTGTTGCGGGGGTTGGATAAACGTCTGAAAGAAAAAATCAGTATTAATTTTCATGTTGTCGAAAATCCCCTGCTTGCAGTAGCACGGGGAACGGGCGTCGCTCTTAAAAATATCGGAAGAGGAGTGCCGTATCTGTTTAGATAACTGTAAATTATAAACAGTAAAATAATTATGGAAAGTATAAAAGATTATATTGAAAAAAACAGCCAGCGTTTTTTGGACGAATTGTTTGGGCTGATTCGTATTCCTTCAATCAGTTCGCAATCCGAACATAAACCCGACATGTATAAAGCTGCCGAATACTGGAAAAAAATACTGGCAGACGCCGGATGCAATACGGTCGAAATATTTGAAACAGAAACAAATCCGATAGTTTACGGAGAAAAAACATTTAATCCGAAACTTCCCACAATATTAGTTTACGGACACTATGACGTGATGCCCGCAGACCCTCTCGAAGCATGGATTTCGCCCCCGTTTGAACCCGAAACAAGAGATGGAAAAATTTATGCTCGCGGCGCCGACGACGATAAGGGTCAGTCCTTTATGCACGCAAAAGCCTTTGAATACATGGTCAAAACAGGAACGCTGCCGTGCAATGTCAAATTTATGTTTGAGGGCGAAGAAGAAATCGGTTCGGGTGCGCTGAAAAAATGGTGCGCCGAACACAAAGAACTGCTTAAATCTGACGTTATACTTGTGTCGGATACCGGCATGATTTCTATGGAAACTCCTTCTATTACAACCGGTTTACGGGGAATAGCCTGCATTGAAGTTGAAGTTACAGGACCTTCGCGCGACTTACATTCGGGGCTGTTTGGCGGCGCAGTTGCCAATCCTGTAAATATTCTGTGCAAAATGATTGCCTCGCTGCACGACGAAAACAGACATGTTACCGTCGAAGGTTTTTACGACGATGTTGAAGAAATAGGCGTCGAAGAAAGACGTGAACTGGCAAAATCGCCGTTCTCTGTCGATGATTATAAAAACGCTCTGAATATAAATCAGGTATGGGGAGAAATAGGTTATACGACAAACGAAAGAACCGGAATCCGTCCAGCGCTTGACGTAAACGGAATCTGGGGCGGATATATCGGAGAAGGCTCCAAAACTGTCATTCCATCAAAGGCTTGCGCAAAAATCTCGATGCGGCTGGTTCCAAATCAGGATTTTGCGAAAATATCAGAACTGTTTAAAAATCATTTTGAAAGTCTTGCGCCCGATTATGTAAGCGTAAAAGTTACTCCGCATCACGGAGGTCAGGCTTATGTATCGCCCTTAAATTCACCGGAATATAAAGCAGCGTACAGGGCTGTTAAGGAAACTTTCGGCGTAGCGCCGATACCTTTCCGCAGCGGCGGCAGTATTCCTGTTATTTCTACATTTGAACAGACGCTTGGAGTTAAGTCGCTGCTGCTCGGCTTCGGTTTGGAAAGCGACGCAATTCACTCTCCCAATGAAAATTATCCGCTGTATAATTTCTATAAGGGAATTGAAACAATTCCGCTGTTTTACAAATATTTTGCAGAAGAATTTGAAAAACGCTGATTTTGATGACAATACTGTGTATTGAAACCGGAGGAGAAAACTGTTCCGTAGCTTTGTTCCGTGAAAAAGAGGCAATTGCAATCCGTGAAAATTATCAGAGAGAACATTCGCGCCTGCTGTCGGTTTTAATAGACGAAGTTGTAAAATCATCAAATCTGAAATATAATGACATTGATGCTGTGGCAATTGGCAAAGGTCCCGGTTCATATACCGGATTGAGAATCGGGGTTGCTACGGCAAAAGGTATCTGTTACGGAATTTCAAAACCGTTGATAGCGATTGACAGTTTACTTTCATTAACTTCGATGTGCAGTCGCGAAGATAAAAATGCCGTTTATTGCCCGATGATTGACGCCAGAAGACAGGAAGTTTATACGGCAATGTTTGACGCCTCGCTAAATCGACTGTCCGAAACGCAGGCAGTGATACTGACGGAATCAAGTTTTTGGGAAATACTTGACAGACAGAAAGTTTATTTTTTTGGCAGCGGAGCCGAAAAATTCAAAAAAACTGTCAATAATCCGAACGCAATTTTTATTGATGTAAAAAATTCCGCAAAAGGACTTGTAAAGCCTGCAATTGAGGCGTTTGAAAGTAACAGGTTTGAGAATTTAGCATATTTTGAACCTTTTTACCTGAAAGATTTTGTTGTTACAACTCAAAAGAAAAATATTTTAAAAATAAATTAAACCGAATGGAACAGATACAGCATATAAATGTCAGAGAATTATTGCCTCAGCAGGGAACTTTTGTCATGATTGACAAACTGGAACATCTTGACGAAAAGACTGTAATTTCTTGTACCACAGTTAAAAGCGACAATATTTTTGTGTCGGGAAAAATTTTTTCCGAATCTGGAATCATTGAAAATATTGCCCAGACCGCAGCTGCGCGAATTGGTTATGTATGCCGTTATATCCTCAAAGACAGTATAAAACTTGGATTTATAGGCGAAATCAAAAACTTTGTTTTAAACCGCTGTCCGCAGGTTGGCGAAAAAATTATAACGTCAATAGAAATTGTAAACGAAATATATTCGACTCTTTTGCTGCGTGCAGAAGTAAAAACGTCCGAAGAACTGCTTGCTTCGTGCAACATGAAAGTTTTTATAACCGACGTCAATTCATAATTTGTGTGGACATTGATATATTAGAGTTTATGTAAATTTAATTGAGTATATACTGGCTGAAAGCCAGAATTTACATAACCGTATGTCGTTTGACATACGGACAAACATAATCCCAACAAACTGGCTGAAAGCCAGAACTTGAATATTTTCTGCTCCACAGGGTTCTGTCTTTACAGGCAGCGTTATCGTCTCACTGTTTCTTCCGCTGGTCGTTGACCGTCGGTTATGAAAATTCTGGCTTTCAGCCAGATATATGCTTTCAAATAGCATATTTAAATTTACATAATACAGGATTTTGAAGGTGAGCCGTTAATTAACCGCTGGCTGTCAATTAAAAACAGAAGCGAACCGCTTTTGCAGCCCGCTTCTGTTTATTATAAACAAATTAGTAGATGAATAAAAATAAAATTTTTTCAGTCTCTGTATTTTTACGCTAAAAATGCCAGTATTTGATTTTTTTCGACTTTTGCTCCATGAGCTGTTTCGACCTGTACTAATTTTCCGTCGCTTAGAGCTTTGACCGGCTCTATTCCATAATATGCTTCGACATAGCAGACTGTATCTCCTTTTTTAAATTCGACGCCTTTGACCGGAGCTGTCGATTTGCCGTCAACATCGTACTGCCAGATAACGGAGCCTCTGCACGGCGATTGTACTGGCTGTGCCGTCGGATACAGTTCCATGACTTTTTGAACGTCGAAATGCGGGAGTTCGACTACCGGACGCGAAACGATTTTCGGCGCTCCGGCTTTTTCTTTTGCCGCTTCGAGTTCCTGATTAAAACGCTGCTTGGCTACTCCCGATTTGTAGTCGCGATATTGACGGTCGTGCATTGCAAGTTCAAAAAGTTCTTCGTCGTCGTCGCCAAAATCCCAGCCATTTTCAATCATTTCTTTTCTGTATTCTTCGAGTGCGTCTGGATACGGGTCTTGCGGGTCGCCGGTATAAAATTCCAGTCCTTTCGATTTTACTATGTCCAGTATTTCGGGAGCGAGTTCTCCCGGCAGTCTGCCCATTTTTCCGGTAATCATGTTCAGACTGTCCTTGTCGATATTTGAAAATCGCGGTTCGCCCTTTGCCATCGAGAATATATTCATCAGCGCAATGTTTTTTACATATTGGCTGAAAGGCGTTACCAGAGGCGGGTATCCGAGCTTGGGCCACACGTATTCAACTTCGCGGAAGAGCTGAACAACAAGATTGTTGAGGCTTACTTCCGGCTTTTTGTTCTGACGCAGAGCCATGTTTATTGCGTTGTGCATACCTTTCAGGTCTGCCATCATCGAACCCATCATACCGCCAGGAAGTCCGCAGCCCACCAGCAGCGAGGTCATTACTTTGTTCGAGGGGTCGATAAAATATCCTAAGAAGTCGTCCATAAACGACTGTGTCAGACGGCTTGCTTCCATGTAGGCTTCCATGTTGATGTCTGGCGTCGAAAAGCCGGCGTCGCGCAGCATTGCCTGTATGGTGATAACATCGGGGTGTATCATTCCCCACGAAAGAGGTTCCATTGCAACGTCTATAATGTCAATTCCTGCTTTTGCAACTTCGAGCATCGAGGCTACCGAAAATCCCGGTCCGCTGTGTCCGTGATACTGTACTGGTATATTCGGATATTTTTCCTTTATTCCCTTTACAATCTGTCCGTTGCTGTACGGTCGTCCGATTCCAGCCATATCTTTGAGGCAGATTTCGGCGGCTCCGGCTTCGATAAGCGCGGAAGCCATATTTACGTAATATTCAACCGTATGAACCGGCGAATAGGTGATGCACAGAACTGCCTGCGGAATCATTCCTGCTTCGCGGGCATAGCTTATCGACGGAATAATATTGCGTATGTCGTTCAGTCCGCAAAATATTCTTGTAATGTCCACACCCTGAGCTTTTTTTACCTTATACATCAGTTTTCTGACGTCGGCTGGTACCGGATTCATGCGGATACCGTTCAGACCTCTGTCGAGCATGTGCGTCTGAATATCTGCCTGATTAAACGGCTTGGTAAAAGCTCTGACCGATTTGTTCGGATTTTCGCCGTACAGCAGATTTACCTGTTCCGAAGCGCCTCCATTGGTTTCGACCCTTGCAAAACAGCCCATTTCAACTATTACCGGAGCAATCTGTTCCAACTGATCCTTGCGTGGTACATATTTTCCCGACGACTGCCACATGTCTCTGTACAACAGGCTAAACTTAATTTCTCGTCCCATAACTTATATCCATTTAATTCTTTATAACTATGTTTTTTATACTTTTAAACAACCTTAATTCCGTATTTATTTTATTCAGGAGCATATATTTTCACTCGTTTGAATGATGGTAATGTATTAATCCTTAAATCCGCAAATAAATTTCTAAAATAACTGCAAAGTTTTTATATGCAAAACTTTGCAGTTTCGTCATTTTCACGTATCTTTACACTGTGAAAAATAATAACAAAAAAGCAAAAATGACGGCAGCAAAGGTAATAAAAAATTCACAGTTAATCGCCCCGTTTGCAGGAATTTCTTTTATTTATGAAGAATTTTAACGTTATATATTGTTGCAATTGATTGATAATCAGTCGTATTGTCAACAATAAGCCAAAGACTACAGGCACAGTGATATTTTTTGCTCGTGGTTTAACATTTTTCTCTGCGGCGGCAAATTTGCCGACAATATTCGGGAACATTTGCGGCAAACGCTCGAAGCCATTCCTCGAAACAATGCACAAGGCTTTTTTGCAAAGATACAGGACATAAATCAAACTGTCGCAGGAAATGTTGAATCTTTAACCTGATTCGATTTCCTGCAACAGTTTTATTTGTACCTTTCGTTCTTTCAGTCAGATTTTTCTGTTACCTGTTTGCTTTATATATCAGAACAACTGCGTAAGCGGCTATTCCTTCTTCGCGTCCTTCAAATCCGAGTTTTTCTGTTGTAGTGGCTTTTATCGACACGTTTTCAACAGGAATTTTCATTATTTTTGCCAGAATATTCCGCATTTCGGGTATGTAATCCTTTATTTTCGGTTTCTGGAGCGATACTGTTGCGTCTGTGTTTCCAATGCTGTAACCTTCTTTTTCTATTATTTCTACAACTTCTGCAAGCAAAATCTTGCTGTCAATGCCTCTGTACTGTTCGGACGTATCGGGAAAATGTACTCCGATGTCGCCCAGTGCAAGAGCGCCAAGCAGGGCGTCGCACAGAGCATGAATCAGTGCGTCGCCGTCAGAATGGGCTATGCAGCCTTTGTTATGTTCGATTTTTACGCCTCCAAGCCAAAAATCGTATCCTTCGGACAGTCTGTGAACATCGTATCCGAAACCTATTCTCGGTATCATTTTTTACTTTTTCTGTTTTCTTTCAATTTGTTTTACTCGAAGTTTCTTTTTTAATCTTTACCGTCCGCGCTTTTTTCGGTTCCGGCTCTTCTGCCGTACTGGAAGATTTGGTTGCAGTACTGTTCGTTTCTACAAAATCGTTTTTCACGGATACGGCTTCTGCCAGAGCGGTACGGTAGAGGCTGTTTTTGTTTTTTTCGAGATATTCGTTCAACTTTGCAATTTTAGCTGCTTCGTCCATTGCCGGATAATTTTCGACAATTTTAATAAAATCGCTCAAAACGTTCATGTAATTGATATACGCATCGTATGGCGATGGATACGGATTGAAGTATTTGTGTACGTTTCCGTCAGAGAACCATTTGGTACACATGTAGTAAAAATGGTCGCTGTTTTGAAGTTTCAGCCATACGTCAATCAGTTCAGGGTCTGATATTTTTGCAAGTTTGTCCGACAGCGAATAGAGCGAGTCAAAAGCGTCGTCCTGTAATTCGTTGCCGAGCCATGCGCTCAAATCGCGTTCTTCGTCTGCCCACGAAATAGGGTGGGGGACATGAATCGACGCTACGGGCTGATGTTTTTCGTAAATTTCGGAAGGCGTCAGAAATTCAAAATCTGAAAGCGCAAAGACCTGTTTCGGGAGATTTTTCATAAATTCAAATATCCCCGACGAAGCCGGCTGATGTTCGCCGAATGTTTCGTAGTCCATAAACAGGTTTACGATTTCTTCGTTTTCGTCGATAGCGTTAAGCCATGAAACAAATTTTTCTGCCGTTACCGGATATTCTGCCCAGTTTTTGTCGGAAAAGCGGAATGAAATATCGTCGCTCAGGTGAAAATTTCGCAGCAGAACTTTCAGTTTCGGATTGATGGCGTTGGCATATACAAAATTCGGGCTTTTCCAGCCGAGAATGTGCCGCGCTCCTTCGGTCAGTATTGTTTTGTAGCCCGATCTTCCGATTTGCGCCCCTATCAGGTCGTCGTAAATCAGTTCTGTCAGACGGAATGTTGTCGGCGTCTGTCCGAAATATTTATGGATCAGATTGCGGTGCAGTTCGATTTGCTTCTGAAATTCGCTTGCGCTTTTCATCACTGCAAGGCTGTGCGCCGATGTTTCTGCCAGAAATTCGACGCAACCTGTCTGGGCAAGTTTTTGAAAACTTTCCAGCGTTTCGGGCGCGTACATTTCAAACTGTTCTATTGCCGAACCGGTTATGGAAAACGAAACTTTGAATTTTTTTCCATATTCTGCTATCAAATCAAGTAAAATATTGTTCATCGGAATATAGCAGCGGCTGGCGACTTTTTTCAATATCGAACGGTTATTGAATTCGTCAAAGTAATGGTGATTTTCTCCGATGTCGAAAAAACGGTAACGTCTCAGACGGAAAGGCTGATGTACCTGAAAATAAAAACATATAGTCTTTTTCATGATAAAAATAATTTTGTTGAATTTATATTGTTTTATAATTGATCAAATGTGCGATATAAAGAATTGCCGCGACGCTCCACGCCTGCGATACTGCTCCGCGAGCTTCGTGTGGTGGGTCGCCGTTATACATTTCGGGTATGGTGCAGATGCCTCTCGAATTCATGTCTTCTTCAAAATTGCAAATTATGCGTTTTGCTTCGGAAATAAACGATTCTCCTTCCAGTTTCAGTTTTGCTTCGACATAATGCGCAAGCAGCCAGACCCATACGGTTCCCTGATGAAACGCCGTATCGCGTTCTTTTGCCGAGCCTTCGTATATTCCTTTATATACTGGATTTTTGGGCGACAGGGTTCTTATTCCTTTCGGCGTTAGCAGATCGTATTCTATTGCGCTCAAAACCTGCGCTTTTGTCTCGTCGCTTATCGGGCTGTATGGCAGCGAAGTCGCTATTATTTCGTTGGGACGGATTCTCTGATTCTGTCCCAGAGTCCCGACATAATCGGCAAGGTGCATTTTCTCCGGCATCCAGAAGATTTCCATGTAGCTGTCTTCAATTATTGCAGGGATATTTTTCCATGCGCCGGTAAAATCACTGTCGCCATACTGTTCGGCGAGTTCGAGCGCAAAGCGGACTGCATTGTACCACAGAGCGTTTACTTCAACCGTATATCCGTATCTTGGCGTTACGGGGATATTTTCGACAATTGCGTTCATCCATGTTTTCGGGACGCCGCGTTCTTCTGCCCATATCAGCCCGTTATCGTGCATTGTTATACCGTCGTTAACGCCGTTTCGGTATGCGTCGAGAATGTTTTTCATCTTTTTCCAGTACGATTTTCGGACAGTATCCGCGTCGCCCGAAAAATGCAGATATTTTTGTATTGCCCAGAAATACCACAGCGGAGTGTCAACGGCGTTGTATATCATACTTTCCGTATCGTCGGGGAACAGTCCGTTTTTCAGCAGCGCGGACATGGAGTCAAGCGCCGATTTGTAGGTTTTCATATCGTCGTGCAGAAGCCCCGGCAGCGAAAGAAACGTGTCGCGACTGCGACAGCCGTACCAGTGATAGCCCGATACTATTTCGGTTATTTTGCCTTTTTTCATAACAAACTGGCTTGCAGTGTTTTTCAGGCAGTTTAAAAACGAATCCTTTGGCGGACGCACTTTCATTTCATTGTTGAACTTGCGGTTTAAAAGCGAAGGCTGAGCTGCTTCTTTAAGCGACGCCGAAAACACAATGCTTTCGCCTTTTTTTATCGGCATTTCAAAATATCCGGGCGAAAACAGGTCTTCCATATATTCGTAGCCTCTCTTTTTTTCTTCTATATATTCGACGTTGAAATACCAGTCCGGAATGGCGACAAATTCGTTCTCCTTGCTTGTCTGCATGTTAAGTGTCGGGTAGCCAGTGTACAGTTTCGACGCTATTCCGTTGGCAACCGGTTTAAACTGAGTGTTGGCATAAAGATTTGCCTTGCTTAGTTTGTGAATATTTCTGTATGCCAGCATCGGTTTGAGCCTCAGCAGGGTAGGGGAGTGGGCGTCAAGCAGCGTATATCGCAGAAGAATTTGTTCTTCGTTGTGTACAACAATAAGTTCCTTTTTTAGAACCACGCCGCCAACTCTGTAAGTAAGCGTTGGCGTTGGTTCAAACTCAAAGTCAATGATATACTTATGACCGCGCGGTTCGTAAATATTTGGATATTTGTGGATTGCAAGGTTGAACGCCTGTTCGTGCTGTACTATTGTTTCGTCGAGCGACGACAGTAAAACATGTTTCTCTCCGCCAAACTCCTCAATCGGGCAAACCATCCAGCCGTGATATTTACGGGTATTGCAACCTACAATTGTAGTGCTTGTATAACCTCCCGCCCGATTAGTGCTTAACATTTCAACTGAAAGTGAATATTCAAGATTCACCAGTTCCGATTTATTAAAATTCAGATAGCTCATACTCTTTTCTGTTTAAAATAGTTTTAAGTTTTATAAACCAATATTTGTATTACAGACCATATATTAACAATAATCAAAATATATCATATAAAATTTACCGCTAATATAATACTTTTTTTGATTGCGTATTGATTTTTTTCAAAAAATAATATAAATACCTGTTTTATAAGATGTTTTTTTTACATGGTTTCGCAATATTTTTATTTTTGACAGTGTTTTTTTAGTGTTTTTTTACAGAAATTTATTTTTTTTAACAACAATTTGCAAATTTTGCGAGCCTCTCACAACTGTAATTTTTTTTATACATTTTTATACGTCTGTTTGTAATCCGAAGATTTTATCCTAATTTTGTGTCCTGATATTTGATATACTATGAATTATACACTTATTATTATTGGCGGCGGAATTGGAGCATTATTAAGATATTTGTCGAGTCAGTTTATAAATAATTTTATAAGTAACAGATTTTCTCTTGGAACTCTTTTTGTAAACTGTATCGGGGCATTTTTAATCGGGTTTCTAATAAATACTTTTGATTTGTTTTCAATAAATATTAAATGGAAATTATTGACTGTAACAGGATTTCTGGGCGGATATACTACATTTTCAACATATTCGCTGGAAACGGTGCAGTATTTTATTAATGGAAATATTAAACAGGCTGTTATAAACATTCTGTTAAATAACGTTTTGTGTATATTGTTTGTATTTTTGGGAATATGGATAGGTAAAAAATAAATACGCGAAATTGTATTTTGTCTGCGGTATAGACGTCCAATTTGGGCGTCTATACAATGCCGGAACGGTTTGTAAAAAATGAAAAATTCAAAATTTTTTAAAACAGTCTCTTAAAAAACAGAATTAACCGTTTTTTTTTACGCGACGTACATAAATTTTTTTTAAAATTCACATTTTTTAAATATCTTGTTTACAAATATTTATATCGGTTATTATAAATAAATTAAAATTATATTAAAAATTTTTGAACAAAATTAAAAAACATTTTATATCTTTGTTTTCTGATTTTGAATATAAAATATAACAGAATGTAAAATTATACTGAGATTATAAAACATAAAATTAAGGTAATAAATCTTTAAAACTGTACAGAAATGTATTACATAAAAATTAAAAACATATTGAAAAAAAAGTTATTAACAATCGCCTTTTTTAACAGGTTTGGCACACTTTTTGTAGAGAGAGAGAGAGAGAGAGAGAGAGAGAGAGAGAGAGAGAGAGAGAGAGAGAGAGAGTATATATCGTATAATTACGATATTTTTCCTGATTTTCCGGATAAAATTTTCACAAAACATATACGGATTGTTTCTGCCGGTTTTCTGTATGGAAAACTTACAGGGGTAATCTGTTTTATTTTTTTATTATTGTTCAATTAACAAACTAATTCGATTATGAACATCTCAAATTGTTTAATCAAGTTATTTAAGCGAGCGTTTTTACCGAGTGTATTTTTGACGGTTCTTTTGCCTGCCCTGACAATGGCTCAGGTAACCGTTACCGGCGTGGTAAAGGACGCTGAAACCAAAGAGCCGCTGCCGGGCGTTGTAGCAAACGTTAAAGGGGCTACAACTGCGGTAACTACCGATGTAAACGGCAGATTTACCATTGTTAGCGTACCGGAAGGCAGTACGCTTCAATTTCGACTGTTGAGTTACAAACCTTTTGAACGGAAAATTCAGGCAAAGGAAATTGCGCTTGAAATTCTGCTCGAACCCGACGAAACCATTCTGGACGAAGTGGTGATTGAAGCAGGTATTATCAAACGCGAAAAGTTCGGATTTACCGGTTCGTATTCAACAATTTCTCAGGACAAATTAAAGTCTGTGGGAAATATCAACGTTCTGCAAAGCCTGAAAAGTTTAGACCCTGCATTTGTAATTGTGGAAGACAATCTTTCGGGTTCCAATCCTAACGCAATGGCTAATATTGAGCTGCGCGGACAGACAAGCATGAACATTACTTCTGTTCAGGACGCCGCCGCAATAACCAGCAACCTGCCGCTGTTTATTTTAGACGGTTTTGAAGCAAGCCTTCAGGAAATCAACGATTTGGACATAAATCGCGTCGAATCCATTACCCTTCTGAAAGACGCCGGCTCTACGGCTATTTATGGCGTAAAAGGCGCTAACGGAGTAGTGGTTGTCGAAACCGTAAAACCCAAAGCAGGGCAGGTATTTATCAGCTATAACGGCGACTTTCAGGTTGCCGCGCCCGATTTGAGCGTCTATAACCTGATGAACGCCCGCGAAAAATTAGAGTTTGAACGTCTGTCGGGCAGGTATAATTACAATCACTCGGCTGATGTGGACAAGCCTGAACTCGGAACTCTAAACTCTTCCGATGGAAGTTACATTCAAAAGACTTACTTTGAGCGGCTGGCTATGGTAAATTCGGGCGTGGATACCTACTGGTTAAGCGAACCGGTGAGAACGGCGTTTACGCAGAGTCATTCCGTAACGCTTACAGGTGGAAAAGAGCTGCAATATATGGCGGGACTGAATTACCGGAATAATAAGGGCGTGATGAAAGGCTCCGAGCGCGACTCTTACGGGGGAAACCTCAGGTTAGTATATCGGGGCGTGAAAGGTCTCAGTATTCAAAACAATATTTCGGTGCAGGGAACAGCCGGAACGGACGGCTCGTGGGGGTCGTTTTCCGATTTTGCAAAAGCAAATCCATACTATAAAAAACGCAATGACGACGGCTCGATTCCTAAATATCTTGACAATACAACGGTAGAACAGGCGTCGGGAAAAAGTATCTCCATCTATGCCACCAATCCGCTTTACAACGCCACGCTTAACTCGCGGGGCGACAATGATGTCTTTATCTTAACCAACAATACGTCGATTGACTGGAAAATTAACAGAGATTTGTTAGTCAAGGGAAGTTTAAGTTTGAGACATGAATCTAATGACCGCGTTGATTTCAAAGACCCTTCACATTCGAGTTTCGACGGCAGACCATATTATGAAAAAGGCTCGTACAGAAGCAGCTATACGGTGCAGACTTCTTACAGCGCCAACCTGTCTGCCAATTATCTCAAATCGGTTAAGAAAAATAATTTCACGGCGATAGTCAGAGCCAATATTGAAGAATCAAACCGTGTCAACGAAGCGTTTGTGGCAGTCGGTTTCCCCGAAGGCTCGGTCGGATACCCGTCGCAGTCGTTTTCGTACCAGTCGGAATCAAGACCTTCTTATTCCGAGCGCATGACGCGGAATGTCGGCGTTCTTGGCGCGTTCAACTATAACTACGATTACCGCTATCTGCTGGATTTGAACTATGACATCGAAGGTTCGAGCAATTTCGGTCGGAACAAAAGATTCCAGTCGTTCTGGTCGGCTGGACTGGGCTGGAATATTGACCGCGAAGCCTTTGCCAAAAACTGGAAATGGCTTAATGGACTGAAATTCAGAGCTACATATGGTATGAACGGAACTCAGAGCGTCAATGTAATTACACAGTCGGTTTATTCATATTATGTGGGCAACAGCGTTTTCGGTCAGTCTTCATATCTTTCCGAAATCGGAAATCCAGACCTGCGATGGCAGATTGTAACGAAAAAATCGGCGGGCATGGATTTGAGCATACTGAAAGGAAATCTTGAAATAACTCTTGACATGTATAAACATAAAACCGATCCGCAGGTTGTTCAGCTTACGCAGAAACCTTCGACCGGCGTATCGAATTATCCCCTCAATCTGGGGTATCTCGATACCGAAGGATATGAGTTCAAGTTAATGTACAATATTATTAACCGCAAGGAAAATAACGCTCTGCTGAGTATCCGTTTGACGGGAGCGCACACAAAAAGCGTTTACGGAGGATTCGGCAACGCATTGCAGGATTTGAACAATGCGTATAAAAAAGAGGCTAATTCAAAGTTTCTGCTGCAATCGCTGCAACATTATATGGACGGAAACAGTCCGACTGATTTGTGGGCGGTACGTTCGCTGGGAATAGACCCCGCAACCGGACGCGAAATTTTTCTGACCGCAGAGGGTAAACAGACATACATCTACAATCCGAACGACAGAGTGGTGATAGCCAATACGCGCCCTGACATTCAGGGAGTTATCGGATTGACTGCGCGGTACAAAAAATTGACGTTTCACGCAAATCTGCGCTATTATATTGGCGCTTATTCCTACAACAGCGCTCTGTTCAACAAGGTGGAAAATATTTTCGAGTCCGAAATTATTTACAATCAGGACAAACGGGCTTTGTATGACAGATGGAAAAATGCCGGCGACATTGCGCAGTTCCGAAGCATAGCGATACTTAATAATAGCAACGGTACGCCGGTTTCGTCGCGTTTTATACAGAAAGACAGTTACCTGCGCGGAGAATCCGTAAAACTGATGTGGAATTTTACAGGCGAAAAATGGCTGAACACATTAAAACTGAAAGATTTGAGCGCCAGCGTTTCAATGTCCGATTTTTTCAATATTTCTTCCATCAGAATGGAAAGGGGTATCGACTATCCGTTTCAGCGAGCTGTGGTGGCAAACATTTCAGCCCGTTTTTAATTTAAAAAATTATACATGTTTACACATAAAAAATTATAAACATAAACGAATATGAAATATATAAAAAATATAAGACAAACCATGATACTGTTACTGCCGGTACTGTTTGCTGCAAGCTGTACCGACTGGTTGGACGGAGCTTTGCCGAAAGATAAAAATCTGGAAGAAAAACAGTTTTCTACCGAAGCCGGTATCAATTCCGTACTGAACGGTATTTACAGAGGACTTGCCTCTAACAATCTGTACGGAGGCAGGCTGACAATGACCGATATGGAACTGCTCGCGCATTACTATTTTTACGAGCGGGATATAAGTCAGGTGGCGTATAGCGGATATACGCGATTCTACGACGTGTCGAACTACAATTATAGCAAAGAAACTGTACGCAGCGGTTTTTCATCTGTCTGGAACGCCGCTTACCAGTCAATATTCAACATTAATACATTTATCGAAAACATAAGCAATTCGGAAGCTCTGTCCGAAAGTAAAAAAAATGTATTACTGGGAGAATCCTACGGTTTGCGGGCGTTTCTTCATTTTGACCTTTTCCGTATTTTTGGCGACGAAAACAACGGGATACCCTACAACCGCTCGGCTGAGGTTGTTCCGCACGACATCGAAACGGTAGAGAATTTTTATACATACCTGATGCAGGATATGGACAGGGCGATAGAACTGTTGCAGAACGACCCTGTAATTACGGACGGAATTAAGGATTTAGCTTCTATCAGCGCCAATGACAATGTTACGTCGTCGGACATCTTTGCACGCTATCTGCGCAATTACCGGCTAAATTATTATGCGGCTAAGGCTTTGAAGGCGCGGATATTGATGTATCGAGGCGATGTGCTGGAAGCAGCCACGCTGGCAACAGATATTCTTGGCAGCGCTTTTGGCGACGGAAAACCGTTTAACTGGGCTAACAAAAACAAAATTTTAGAACCAAACGACAGAAATTACATTTTCTATTCCGAAATTCTGTTCGGAATTTTCAACCCCGATTTGTACAAAAACTGGGAAAGCTGGACAAACGGAACGTCGCTTGGTTCGACTTATGCCGTTCATATCAATAACCTGCAAGGGAATATCTTTAAAAACGATAATGCCGCCGGCGACTTGTCGCTTTGGGAAGACATTCGCACGCGACAGTGGATGCCAAGCAAAATAGGCGGCGGACAGTATGTTTCTGCAAAGTTTGAACATTTTACTTTTTCGGCAAACAATCCAAAAGAATATTTCCAGCCGCTGATACGGACTGCCGAGCTGCATTACATTATTATCGAATCGCTGATTGGCGAAGGTCAGTTGGTCGCGGCAATGAAATATCTGAACGAATTTCGTTTCATGCGCGGTTCGCAGTACAGCTCTTTGCCCGATCCGGAAAATGCTACCGAAACGGAACTTTACGATATTCTTGAAACAGAATATTACAAAGAATTTTATGGAGAAGGACAGGCGTTCTTTTATCTGAAAAGAAGGAAAAGCGACGAGATATTCAGAGACGATAACGAAGGAAAAACTTCTATAAACAGTTGGAATTATATCGTTCCTCTTCCAGAAAACGAAATCAGTAATTAACTCATTAAATATCATAACAATGAAAAAATATGTTTTTATTTCACTCATAGCGTTAATTTCGCTGTTTTATTCCTGCGAACACGAAGCCTTGCCGACATACAGCGGCGAAGACCAGATTTATTTCGCATACGCCGACGACTCGCAGTTAGTAAACGTAAGGGAAGATTCGACAATTGTAAAATTCGGATACGACCCCGTTATCAAAAACGACAGCACAATATCCATCGAAGTAAAAGTGATGGGAAGCGTTGTCGATTATGACCGTCCAGTTAAATTTATTCTGGTCGATTCTACTTCTACCGCCAAACTTGGAGTTGATATAGAGTTGCTTGCGGACAGTTCGTTTGTTCCGGCAGGGAAAATCACGGGCAAAATATATGTAAAAGTTTTCAATATACCTGAAAACCTGAACGATACAGCCCTGCTCGCTTCGCTTCGTCTGGTCGAAAATCAGCATTTTAAGGCTGATTACGACAAAACGAGAGATTCTAATATCAACAGTACTGAAAAAATCGTGAGTACTCAGTACCGCGTCTGGTTTGACAACGGCAGCGAAATACCCAACTTTTGGGCTCATGCACAATACAGGCAGGCTTTTAATATGATATTTGGACCATACAGCCGCGCCAAATTCGCACTGATGTGCCAGATACTGCCGGGCTGTACCCGCGAATATTTTACTTATGAAAATCCTGCAACTGTGGCGACTGTATTCAGCAGCCGTTTTCCGATGGGATTGCTGGCTGGCTGGGCAATGGGGCTAAACGCCTATCTTAATGCTTATAAGGAAGAACACGGCGAACCGCTTCTCGACGAAAACGGTAATGAAATCAAGAGCGGAACTACGTTTGTATAAATTTAGTAATAATATTAAGTGTAAATAAAAATGATACTTTTAAAAAAATATAAAAACAGAGCGCTCGCGGGAATGATTTTCGGACTTATTGCCTGTCTGCCGCTTGCCTGCATCAAGGATAAAGGCAATTACGACTACCACGATGTAAACAGCGTTACAATTTCGGGAATCGAAAACTCGTATTTCGTTCCGCTGGGACAGCCGCTGAAAATAACGCCAACCCTGACATTTTCGGTAAGCGAAACAAAAGATTCGTTTAAATATGAATGGCATCTGCTGGGCGGATCTTACAATAGCTCGGCAGGAGTGCTTTCTTCTGAAAGAAATCTTGATATTATTGTTGGAAAGCCGATTACAAAAGATGGTGATTACAACATAGTATATTGCGTAACCAACAAGACCACAGGAATACGGTACGACTACCGTTTCCGGCTACAGGTTCGCGACAGAATGTTGAACGGATATATCATGCTTTGCGAAAGAGAAAACAACAGTTTTGACATTGATTTAATATCAATATACAACGACACGCTTACGCAGTATCACAATGTGCTGGATATTTACAATTCGCAGATGCCGCGAACAGACCGCAAACCGCTGGACATTGTTTGCTACAACGACTATCCTTCGCCGAAACTTGGAGCGCCGTCAGACTGGAGAAAATATGCAGTATGGATACTTACCGACAAGGGAACGGAACGTGTTCGCGTAGAAAATTTTGAATGGCAGCCAGATTTTGATATATCCGGTTTATCGGTTATTCCCGAAAAATATCTTCAAGGCGAAAAACTGATAGCAGAAAAAATGTCTGCACCTGTTGCAGGTTTAAGTACTACGGCAGGAGTAAATTATATTTACTATAAAGGCAACTGGTTCTGGTATAACTGGCCAGGAGGCAGATCATATTTGTATCTGTTTCCTGTAAATGCAGCGTCTCCTACATCTGAACCCTACAAAACGTCCCCGTATATTTTTACTTATGCTACCCGCGCCGCCCTGTTTTTCAATGAAGATGCAAACCGTTTTGAATGGCAAAACAGCAATTCGTCAGGTAACTCGTCGGCAGCCTTATGCACAAAGCGGTTTTCTGCGGACAACGAATATTTCAACTGGGAAAATCCCGATTACCGTCTGATTTATATGGATAATAGGGATTACGTTAGTGGCTTTGCCGTTGTAAAAAATGTATCTTCGGGCAAATATGAATTTTTGCAGATGATGGTTCAGGGGCTTAATCAGTCTCCGAAGAAACTGGGACAAGCTGAATTTCCGGCAGGTCTTGACATGGAAAGCGTCAAGTTTTATGCTTACCACAATTCGTTGCCATATCTGTTTTGCGCTACGGAAGACAGACTTTACCGCATTAATACCACAGTTATGCAGCAGTGGGACGATGTAACATCGTCGGTATTGACTTCCGGACACAAAATCAGTAAAGTGAAAAGCTCTGCTATCCGTTTTGCCGGCTCTAACCGCATTATTGTCGCCACTTATGACCCCAGCGGACAGGCAGGCATAAACGGTCAGCTGGCTCTGTATAATGTACAGGACGGAACAGGCGACCTGACGCTTGCAAAACACCCGTCGTCGCCAACGCCTGACGGATACCAGATTGATATGAAGTGGACTGGCTTCGGTAAAATTATAAATGTGGACTATAAAGAACCGAAATGACATGAAACGGAAACTGTTGTTTGTGATATTCATCTGCCTTGCGGGGCTTCTGTCATATACAGTGTTTCTTGCTGTTGCGCAGACTGAATCCGGAACGGAAAACTTTGCCATTGTCAGCGGAAAATGGGAACGGGGGCAGCCGGAAAAAATACATCTCTACATGATGGAAAACGGAGCGCTGAAAGAGCTTGCCTCCTCAACTGTCGCTGGCGACAGCACATTCGCTGTTGTCTGTAAACCCGACAAACAGGGCGACTTCTTTTATATCGGGAAAAATCAGACGCAGGAAGACCGGTACGCTTTTTTTCTGAAACCCGGCGACATGCTGAATCTTACGGTCAATGACAGCGCCTGCTTACTGAACGGTAAAAGCAGTCCCGAAAATACAGCAATGACTCTCTGGCGGGAATTTGTGCGCGAAATGGAAGCGAAATCGGTGTACAACATGAGAAACAGAAGTACATACGCGGATTTTTTTCCATTGCTTGAACAGAAACTGAAAGATTTGCAAAATTATCCGAAAAGCAAAACCGGCAATTCAGCGTTTGATAACGGTTTTGAAAAATACAGAAATATTAATCTGCTCGATATTGCCGTCTCCTATCTGTTCAAACCGAGAACGGTGCATCCCAAACCGGAAGATTTCCCCGATTATTATCGAAACCTGAATATCGCCGATTTTACAACAACAGCATATCTGTTGCAATACCCCGACGGTATAGGACTGATTGACAAAGTTCTGATGGCTAAAAAAATCTGGATAGAAAAGTCTGCGGTAAACTCCAACGATGGCTTTATGTCGGAAATAGGCGCAGTACGGAACGATACTGTAAAGGGAGAATTTGCACTGCAATATGCGCTGCGCCAGAAAACATATATCGGATTAAGCGATTTTGAAGAAAAATACGGAAAATATCTCATTACTGAAAATCAGAAAATCAGGCTGAGAAACCGGAAAAACACCCTTACCCAGTTGAAAGAAAACATGCCGGCAATTGATTTTGCTTTCCCCGACATAACCGGAAAAGAAATTTCGCTGTCGAGTTTTAAAGGAAAAGCAGTTTATATCGACTTCTGGGCGACATGGTGCGGACCATGCAACAGGGAAATACCTTTTCTCCAGAAACTTGAAGCCGATTATCACGGAAAAGACGTAGTATTTTTGAGCGTCTCGATAGACGCCTCGAAAGACCGCGAAAAATGGAAGGATTTTGTTAAATCAAAAGGATTGAAAGGCGTACAGCTGTTTGCCGGCAACGAAGGAAACAGAGAACTTTCCAAAGCATATCGAATATCGGGTATTCCGCGTTTTGTGCTGGTTGGAAAAGACGGCGGAATAGCCAATATAGACGCTCCTCGCCCGTCTTCTCCCGAAATAAGACCTCTGCTTGATTCGATGCTGAAAAATTAGAGTTTAGAGTTTAGAGTTTAGAGTTTAGAGTGGATTTAAATAAGATATTCCAAATTATAAAACTGGCTGAAAATCAGTATTTTCATAACCACAGGTCGTTGATTTGCGGGAGATGATGTAAAAAGTATGCTATTATAAAAATTTGGCAATCAGGAAATAAAGCATTAATTTTGCGTCATGAATCGGTTATGAAGTACTGGTTTTAAACCGGTTTTATACAAAAATAAAATGAAAGGAGAATTTTGAAATGCGTTTTTTAATGTTAACAAAAAATAGAGAGGATATACTGATTTGTGTGGGGCTTGTTTTTATTGCGGGCTGTGTCTGTATGGCATCTCCGTTGAACCCGTTTTCAGGAATAGATCCGGGAATTGATTCAAGTGTCTTTATGACAATCGCACAGGGTATGCTTCGCGGTAAAACGCCTTACATTGATTTTTTTGATCACAAGGGTCCGCTGATTTATTTCATTGATGCGGCAGGACTTGCTCTTGGCGGGTTTACAGGCGTCTATCTTATTGAATTGTTTTTCATGTGTGTTTCAATTATTTTCGCATATAAAACCGCCCGTTTTTTCGGCGGTAAACTGGCAGCTTTTTTCGGCACGGGACTTTCCTTTTGTATTTTGTGTTCCCTTTTTAAGGGCAATTATACGGAGGAGTATGCCCTGCCATTTATTTTTATTTCGCTGTATCTATTTGTAAAATATTACTTTACAGGAATTGAACTCAAAAAAATACAGATATTCGTTACAGGCGCGTGTTTTGGCTGTTCGTTGCTTCTGCGTCCTAATATGTTTGCGGTTTGGGCTTCATTCTGTATTGTTATTTTTGTTCAAAAAATGGCAAGAAAGGAATATCTGCTGTCATTCCGGTATGCACTGTTTTTTCTTTTGGGACTTGTTGCCGTTCTGTCGCCCGTATTTGCGTATCTGGCAGTAACACAGTCACTTGATGAATGTATCTGGCAATATATAGGTTTTAATTTTATCTATACTACGTCCTCGTCGGCAAGAACGTCTGCGACCTTTTTTAATTTTGCAAA
The DNA here is from genome assembly GCA_031257315.1 of Prevotellaceae bacterium. Classification (GTDB taxonomy): domain Bacteria; phylum Bacteroidota; class Bacteroidia; order Bacteroidales; family UBA932; genus JAIRLF01. The sequence continues at coordinate 25,240 of JAIROW010000066.1, forward strand.
ATATGTATATATCTTTATAAATAAATCATCTGTTATACCGCTGATTGTCAGCCTTGTTTTACTGTTCAGAAAACCGGCTGGCATGAAAACCGGTTTTTGCATTGCTTACGCCCTTGCAATTGTACTGTCTTTGTTCTTTACAGCCATGTCGCGTAGGAATTACATCCGTTACTGTATGGTACTTATACCTCTTTTTGTTCCGGCGTTTACCATCTGTATGTCCTGTCTTTTCCGGCTGTTTTCTTCGGCAAAACACGTATATGTAAAATATGGCGTACCGGTTCTTGTAATGTGTGTTTTTCTCAATCCACAGATGGTCGGTATGGCAAAATCAGTCTATTCAGTTATCCATTCAAACACAAAAAGCCGTTTGCAGCAGATAGGGGAATTTATTTATGCGAATACCAAAGATGACGATGCTATTACTGTTTTTGGAAATATGAGCGTTCTTTATCTTTATTCAGGCAGAGAATCCGCGTCAAAATATATCTACCAGTTTCCATTAATAACTTACCGCACTGAAATTTTAGATGAATATATATATGATTTAAAGCGAACAAAACCTGCACTTATTATTGTAACCAGGTACGTTGCCAGATTACAGGAATGTTGTCCGTCCCTGTATTCCATGCTTGAGAATGAATATACCGAATGTTTCAATACACCGGAAGGAGAAAAATATCCGATTGTTATTTTTAAACGGAAACAGACAGAATTATAAAATTTTCAGGCGTATATACGCGATTAATCGCGTATCCTGAAATGTTTCATAATTTCCGTATATGAAACTTTTTCTGTAATTTTGCGGCAGTAATTTAAAATAAAATCAAAGTATGAACAGGTATCTTGACCCGAAAAACGATGTAGTGTTCAAAAAAATATTCGGAGGAC
>JAIROW010000152.1 GCA_031257315.1 Prevotellaceae bacterium
AGTTTTCATCAAAATCGGATGCCGCGCCCTGCGTAAATCTATTTGCGGCTCATCGTTTATGATTGGCATACCGGCTTCTGTTTCAATTGCATAGTATGCTTTTGCTCGTATAAAATCAATTTCGACAAGAAGTTCGCACGAAAACAGAATATCAAGATAGTAAGGGTTAAAAAAACCGGTCAGTTCAATCAGAATTTTAATAATTTCCCTTTGCTCCTCAAACTCAAGCTCAACAATACGATTATTAAGTTCAACGACTTCCATCGGTTCGATAAAAACTGTTTTTCCGCTTGCAGATTCGCTGATAACCAAGCCTTTAATTTTACGTTTATGAACAGCCTGAACCGGTATGACAAAACGTCCGTTGCGCACCGAAACATTTGACTGTAAATCTGCAATTCCTTCATTTTTAGCCTGTTTAACAACAGACTGCATTCGTCTGTTCACGGCTGCCTGTTTTTCGGCAATTTCCTTTCTTATATTGTATAAATTTTCCGAAGCATCGTCCTTTATTTTTCCAAAACGGTCAACAATTCTGTCAATTTCCGTAATAACTTCCGGCATTAGCGATACCAGCTTAACCAGTTCTGTAAGAGATGGATAGTCTGTTTTTCGTTTTCCGCTGAAAAACATAAAAATCTGTTTAACGGTATTGAGAGCAGTTTTAAGGTCTATCAATTCGTTTATTTCCAGATAATTACCAATGTTTTTAATTTTTGGCAAAAATTTGCATGCGTCCACGTATCCGTCGGCAGGAAATGAATTTTCCAGCATACAGATGGTTTTCATTTCGGAAGCAAGCCGCAATAATTGCATAATTGCTTCTTTGTCAGTCAAAAAGCACGCATCGTCAACCTTGTTGACTGCCGACTGGGTTACGCATTTGTTTTTTATTGATACTTTAATTTTGTCGAAACCTGTTTTCTGTTCAAAATTTGCGGGATATATCATGTTCTTTTTGAGAGAATAATGGCTTTAAGAATAAACCGACGCACAAACGGCGCTGTCTCAAAAATCGGAAGTTCTCTGTTGCAAAGTGTATAAAAATTATACAAAAAATCAAACGAACTCTGAGGTAAAAATATTTTTGAGACAGCAGCCAAATGCGTCGAAATCATGCAATTACGCAGGATTTATTGCTCCGGTCGGACAAGCGTCGGCACAGGTACCGCAATCGGTACACATTTCAGGATCAATAGAATAAATATCACCGGGAGAAATCGCTCCAACCGGACATTCGTCAATACATGTTCCGCACGCAGTGCAATCGTTTCCAATTTTATAAGCCATTTTTACAAATATTTTTAATTAAACATTTTGCAAACATACGCAAAAATTGATTAATTTTAAAATTTATTACTATCTGTTTGTATATAAGCCGATTAATAACCGACAGTTTGCATTGTGGAAAACATTTTTCCATTAATCGTACAGTTTTTGGCAGGACTGACTGATAACAATACCAGTTTCATTACAGGCAAAAAAAATCGAAAAAAGTCATAAAATTTCACAGTCGGGCGATTCTTTTTATTAATGCCAACACGTAAAAAGATACACAATGTAAAAAAATAATATTCTGATTTTAAGCCATATACGTAAAACTGTCAATGCAAATTAAAAATATTGATAAAAAAATGTCCCTGTATTGTAAAATTATTTTTACCTTTGCATAAAATATAAAATACTAACGTTTTAATAAATAAAAAGTAATGGATAACAGACGTAAGTTTCTAAAAAAAGCATCTTTTGCACTGGCGGGAGCCGTTCTTGCTCCTAATTTACTGTCTTCGTGCGGCGAAAGCGTTGCCGCAAAAAAACACATCGGATTACAGCTGTATTCGCTGCGCGACGATATTAAAGACCTTGGAATTAAAAAAATTCTTGAAACTGTCGCAAAAATGGGCTATGTCAATCTCGAAGCTGCCGGCTATGGCGACGGCAAACTGTATGGACTTGCTCCTGCCGAATTAAAAAAGATCATAGACGATCTTGGAATGAAAATTACAAGTTCGCATCTCGGCAGACAAATCAGCGACGACCGCGACGCCGATATGAACTGGTGGAACGTCGCCATTGAAGCCCATAACGCCGCAGGCATGAAATATATGGTAATGCCATGGTCGCCGTTGCAGGGTGAAGGAGCGACTATCGACAATGTTAAGCGTTACGGCGAATATTTCAGTCAAATCGGCTTGCTCACGGCTGCGGCAAGCATCAAATTCGGATACCATAACCATGCTTTTGAATTTGAAAACAAAATTGATGGAACTCCGGTTTACGATTTACTTGTAGAAAACACAAGTCCTGACCACGTTCTTTTCCAGAACGATGTTTACTGGACGCAAAAGGGCGGCTACAATCCGGTTGATTATTTAAAAAAATATCCAAAAAGGATACAGCTTTTGCATATAAAGGACGAAGAAGCAATTGGCGCCAGCGGAACAATGGATTTCAAAACAATCTTTGAAACGGCATACGCCAACGGAGTAAAAGATTGGTACGTTGAAGTAGAACGCTATATCGGCACTCCACAGGAAGACGTAAAACAAAGTTACGACTTTCTGAACAAGGCTGAATATGTGAAATAAAAATTTGACACACAACCACCGCCAGGATATTATATATATCAGTGTTACGGCAATGTTTCGACACTGCCGTAACTTTTTTGGTGTGCCAGACATGTTTTGTTAATATCTAACAGCTTGATTGCAAGGATATTACAGCAGTATGCTTTTACAACACCTCCAATCATTCGGCAAAATTCAGTCAATCAAGACATTATTCAGATTTTAATGAGTTGCCCGCTAACAGCGCCGAGCAGGTTTTGTCATTCCGTCATTTTGCCTTATCTTTGTGCGGATATTTTTAGTATGAATACAAGAATAGATAAATGGTTATGGGCAGTCCGGATTTTTAAGACGAGAGCCGATGCTGCCGAAGCGTGCAAAAAGGGCAGAATTTCGGTTAACGGTATTGCTGCAAAACCTTCAAAAGAATTGAAAAATGGCGACGTGATTACAGTAAAACGCACACCGGTAAATTATGTTTACAGAGTTCTGGAACTGGTCGAAAACCGGCAGCCGGCAAAAAATGTCACCCTGTATGTCGAAAATATTACTCCTGTCGAAGAACTGGAACAGGCTGACATTCAGAGAAGTGCATTTTTTGTCAGACGCGACAGAGGCTCCGGACGTCCAACCAAGAAGGAACGCAGAGATATTGACCGATTCAGCGACTTTACGATTGATGAAGACGAATAAATCATTACACTCGGTATTTTTTCTCAACGGCAGCAATCTTGGCGACAGAATCCGTTTTCTTGAAATTGCCGAACAGAGTTTGTGCCAGCACATTGGACGACTTGTAGCCCGGTCGTCTGTATATGAATCGGAACCGTGGGGATTTTCTGCCGAACAGAATTTTTTAAATCAGGTTCTGATTATTGAAACAGAACTGAATCCGCATGAAATACTTGAAACGGCGGGAAAAATAGAAACGGAAAACGGCAGAATCCGTTCCGGCAACGGATATTCGTCGCGCACGCTGGATATTGATATTCTTTATTATGACAGTTTAATACTGAATACTCCCGATTTGCAAATACCTCATCGGCGACTGCACGAGCGCAGGTTTGCTCTTTTGCCTCTTTGCGAAATAGCTCCGCAATTTTTGCATCCAGTATTGAAATTGACCTCAGAACAAATGCTGCATGTAACTAATTGATAATTGTCAATTGTCAATTGTCAATTGAGGCGTAATGGACAAAAAGTATAATTTTTTTTTCTCGTTTTTGTCAAGTGGACAATATGTTTTTTTTTAAATCTGTTAATTCTGTATGGCATACAGAATTATTCTGAAACATGCGCCTGTTTTTTGCGGAATAAACGATATTGAACCTCCAAAACTTTCGATAAGATTTTTGGAAATTGCCAGCCCAAGCCCTGTTCCGCCCGATTTTGTTGTAAAATTTGGACGAAACAGAAATTTCGCTCCTTCTTCCGAAATTCCTATTCCATTATCGAAAATATCTAATATATAACGATTTGAGTCTTCGCTAAGTTTCAGTACAATTTCGGGGCTGGATACGTTTTCCGTTGCCTGAATCGAATTTTTTATAAGATTTGTTAAAACTCTGTGTAACTGTTCTTTATTTGCTTTTACTGTATATTTTTTTAATTCATCGCAATAAAAGCCGATTTTTACGTTTCCATAACCTGAAAACAGTAATATACTGGCATTTATAGAATCAGCCAAATCAACCGGTTCAAGTTTGGCAATGCCTGCGCGTGCAAAGTTTGAAAATTCTGAAGCAATATTCGAAAGTACATCTATTTGTTCAAGAATTGACTTCATGGTTTCTTCCATTTTTTCACGCCAGCCTTCGCGATTTTGATTTTTTAAACGTAATGATAACTGAATATTCAGTTTCATTGGCGTCAGCGGGTTTTTAATTTCATGAGCAATTTGCCGCGCCATTTCGCGCCATGCCGATTCGCGTTCGTTTTCAGCCATAATTTTAGCGCTTTCGGCAAGTTCGCCAATCATTCTGTTATATTCTCTGACCAGATTTCCCAATTCGTTATTTGCCTTGTAATCAATAATTTCAGGCGGTTCGTTAAAATTGAGTTTCGCCATTTTTCGACGAACCAAATCTAATGGTCTTGTAATCTGGTTTGAAATAAATACAGAAAGCGCTATACCAATCATTATCAGGAATATATATATATTCATTATGGCTCCGGTAAGCGAAAGCAGTTCGTTTCTGACTTTAAACTGTTTGTCGAAACAGGGCAGATTTAAAATGGCGACAGGTTCGCTCTCTTTGTTATAGCAGGTCAGATATGAAGAAAAATAATTCATTTCTCCAATACGTTCAAGATGGATAAATTTCGACTGTTTTTCAACTGTAAGAGCATAAAATGCTTCCCTGTTCATTTTTGTGCCTGATAAATTCTTTTCAAATATTTCATTTCGCGAAGATGCAATCAAGTTGCCGGAAATATCATAAATATTCAAATCGGTATAAAAAGCGTTTGAAAGCCTTATCAAAGTCTGTTCAAGTTCGGGTATATTGTTTAATATCAATTTTTTATCGAACCAGTCTTCCAGTTCAATTACAATTGACTGCATCCGGCTTCGAATATCTTCCTTGTTGTTTTTTTCGCTTTGAGACACAGTGTAGGCAATCATTGCTGCGGTAAGCGAAGTCAAAGCGCCGATTATTCCGGCAAGTATCACAAAAGAAATGCGCCATCTGTAACTGTTTGTACTTGTGTTTGTTTCAAATTTCAGACCGGCAATCGCAAACAGCAGTAAAAATATTAAAGTAAAAATCACAAACGAATAGGAAAACATCGAAACTGCATCGGAAAAACCCATGTCAGGACGGCTGAGTATCACTGCGTTATTGTCTCCGACAGTGAAAACGAAATGAGAATAACCGTCTTCTTCGGAAAATGAATTTTCATGTATTTTATCTGTAAATTCAAAACTGTAATCATAAGTTCCATATTTTGCAACAAGTATTCCGTTTGCATATTTTGCATACGAGTAGCCTTCAAGCTCAAAATCAATACCTTTTGTGTCAAATTTCAACAGTTCAGGGTAACCAGTGTTTTTGACTTCGTGTTTTAAATACAGTTCAAGAAACATGAATACAGTACTATTGTCGTATGTGAATTTAAAAAATCCAAAATAATGAATTCGTCCCCAGTAATTGTTCATAAACCAGAAGTTTGAATTTTCGGACAGTGGAATACCACCACGGCTTTCGCGCTGTTTGTCGAAAAATTCTATACAGTTTTCATATCTGTTTTCATCAACAATATTCAGATTTTCGTCGGGTTTGCATACCGTTAACCTCAGTTCGTAACTCTGAAAATATCCTCTGAAATACTTGTCGGTTAAAATATTGTACAAAGCATCGGAATTAAATCGCTCCGAATATAGAATATTTTGAATATGAGGATCAACAGCGATCTTTTCTTCGATGTCTTTCAACAGCATTTCCGCTACCGGATCGCGTTCCGAAAGAAGATTCTGCGCCAGAAGCGTCCGTTTAGCATATTCGCGTTTTATTTCGTTGACTGTGAGAGAATAGGAAGCATAAAACGAAATCAGCGAAACTGTCAGTACAAAATCAAAAAATGTAAGTTGACGGTTTTCTTTACATATAAACAGAATATTAATCAGCAAAAACAGTATGATTATAAGTAAATTATCAAAACAAAATCCGTCAATCGCAACAACGGTAAGCACAGCGACGCTTGCAGGCAGAATAAAATGCAGAATCTTTTTAACCGATGAGAATATAAATGCCTGTATATTAAGCAATATTGTTATCTGCGCAAAAATCATTCCAATTATGAAACAGGCTACAAAAGTGTATGCCGAAATATTGTTCATCTTATAGATTTTGAACGATATTTCCGAGTTTAAAACCAGCGATTTGATTATGTATGATGTGAAATATAAACATATTGACAGTAAAATGCAGGAAATCAAATACAGTGTCAATTTTGAATTTAGCGACAGGCTGCCGATTTTTTTAAACAGAGGCTCTTTTGCCATCGACACTGCAACCATGAGTGCAAAAACAAATATGACATGTAATAAAAGGTCGCCCAATGATGGAAGCAGTTGAGAATTGGCGTAAAGCATGGGCGAAAAAAGATACAGTTTGCCGTTGAAAAATTCGCGATTATAAATCAGAAATATACGTAAAGCTGTAAGTATCAGAATAAAAAGAGCTAAATAAAGAAGGTTTTTGCGGTATATTTCTGTATTGCAGAATACAAACATTATACAGACGAAGAGGGACATAAAAGATAACCATCTTAAAATCAGAATAGTATTTGAAGCTGTTATTTGGGGGATATTCGAGTTGACAACAAAAAGAGGAGAACCGTCAATGCTTTTTACCGGTATTCCAATATCTGCACCCAGAGGTTGAATTATTGCGTTTTCAGAAAATCCAAATTCGGGATTCGTACCGTCTTTAAGAAACTGATTCTGGTACGGATATTCCCGTTCTATGAGTATTAACACAATGTATTTAAAGTTGTTACAATATTTTGCCCATGCAGCATACCAGCTGTTTCCCAAAAACATGTATTGAGTTTTTTCGTTTACATTTTTTAGTTTTTCAACTTTTATCGGAAGATTGTCCGACCAGTACAATATATTTTCAGAAATGCTGTCAGTTATAAAAAAACAGATACCTTTTGTGTATAAATTTTTTGGGAAAATACTGTCAACAGTCGAAAAGCTGCTGTCTGCCAGAGAAATTATATTTGAGATAAGATTATTTCCCTCATTTTGAAGAATATGCAGTTTTTTTTCGATTGCGTCAACGCCGGTTTCCGAAATGCTTTTTTCGAGACTGTCCGTATAAAAATATGATAACAGGTAAAATACTGCAACAAAAAGTATAGAAACCGGTATTTTAATTTTATTGTTCATTTTTAAACTGTTAATTGTAAATTTTTACTAACTTGTAAAAGAATGAAATATATAAATTTGAATAATTATTATTTCCACAAGCCAGATAAAATCAATCGCTAAAATTGAAAATATATAAATGACAGTATTTCCGACGATTTTATCTGCATAATAAACAGTATTACAGCGACAAGCATTGCTGTCTTCAATATCAGCGGAGCAGCTGTTACAATGTTAATTGCTTTCTGTTCTGTTTTTTCGGGAACAAAATGCAGCACGTAGCCAACAGCCATAGCGATAAACACTGTCGCATAACCTTTTACCATTTGTGGAAAAACTTCGATATGGAAAAATGTGAATATCTGCTTTATCATACTGATGGCTATGTCAAAAGTTTCGGCTCTGAAAAATATCCATGAAAAACATACAAAATGAAATGTAAAAAATACGCCTGAAATCCGTTTTATTTTTGCCGGTATTCCAGAAGCTCTCTGGACAGCGTCCTTTCTGTTTTTTAAAAAATCAATAACTATACCTTCTTTTGTAAATTTTATACCTATACCGGATATGAATTTATGAACAGCAAGTGCAACGCCGTGCATTGCTCCCCAACAGACAAAACGTAGCGAGGGTCCGTGCCATAAACCGCCAAGCAACATGGTTATTACAAGATTGAGATATGTTCGGATTTTGCCGCGCCTGTTTCCGCCAAGTGAAATATAAAGATAGTCGCGCAGCCACGACGAAAGCGAAATATGCCAGCGTCGCCAAAATTCGGTAATACTTGCTGACTGGTAAGGCGATCGGAAATTTGCCAATACATTGAAACCAAGCAATGTAGCTATACCGATAGCCATGTCTGAATAGCCCGAAAAATCGCAATATATTTGCAGTGCATAGCCATACAGTCCAAACAGATTTTCGACGCCGGAATACAGTTCTGGACTGTCGAAAATCCTGTCAACAAAATTTACGCTTATATAGTCGGAAATCACTGCTTTTTTGAACAGTCCCGACATTATCAGAAATACGCCTTTGCCGAACATTTCACATGAAACAAACAGCGGTTTGCGTATTTGCGGTATAAAATCTCTGGCGCGTATGATTGGTCCGGCGACAAGCATCGGAAAAAACGAGATGAAAAAGGCATAGTCTTCAATTCTGTCAAGCGGCTGCAATTGCCGTCGATATACGTCAATGGTATAACTCATTGATTGAAAGACGAAAAACGAAATACCTACGGGTAAAAAAATGTCGAAACTTAAAAAATTCCGTCCAGTCAAATTGCAGAATATTTCGTAGAAAAAATTTGTGTACTTAAAATATGCGAGCAAACCCAAATTTGCCGCAACACTCATTATTACAAGCAGTTTTCTTACAAAACGGCGGTTTTCGACATACATTCTGCGGGCAATGAAAAAATCCCAGAGCGTTACAGAAAGCATTATTAAAAAATACATTCCGCTTGATTTGTAATAAAAATAGCATGAAAACAGTACGAGGTATATTATTCTGATATTGTTGCTGTTGCGAAGTTTGATATATATAAGCAGAAATACGAAAAACAGAAAAATGAAAAAACCGCTGTTGAATATCATCGGATTTTCGCGGCTATACAGAAACAGATTTAAAAATTTGTCAAAATCAAAATTCATGAATTTTCTTTTATATAACTGTTATATGATTTCATTATCGCCTCAAACAGAAGTTCGCCCTGAAATTCGTATCCGGCAGGCTTTAGATGTATTTTGTCTCTTGTCATCAGTCGATTTTTGTTCCAGCTGACAGCCGAGCCTTTTCCGCCTGTAATTTTATACAGATCCCAGTATGGATAACCGTTTTTTTCAGCAAAATCGACAATTATGTTTCGCACCTTTCCGGCGCGGAGAGTATTGGGGGCTGCACGATTTCGGGTATATGTTTCTGCCGGCGTGGTCAATATCACTGTCAAATCGGGCGACAGACGGTGAATATGGAATAAAAGCTCTGCAAGTGATGTATATAAATCGGTTTCGTTTATATATTTTCCCATACTTTCGTTTGTGCCAAACGACAGTATAACAAGGTCGGGTTCAAGCGCCGACAACTGACTGAACATGGTTTCGTGATTGCAAAAATCGCCAAAACGCGCTCCGTTTATTCCGATTGAATGATAAAATACTCCGCTGTTGCCATTAGATAGGCTGCAACCAAAAAAATTTATTTCATTTTTATCGGAAGTGAAATTAATATCTATATCATTTTTCAGAGTATCAAGTTTGAAAATCCTGTAATAATCATTATACAGAATCTGTTCTCCGCCAGTTTCGACGCTTGCCGAATCGCAGCTGCAAAATACCGTTACTCTGTTAAAATCCCATTCGCCTGATAATGTTTCGTTTGCAGTTGAAATTTTGACGCATGCGGTCGAATCATTAACCTGCAAACCCAGCCCTGCAATACCTATCGGAATTTCGTTTGGACGTACAACAAATGAATGATTCCAAACTCTGTCGGAAGATACTTTATAGTGCAGTCCGTTGTTGCTTTTCATAAGTCTGTTAGGCGCAATCAGCCCTCTTCCGGGGTTTCCGAAATGCCGGTTCATCAGTCGTCTGACTGTACCGGTTATAAAATCAGCCTGAATGTGAGAATCTCCCAGATGCACTATTGATACGGTTTTTATTTCACCACTTTCTCTGTCAACGCTTTTTAAAGCGTTTAATTTTTTGAAAAATCTGTGTAATTCGTTGTTTTTATCAATTATTCTGTTTGAAGCGGCTTTTGGAAAAACATACCTGTATTGAGACCTGAAATCAACAGTATCGCTGTTTCTCATGACTCTGCTTTCGTCGGATATATCCTCTGCGCCAAGCTTTTGAGCAACATTCACAGTAATAAACACAAGACATGTACACATACATATTTTCGCATATTTGTAAAAATTTTTCATCAACAATCTTCCGTCCAAATAAAATGCAAAGGTATAAAAAATGTTGAAATCAGAAAATCGGGGGTGAATTTCACACTGTTACAGAATTTTATTCTGCAACTTTTTCATCAAATACACCCGTAAATGCAGCGCACAATTTGTGCCGATATATAAAGAATTTATATTGTGTTTCATAATAGAGTTTATGTAAATTTATTTGAGTATATACTGGCTGAAAGCCAGTATTTTCATAACCGTATGTCGTTTGACATACGGACAAACATAATCCCCAATAACTGGCTGAAAGCCAGA
>JAIROW010000218.1 GCA_031257315.1 Prevotellaceae bacterium
GGCAGTTTTTTTTCAAGCAGATAAAACAGAAACGACTGCTGCTGCCCGTGCAGTCCGTATCCGAAATTAAAGCTGTGTTTGCTGTTCAGCCTGTAATTAATTCCCATACGCGGTTCAAACGACCCTGTACTGTTGAAAAACAGATGTATGTAATGCAGTCCGCCGTAAACCGACAGTTTTGAAGAGAACGCCCGTCTGTATTCGCCAAACATTTCCAGTTTCGATGTAAGGATTTTGCTGTCCCGCAATACAATTGACCTATTGTCGGCTGTAAAGAACTTATCGTCGAGTATCGGCTGTATCAAATCGTAGCTGAAACCTCCGGCAAGAATGTTTTTACTGTCGAACCTTGTTTTTATTTTGCTTGAAAGAACATATTTATTCTCGCCCAGAAAAGAACGGTACTGAGGCGACGGAATCAGCGCCTGCGAAAGCGTGTCTATTTTTGTGGTATTTCTCTGTCCCTGCCACGAAAGCCGCGTTTCAAGCACGGTGTTGTCCGACAGCGTTTTTCTGTTTGTCAGCCCCGTTACCGCCATGTCCGAGCCGAAATAGGTGTCCTGTCCCGCAAATCCATACGACCATGAACTTCCATCGTTTTCCGAATCTATCAGTTCGATATGGCTTGTTCCCGCAATTCCAAACAGAGACCACTCTCCCCATGCGGTTTTTCCAACCGTCGCCTTAAACGAGACGTCCTGATACTGGGGTACGGCTCTGCCCAGTCCCATGTTAATATTCAGGGCGTCGAACACGGCAAGCGTCGAATAGCGGTAATTAAGCAGAAATGAACTTTCCATTTTTTTGGAGACGGGACCTTCTACGCCAAATTCAAACCCGTTGAAACCAACCTGTCCTGTAAACTGATATTTGTTGGTATTTCCCTCCCTGAGATGAATATCGAAAGCGCCGGAGAGAGCATTGCCAAATTCAGCAGGAAAAGCGCCGGTATAAAAGTCGGACGTTTTCAGCAGATTGTTGTTTAACATTCCCACCGGACCGCCGCTTGTGCCAACCGCGCCGAAATGGTTGGGGTTGGGAATTGTAAAACCGTCCACGCGCCACAGTACGCCCATCGGCGAATTTCCCCTGATAATAATATCGTTGCGCTGGTCGCCCGAAGCGACAACCCCTGCAAAATTTGCCGCCATTCTCGACGGGTCGCCAAGACTGCCGGCATATCTTTCCGTTTCTTCCACAGAAAACGATCTGGCGCTGTTCATAGCCATTTCGTTGACAGGACGGTTTTTAGGCGCGGCAGCCTTCACCACGACTTCGCCCAGCGCAACAATTTCCGGATCGAGCCTGATTTCAAGCACTACTTCCCGTCCCGCGTCAACCGAAACATTCAGCAGTTCCTGCGGTTCGTACCCCATACACTGAATAAAAAACGATTGCCGTCCAAGAGCAACCGTATCAAAAACAAAAGAACCGCCGTTACCGCTGACGGCGTGTCGCTGCGTATTTTTTTCCGTAACAACCGCCGCCGCGACCGGCAAACCGGTCTGACGGTCAATAACTTTCCCCCTTACGGTCTGAGACATTGAAACGCCTGCCGTAAAACAAAAAAACAGCGTCGCAAGCGTGCGGCTGTTCAACTGTAACATACTCTTAAACAATAATTTTTCAAACATAATATACATTAATAATTTGTCGCAAAAATACAATCTTTGGTTTTATTGTGCAACAAATAAATGTGTTATTCTCACCGTTTGTCCATTCTGTTTAATATTAAACATTTATATGCGGACTGTTTTTACGGCAAAAATCTCCATTGAATTTCTCAATCCACAAACATCTGGTTTTACTTGTTTCAGTTAATTTTTTGGAGGTGATGTAAAAAGTATGCTGTTATAATTTTCTGTTTATAAGCATTTTAATTCTAAAAAAGAACGTGAACATTCAAAAATATTGCATGATAAAAATAAAACATATTGATTTATAGCATGTTCAGTATAGTGTCAAAACATTTGATAATCTCAAAAATATGATATAATTATTTGATTATAAGTTTTTTATAGCAGCATACTTTGTACATCACCTCCCATTTTTGTAGCCAGAATGGGCTAAATTTTCATAACCGCATACCGCGCTTCGCTTGTATGCGGTAGCACAATCGTTCTCATTTTGCCTTTCAGTCAAAACTTTAATTCTTTTGCGATAGAGTTCTGCCTTTCAGACAGTCTGTTGTTGTCGTTTTTAGCCGCAGGCAATGCTATTGCTCGCCTGCGGTTATGAAAATTTTGTCCCGCAGGGACATTTTTATTTCTGATTCGCCTAAACTCTAATATCTACACTTTAAACTCTAATTTTTTAGCCAGAATGGGTAGGGTGTTCAGTATGATGTACCCAAAATGAGACAAGAAAAATAGGAATATCGCTATAATCAGTTGAATTTTAGTATTACATATAAAACCATCGTCTCTTTTGAGAACGTGTTTTCACATACCTCATTTTTTGTTGATTTGCAAAATTGTATTTTGCTAATAGATAACCAATTATGACTTATTTCCTTATCAATTATGAACAAAAATGTGGTACATCATACTGAACACCCTACTTGCCAGGGTCGGTTACAAAAACCGTATAAATTCCTTTTCTGTTTTTTTTGATTTTATATACAACAACAAAATGTTCCTGATTCCAGTGGACAATGCAGGGCAGTATCGCTTTTTCTGCCAGTCTTTCAAATGAGATACGTCCGCCAATAGTGTGAAAACCAGTCTTTTCAGCTGCTACGCTGATGCTTCTTAAAGAAACTCCGTCCCTGCCTGCAAACGTAATTTCGCGTAATGTTTCCAAAGTATAGTGTTTGCCGTAAAATGCAGAAATCATTTTCAGACAGGCTGGACCGCAGTCCATAGAATCAGGTTGATTGTATAATGGAAAAGATTTCATGTTTTACTTTCTTTAAAGTCTTTCAATTTCCTGTTTTGCAGAACTGTTTTCTCTGTCTTTTCTCTTATAATTATTAAACCGGTAAGTAATACTTAACTGAACATACCGGTTATCTTCATTTTCCAGTTTATTATAATTGATTACCCCAGTTTTTCTATCATAGTGATAAATTTGTCCGTTAAAAATATCATATCCCCACAAAGAAATATCCAGCCTGTTTTTAAACAGCGATTTTTTTATGTCTATATCAACACTGTTTGTTTTATAAACCATTTCTGTACCCTGACTTCCTGCCGATGTGTAATCTATGTCGGCATACAAAATCCAGTTTTGAGGAAGTTTTAATACATTGCGGTTTGATATGTTTACATAAGCTCTGTTATAAGTAACAGTCTGTTCCCGATAGACTGTACTGAACCATGGCTTTGATAATCCAACTGAAAGTTGCGTACTCCATGATTTAAATGTTTTTTCGCCGGTTATTGATATGTTTAAAATTTTGTACTTTGGATAGTTGATAAAAGAACTTATAGTTCTGTTGCCTGTTTCCGGATCAATCCATGACGATATGCCAATATAATCTTTTATGTACTCGTAATCAACCTGAAAAGACAGAAATTTCCAGTTCAAAAAACAGTTGAAAATATTGCTTTGCTCCGGCTGTAAAAAGGGATTGCCTTTCTCATAATGATAGCGCGAACTGTAATCAAGAGAATTGTTCAGAAGACGAAATGCCGGACGCTGCACTTTGGCAGAATAATTAATTCTCGTTTCAATATTTTTTAAAGGTATGGAAAATGAAATATTTGGAAACAGATTATCGTAGATTTTATTAACTGTGGGTTCGTTAAACCTGTCCTCTAAGGCAATTGACTGTACATGTTCATAACGCAAGCCAAGATACAGACTGAATTTTTTTGTTAACCTGTATTCCGCAAACAGCGCCTGCTTTTTTTCTTCATTTTCATAAATGCTGTTTTTTATAATTTCCTCAGTATTAATTAAATATCCAGATCCATTAACTTTACTCATCTCACTTCCAAAATTAACCTGCTGATTTTTTGTTATTAAATAATTAAGGCTGATTTTTCCTGAATAAATTTTGAAATCAGAAAAACTGTTAATTGAAACCGTTTGTAAAAAATCTGTTAATTGTTCGTTTGTCGTTTGCTCTTTATAAGTCGAATTTGAAATATAATCAAGGCTGCTCAGAAGCTCAATTTTATTTCCAATTTTTCCAGAATAAAATAGATTCACAGAATTTCTGATACCGGACATGGAAATTTTTCCCGAAGTTGTCAAATAAGAATCTGGTACACTGTTCGCATATACTGTAACATTATATTTGGGGTAAACAGTAAATGGACTGTTACTGTATTGATACTGTGCGCCAAACGTGTGGTTTTCATTAAATTCGCAGTCAAATCCGCTTTGGACAGCACTGGTATTAAAATTTTGCTTGTACTGTGCATCAAAATTTTTAACCCAAAGTGTATCCATAAAACTATTCTCTTGAATTAATTCTTCTTTATATTTTTTTTGCTGTATGCCGCGATAGTTAACAAAAATATTGAATTTTCCTTTTTTATAATTTGTATTCAGATTTTCAAAACTGGATAATCTTTTCCCATGTCTGATAATCTCCCTTGCACTGAAAGAAAAACCTTCCAGTTTGTTTTTTTTCGTTTTGATAATAATAACAGCTTTACTGTCAGCCTCATACGAAGCTCCGGGTGTATTTATTAATTCTATCTGCATTACATCGGAAGACGTCAATATTTTTAAATCATCTAAATTTGTTATTTTTCGTTCATTTATGTATATAATTGGAGTTCCTTTTCCGAATATGGAAATTACGTCATCTTTTGTAATAACATTCGGCATACGTTTAATCAAATCGGAAGCATCTCCAATATCGCTTAAAAAGCTGTTTTGAACATTTAAAATCAGCTTATTCTGTTCCATTTTCAGAACTGGTTTATTTCCAGAAACTGTAATTTCATCAAGCATATATGATACGTAATTCATTATAATTGAACCCACATCAGTTTCAATGCTTTTTACTGTTAGTGGAAATATTTTATCTTCGTATCCAACTGATGATATTTTAATGATATAATCCTGCAACAGATCGCACTGAATAAAAAAACTGCCATGACTGTTGCTGATAACCCCGTTTTTATATACAGTATCAGGCATGGAATAAAGCAAAACGCTTGCGGATTCTACCGGTTCATTATTTGAATTTAAAAGCAAGCCTTTTATACTTGCCTGTTGAGCTGCCGTATAAATTTCCGAACTCAATAAAACAATTACTGTGATAATAATTTTTTTCATTTTAAATATCTGTTTTTAATTTCCCTTCAATCCGCAAAACAAGTCTAAAATAAATGCAAGGTTTTCGATTACTTTTATCATATTTTCTGGCACTTATTACAGAATAGATTTTATAGAAATTAAGTTTTATGCGCGTATGCGTACCTTTGCATTATGAAATATTTTAGAGACGCAATTAATCGCGTCTCTAAAATTGGATTTCAGTCTGTTTATTCAAAAATAAATTCTCATAAATTTCTAATCTTTAATATTAAATATCATCGACAGTTTATACATCTTTATCGGTGTGTCGGCTTTTATGGTTGAATAAACCGCATTGTATCCATATCTGTTTGCGGTATTGATACTTAACTCATTAACGAATAACCGGTACAGGTGCAGTCTGGATTGACATATTCAATTTTTACTCTAATTTAAATCGGTAAACGATTAACAGTTCTTTATCAATATCAGCTATTGCCTGCGAATAATAGTAAGGCGCAACATAACCGCCTATTTTAAAACCTTTTGGAACAGAAACATCGGCAATTAACACTTTATCCGAGTATATTTGAAGTCCGTCGTCTGGAGC
>JAIROW010000243.1 GCA_031257315.1 Prevotellaceae bacterium
CTCTCTCTCTCTCTCTCTCTCTCTCTCTCTCTCTCTCTCTCTCTCTCTCTCTCTCTCTCTCTCTCTCTCTCTCTCTCTCTCTCTCTCTACAAAAACCGTGCCAAACTCGTCAAAAAACGCGATTGTTAATAACTTTTTTTTAGCAACAATATTTTCCGAATTTCGACACATGTTTTTACAGTTTTATAAAGTTTTATTTCTTAAATTTTACGTTAGAGATTAACTTATTCTTCAATAATATTGACTGAAAATGGTAAAATATTTCCATATTTTACGTTTCCCTGCGAATGTTGTACCATAAATACAAACTGCTGCTGTCTGTTTACTTTTCATCTCAGAATTAAATTAACCACTGTTATCAAATTTTCCTGTATTTACATTTCAATTACAAATACAAAATTATATAAAATTTTTTAATCTGACGCATAAAATTTTTACATGAAATTTATTTTCTTTTTTAACAAAAGTTTAAATATTTGAAAACAAGATATTTGAAGACGTTTTACTGAATAAAAAGTTTTCAATTTTCAGTTTTCAGGTCGTCAGAAGCTGTCCAAAAAATGCTCGCAAAATTCAGATTTCAGGGAAGAATGAATATGTAAAAAATTAAAATTATCAGAAAAATTCGGTAAAATAGGAGACGCGATTAATCGCGTTTTTACGATTGCAGGGCAGTCCCGCATGGGCTGTCAGCCCTAACGGAACAACCACTGCAATATGCAGTTATAAAAATATTGACTGTCAGATATTTAATACTGCAAGTCTTAAAAATCCAGTTAACTTCACGAATTTAGCCTGACAATTGCTATCGGAGTTTGTTGCGACGCCTGTCCCAGCGGATTATCCTTAAAAAGAGCTTTTAGAAATTTATTGTTCAGTTTTTTATTCGATTTGCCCAGTATTTCCACATTCAAATCGTTGGCATCGAGAACAATAATATCGTTACCAATTTTTTTCTTTACAGAAAGCGCTACTTTATCGGGATTTTTTGGAGCCATTTTTGCATACCTGTTGTACGGCGGAATTGTATAATCGCATGGACCGTCTATTGCCGCCGCCTTAGCTCCGCAAATTTTGTAGAACGCGCCGCGCACGCCGAAAGGTTTGGTTAACGCGGCTGCAATACAGCCCAAAAACAGTTTGAACAAACCTACGTCCTGAATTGCCAGCTGCATTGTGTATGGGCTTCCCAAACCGATACCATAAGGCGATTTATATACAAATTTAACCAGAAATCGCGCCATCGCCGTCGGTTTTATTTCGTCTATTGGAAAAGAGCGTCCTTGCATTATGGCGATAATTTTTTCGCTCACAAAAATAATATCTCCTTCCTGCCTGATATTTTTTGTATATTTGTCTATTGTTGCGTCTATAACGTCATCTTTGGTAATAACATGAGTTTTTACGGGAATACGCATGTATGTTTTCCCTTCTATTTCGATGTTTAGTTTTTTGCCCTCATTTGCCTGATATTCTGACATATTGTTTTTATTTTAATTAAATAATTATTTGCAAAGGTAATGTTTTTTTTCAGTATTGATTACCGTTATTATATTTATTTGGAACAAACGCACAGCAGATGCAATATTTCAACTGTACAAATTACTGATAAACGTGACGCAAGATTCGTTTAACTCACAGACTTTCGTTACAAGTCAAATCCACAGTATGAGAGGTTAAAACTTTTGTTGCATATTGGAAAATCCGATATGTCCTGATTTCTTACTGCCAAAGACAGTCCGAACCAGTTGTGCAGCGACGGATCTTTGATTTTGTACAGCGAAACATTTCCCGAACTGTCAGTCATTATCGTATGGCAAATTTCACCGCGCCAGCCCTCTGTCAACGAAAAACATATTTGCAAAGGTTTTAACGACGGTTCGTATTGTGTTTTTTTTGCTACCGATTCGCCTGCTTCAATCAGGTCAACAAGTTTATTTATAATATTGTATGACTGTTCGATTTCTACAATTCTCTGTTTCAGTCGCGACAGTATATCGCCATTTTTTCCGGTAACGATTTCATGTTCAAGTTTTGTAAAATACTGGAACGGGTGAGTTTTGCGAATATCCCTTGCAAGCCCCGACGCCCGCGCCGTAAGTCCCGTAAGTCCAGCAAGTTTTGCCTGTTCAGCAGTCAGTATTCCAATGTCTTCAAAACGAGCCAGCAAACTCGGCAGCGACAGTATTTTTGATGCAATATCGTTATAGCGGCTTATGATTTCGGATATGTTTTTGCGTATCTGTCTGCAAATTTCTATGTCAACGGCATAATACGTTCCTTCTGGTCTTATGAGACCTTTTGCAAACCGGTTGCCACACCACAGTTGCACGGTGTTTATTACAATGGTTCTCAGGGCTTCGCAGGCAACCTGCCCCAACTGGTACGCAATGTCCATGCACAGGGCTGAGGTATCGGCAATGTGAATTGCGATGCGTTCGAGTTCCAGCGCCAGACAGCGTTCCTGCTGCAATTTTTCGTCAGGAACAAACCCTGCAAGGCTTTCAATGCCTGCAACACAGGCAAGTGAATGTGCAACGACCGAATCGCCTGCAATACTTTCTGCCAGCAAAATTTTACGAAGTTCGGGTTTTCCGGTCATCATGTTTTCGATGCCGCGATGCTGATAACCAAGTACTGTTTCGAGATGAATTATTTTTTCGCCGTCGCATATAAATCTGAAATGCCCCGGTTCAATTATTCCTGCATGAACCGGTCCCACTCCGACTTCGTGCAAGTCTTCACGTTCAACGGTGAAAAACGGATAACTGTCCGGCGTCATATTTTTGTCGAATCTGTCGGACGGGTATCGCAGCGGTTTTAGCCATGGGTGATTTTCAAATTTTATACCGTATTTTTCATGTATCTCTCTTTCAAAGACATGCATCGGACTGTACGCCGGAGTAAGCGATTCTACCGTTTTGTTAAAAGGTATATCGGTTGCAAAAATCTCAATATCGCCCGAAACGTCGTTTGCCGTTCCGCAGTATATTCTGAAAGTCCGGCTGTAAATATTTTTGACGGCAAAATACGCTATGCAACGAACTGACTCCATTTTTAACAGTTCCATAACTGCCGTCAAAAACATATCTTCCGACAGCAAAGGTATATCGGATATATTAACCGGTATATTGTTTTTTGTTGTCATTTTGCACTGTCAATTAATGAAAAAGAACTGCCCAAAAAGCTGAGTATAAAAAATGTGACAAGAAAATCATACAAATTTTGAGCAGTCTTAAAATCTTTAATTATCATGGGAAAAACAGTTTGTTGCAACTGTTATTTTCCGTCTTATTCCTGTTTACCTTTCTTTACCTGAACCAGTTCTACTTCAAATATCAGCGTTTCTCCGGCTAATCTTCCGTTAGCGTATGCAAGTTCGGAGGGGATATAAAACACATATTTTGAGCCGGTTTTCATAAGTGGAATACCTTCCTGCCAGCCCTTAATCATGTTAGACAGCGGAAACGATATTGGACTGTCGAGCCGGCTTTCGATAATATCGCCCTTAATATTTACAAGTTTGTATTTTACCGATACCGTGTCCGAAACTGTGGGCGAAATTCCGGTGCCTTCAACCAGCACTTTGTACTGTAAACCGCTTTCGTGAATTTTAACGCTGTCGTTTTTCCCGTTTTCGTCAAGAAACAGTTTTCCCTCTTCTTTTTTCTTAGCTGTTTTCTTTTCTTCCAAAGCCATAAAATAGCTTCTAATCACCATGTTAGCCCATTCTCCGTCAAGTTTTACCCCGCCGGTTGTTACCGTATCCATGTGTGCAAAAGCGTCTTTCAAGCCGGCAATAAAATGCTCTTCTTTAATTTCGACTTCGTTTCTGTCCAGATCGTTTTTAACGCTCAGTCCGACCGAAAGTCCGATAGCGTAATTGACAGAGTCAATATTAGTTGATGACGAAGATAATTTAACATTATTACCTGCCGAACATGAGGCAAACAGAAGTGCCGTCAACGAAAAATAGAAAAAATAAGTACTACGTTTCATAGAATTTTAATTTAATTAAACCAATTTTAAAATATTAATATATAATTATAAAAACGTGCAAAGTTATATCTTTTGTTTGATTTTAAATGTATTTCCAAAATATTTTTTTTATTACACTTATTATCAATGCGTTTACAATCTTCAAATTTATGACGGACATGCCGCGTCATGTCTGTTTTTTATAAATTTGTCCAATTTTTTATGGCAAACGCACGAAAAATTTACAGAAGAAAACTGGCATAAATTTGGTGATTACACACAAACTTATAAAAATAGAATTTATGTAAGTTTGCTGTCGCAACGGTTGGCAGAAAGGCGCTATTAATCGCGCCTACTACTTCTCATTGAAAATTCTCGAAAATAAAATCTCTTTATTTTTGTTTTGATTTCCGGTGTATTGACAGTATTTTTTCCATATATGCCTCTGCATCAAGTCTGTTGTCTGGCGTTGGCGCCCATTTTGCAACATTTTCATGCGTTAACGGGGCGTATGGACCGCGTTTTACCTCATATACAACTGTTTGCGATTCCAGCACCACTAACGAATGCCATACTCCAGCTTCAATTTCCATGCCATAAACGCCTTTGTCGGGACAGATTTCCGTTGAAGAAACAATTACGCCTTCATCGTTAAAAATAAATACTACAACGCCACCTCTCAACACAAGAAACAATTCTTCCCTGTCGGGGTTTAAATGACGGTGCGGAGGAAAATAACTGTTCGGTTCCATTGCGTTCAACAGTCTGTTCAGAGGGTCGTCAAGAGTTTCATGAAAGTTATAATTCATTCTCAATCGCGCATTTCCAACTGCCTGCGCCGATACGGTATCAAGTAATGCTTTATTTATTATTTTCATAAAATTTTATTATAATGATTTTATTTAATTTAATATTTGTGATTTATTAATACGGAATAATTATGCAAATACATATAATTTTTATATCAGTCATCTCACTATATACGGGACATTTTTCAACGTTTCAAACACAGACAGTTTTACAAACCATAAAATGCTGAATACAAGCAAGATCGTAAAAATAACAGTGAACAGCCAAAGTCCGAA
This sequence comes from Prevotellaceae bacterium, assembly GCA_031257315.1. Classification (GTDB taxonomy): domain Bacteria; phylum Bacteroidota; class Bacteroidia; order Bacteroidales; family UBA932; genus JAIRLF01. The sequence continues at coordinate 5,064 of JAIROW010000243.1, forward strand.
GTTTATGTTAGTAAAATTTATACCCGTACAGAGCAGCGAAGCGGCGATTCCTGTTCCAATGGCGTATAATGGAACGATAATATTCTCTTTATAAAGTATTTTGCCAATTTTTTTATCAGTAAAACCTGTAACGCGGTAAAGAGCGATTTCGTTTTTTCGGGCAATAAGACTTTTGCGTACAACAATTATAAAACTCATTAAGCCAAGCAACAGCCCCAAGCCTCCCAGCGTCATAAATATGGAAAGATAAGTATCTGTAACACTGTTAAATTCTTTTAATCTTGCGGCGGTTGTCGATACTTTTGCTCCGTAATTGCTCAGCGCCTGAGATATCAGCATTTTAGTTTCCGAGATTTTGTTTTCAGGCGTTTTTACAAGAATTATTTCGCTGCCTGTAATTTCGCTCCACGCCGTTGAGAACAATTTTCTGTCAATCAGTAAATTACCTTGAAATATCGAATTTTTAAGAGTTCCGGCAAGTTGCAGAATAATTTTTTTTCCGTTTTCTCCGTCATAAACTATTGTATCTCCAAGTTTAAGTCCTAAATTCCACATTAAAACAGTTTCATCGACCAAAGCAGGATATATGGACTTTTCACAATTTTGTAAACTGTTGAAAACATGTGTTTTATCTCCTGAATAAATGACTGAAGCGAGTTCAAAACCACTTTCGCTTAAAACATTCATATCAATGCCCAAGACGGCAGGTTTTGTTACTTTATTGAGATTCAGACAGCTGGCATCGTCGGCGCCAAATTTCAAAATTTGCATGATTTCGACGTTTTCCGGTAAATCGGAAAGTGCAAGTTTGTCTCTGCCGTATTTTGTGTTAATGTTGTGATAAACAGGCACGCTACATTCGCACCAGAGGTTAAATCCGCCTGTTCCGGTCAATATTGTAGCGCTGTCGGTAAAATTTTGACGGTTCAATCCTACAGAAAATACGATGAAAACGCCTGCCGCAAGCGTATAAAACGACAGATTTACCTGCTTTTTATTGGTGTAAAGAGTTGTCCATACCAGCCTGTTATGATTTAAATATTTGTTTTTAAAGTTATTTAATTTTATTCTGTTCAAAAAATAGTTTCCGCAAAGCGCCGCAAACGCAATTGTCGCAATTCCTGAAATCACAAAACCTGTTGCCGACTGTGAAATCACTGGAAAACAAATAATTAATGCCAACATTAACAACATTGCCGATTTTTGCAAAATGACCGGTATATGGGTTTTACGTTTTGTTTTGAGCGCTGTTAACATTTTGTTTTTGTGAAATTTAGCAGGTCTTGTTATTACAAACATTATAAATTCTGAAATCAAAACGCCAACAAACAAACCTGATACGAGCGTTTCCAAATCAAGTGAAAGCATAAATTTGGAAGAATGAGTCGCGCCTTTCCATACATTTCCGAGCAAAAATAAAATCATATATGTATAAATTATTCCAAAAAATACGCCGATAACTGACGCACCCAAAACGACAGGAAAAGATTCGCGTCTTAAAATGGCTGAAATATGCTTTGCTCTGTATCCAAGTGATTTATATATTGAAATTTCGCTTTGTCTGCGATAAATCATTTCTGAGAAAGGAACAGTCATAAGCAAAACAGCCGAAATGACTATAAATATGCCAAGTGCGAGAAAAAGTCCCGAAAAATCCATTCCGTTTTTTGCGGCTTCAAATCCTGCATCTTTCGGGTAAATGATTTGTATTCCAAACATTTCAGGCGACAAATCAGACAGGTTGATTTTTGAACTGTTAATTCTTACAGCAGTAGCGCTGCCATATACATTGCTCCAATCGTCTTCGACAGCCCCGTATGGTATAACTGCTTTTGGCACAGTCCTGTACAAATTCCAGTAATTTTCGTCTTCGTCCGTTATCAAATCCATATTTATTGGCAAATCGCTATCCCAGTCAGTACAGCGTTCTACATTTGAAAGTCCCGGAAAATCAGCGCTTAAAGTCGAATCTGACTGTAATTCCGATAATGGCGCAATTTCCGAAACTGTGAAACTGTGATTTTTAGTTTTTAATGTTTTCAAATCTTCTGAAACAAAATAACTTATGCAAACGGAATCGCCGGATTTTAGTCCAAGACGGTTTGCCGTATAATCGGAAACGATTATTTCATTGTTTTTCAGTTTTTTTCCTTTATATTTGTCCATTGCCACTGCAAACGAATACGGAATACTGCCGTTCTTAAAATCAATGGAATTGACCATATATGAAAATAATCTGTTCGATTCTGGATTGTTTTTGCGCAGGGTTTCGACAGCTTCGCTTTTCATAAATATCCTGTCGGAAACAACTTCTGTAAAATTCTCATTTTCATAAATTTTCATACCGGAATGTTTATAATTCCAAACTTTTTTCAGTTCTTCTGCCGAAATCCTGTTTTTTAGCAGTATCAGATTTATTTTATTATCAATTTCCAGAATTTCAGATAATTCCGATTGATTGACAAAAATATTGAACGGAATAATCTGTTCGTTTTTGAGACTTATATTTCCGCCGTCTTTAGTGTCGAGAGTTCCAGCATATTTCAATCTTAAACTTACGGTATAATTGTCGGTTACAAATAATGAACCTGACGGAATCAATCCTGTTGCCGGCAACCGGAGAGCAAAATCTCCGAAATTGTCGCTCAATTCATCTGCAAGCGCCTGATTTAGTTTTGCTTCGCCTTTTTGTATGAATTTATCATTGACTCCCCAAACCATAACAGGAATCAAGCGTTCCGAAACTGAAATAAATCCTTTGCTTAGCAATATCGCTCTTGCATCGTATAACAGACTGTTTTTCAGCATTTCAGTGTCGATAAACGAATTGTATGAAAAAATTACTGTTTCAGTATTTCCAAGACGCTCTTCTACTCTGTGTATCAGCGTAGAACGTACAGATTTGCCGACGAGAAGACTGCCGGTTATTATTGTTACCATTACAATTGCGGCAAACGCAATCAAACGATAATATTTTGCATAATGCAGAATATTTCTTTTCGTTAAGATATTTATATTCACGTTAATATACCATTTTTAAGCGTTAATATGCGTTTTGCAACAGAAGAAATTTCGTCCGAGTGCGTTACCATTATAATGGTGGTATTCAGGATTTTATTTATTTCGGACAGCATTGCTGCAATGTTTTTTACGTTTTCGGAATCCAGTTGTCCGGTCGGTTCATCAGCCAGAAGCAATAACGGTTTCATTATCAATGCTCTGCAAAGAGCCGCCCTGCTTGCTTCTCCTCCTGAAACAGTATCGGGATACTGTTCTGCAATCGCCTGTATTCCTGTTATTTCCATCAATTTCAGCGCATAATCGTTCTGTTCTTCTGAGGTTTTATTCTGAAATGCCAAAGTCGGCAGCAAAATATTTTCTCTGATTCGATATTGCGGCATAAGCCGGTAATCCTGAAATACAAAACCTGTTTTTTTGTTGCGAATGTATGAAAAATCAACGCTGGAAGAGCTCATTTCAACTCCGTCGAGCAAATATGAACCTGCGTCGGGTTTAATTAATGTTCCAATTATTTGAAGCAGTGTTGTTTTACCTGCTCCCGACGCTCCTTTTACTGCAACAAAGTCTCCCGCTTCGAGTTCAAGATTTATACTCCTGAGTACATGATTTATATTGTTTTCACCGTCTTTGTAGCTTTTGGCTATTCCGGACAAACTAAGTAACGACATTTTTATATTATTGATAAATTCTTACGTAATCGATATAATAGTATTGCGGTAACGCATTGAAATCAACGCCTTTAACTGCGCCCCACGAGCCTCCGAAAGCAAAATTGATAATCAGATAAAATTCGTAGTCAAAGGGCCAGGCTTCATGGGTTTTCTCATTGTTCTCGACCGTAAATACTTTTTTTTCATTGAGATACCAGTCAATTCTGTCTTCAAACCACTCTATTGCATAGATGTTAAACTCTTTGTCTGTATTCGGGTGATTTATTCCTATTCCTCTGCCAGTATTTTTTGTATGATTATATTTCTCGGTATGAACGTTGAAATGAACTTTATCGGGGTCGTATCCAACATGTTCCATAATGTCGATTTCTCCGCTTCGAGGCCATGAACCGAAAGTTGATTTTGTTGACATCATCCATATTGCAGGCCAGGAGCCGAGACATGACGGCAATTTTGCGCGGACTTCTATGCGCCCGTATTTCCAGTCGCCTTTGTTTTTGGTGTTTATGCTTGCCGAAGTAACGGGGAAAATTTTTTCGCCAATTTTCAGCGAATCGTTCACAGCAGCTATCACCAGACA